>CP148074.1:4200000-4500000 GCA_037482215.1 Pseudomonas mendocina
TTGAAGAGGGGCGCCGCTTTTCAAAGGCATAAGCGCCACCTAAACGACCAGTTCGCCTCATCAATAGACAGTTTCGATCAAAAAATCAGCAGCAGCGATTAGACGCGTCATTAGCAGCACTCTAGGCTTGCAGTATCACCTGTAAGCCGTGAGATGAACGTCCCATGCCGCGCAACACCAGCGACACGCAAAACGACGCCATTCAGCCAGCCCTCAGCTACGCCTATGTCGAGCTGGAAAAGCCTGAGCACGCTGAAACGACAATGCTCGCAGAGGAGTCTGCGCTGGCCATTAGCTACAACGGCATCAGCCATAGCGTGATGATGGTCAGCCCGTCCGACCTGGAAGATTTCATCTTTGGTTTTAGCCTGAGCAGCGGCCTGATCGAATCCATCGACGACATCTATGATGTCACGCTTAACAGCAACGGTCAGGCGACCTCAGCGGAGGTACAGGTCAGTAGCCGGGCCTTTTGGGCCCTCAAGCAGCAGCGCCGAACCTTGGCTGGCAATACAGGATGCGGACTGTGTGGAGTGGAAGCACTGGAGCAAGCGCTGCCCCAGCTCAAAGCGCTGCCACCGGCAAACCTGCCACCGGCCACTCACCTACACGGCTTGCGCCCGCGAATCGAGCAAGCACAAAAACTGGCGCAATACAGCGGTGCCGTCCACGCGGCGCTATTCGTTGATGCTACGGGCGAGATTCGTTTCTGCCGTGAGGACATCGGCCGTCACAACGCCTTGGATAAATTGATCGGCGCCCTGCAACGTACAGGCACCGCGACGCAAGCCGGCTTCGCGGTGGTCACCAGCCGTTGCAGCCTGGAACTGATCCACAAGGCACTGCGAGCCGGTATCGGCACGCTGGTCAGCCTTTCTGCGCCAACCAGCCTGAGCGTGCAATGGGCCAGGCAACATAAACTCAATCTTATTCATTTGCCTAAACACAGTGCGCCAAGGGTCTACAGCCCGGTTGCGCAGGGAGTCGTGCGTCCATGAGCCTGCAAGCCAACAAGCCTCGATACCAACCTTATTCCGGCCCGGCGGCTGGCTGGGGCGCACTGCGCAGCGTGACGCAGTTCTGGCTGGACAGTAAGCAGCCGTTCAAGAACCTGCGTGCCCTGCTTAAAACCAACCAACACGGCGGTTTTGACTGCCCCGGTTGCGCATGGGGTGACTCACCGGAAGACGGCCACATCAAGTTCTGCGAAAACGGCGCCAAAGCCGTTAACTGGGAGGCCACTAAACGCCGCGTGGACGACGCCTTCTTCGCCCGCTACAGCGTCAGCCAGTTGCGTGAGCAGTCCGATTACTGGCTCGAATACCAAGGTCGCCTGACCGAGCCAATGCGCTATGACCGCGCCAGCGACCGCTATCGCCCAATCAGTTGGGACGACGCCTTCGCCCTGATTGCGCAACACCTGAACGCGTTGGAGTCCCCTAATCAGGCTGAGTTTTACACCTCGGGCCGGGCCAGCAATGAAGCCGCCTATTTGTATCAACTGTTTGTCCGCGCCTTTGGCAGCAACAACTTCCCGGATTGCTCAAACATGTGCCACGAGGCCAGCGGCGTAGCGCTGGGCCAGAGCATTGGCGTCGGTAAAGGCACGGTGACGTTTGATGATTTCGAGCACAGTGACGCGATCTTCGTGCTTGGGCAAAACCCCGGCACCAACCACCCGCGCATGCTTGAGCCACTGCGTGAAGCGGTTCAACGGGGCGCACAAGTGGTGTGCTTCAACCCGCTGAAAGAGCGGGGGCTGGAGCGATTCCAGCACCCTCAGAACGCGCTTGAGATGCTCTCCAATGGTTCCGAGCCGCTGAACACGGCGTTCTTTCGACCCGCACTGGGTGGCGATATGGCCGCTATCCGCGCCATCGCCAAGTTCCTTCTGCAATGGCACCGCGAAGCATTGGCCAACGGCGAAGCTCCCGTCTTCGACTTGGCCTTTATCGCCGAGCACACCACCGGCATGGATGACTATCTCGCGCTTCTGGACGACACGTCGTGGGAATCGTTGGTTGAGCAGTCGGGCCTGACGCTGGATGAACTGAAACACGCCGCCCTGCTCTACCGTCGCGCCGATCGCGTGATCATCTGCTGGGCCATGGGCATTACCCAGCACCATCATTCAGTGGCGACTATTCAGGAGATCGTCAACCTGCAACTGTTGCGCGGCAACGTCGGTCGGCCCGGCGCGGGCCTGTGCCCGGTACGTGGGCACAGCAACGTACAGGGTGATCGCACCATGGGCATCAACGAGCGCCCACCGGTGACGTTCCTGGATGCGCTGGAAAAGCGCTTTAAGTTTGAGGTCCCACGCCAGCATGGCCACAACGTGGTGGAAGCCATCAACGCCATGCTCGACGGGCAGATCAAAGTCTTTATCGGCCTCGGCGGCAACTTCGCCCAAGCCACACCGGACAGCCCACGCAGCCACCAAGCCCTGAGCAACTGTGCACTCACGGTTCAGATCAGCACCAAGCTCAACCGCAGCCACCTGACACCGGGAGCCGACGCACTGATTCTGCCGTGTTTGGGGCGCACCGATATCGACATGCAAGCCAACGGCCCCCAAGCCGTGACCGTGGAAGACTCGTTCAGCATGATCCACGCTTCCTACGGCCAACTCCAACCGCTGTCGAAGCAGATGCGCTCTGAGCCTGCCATCATCGCGGGTATTGCTAAAGCAACGCTGGGTAATCACCCGGTCAACTGGGATGAACTGATTGCCGATTACGGCCGAATCCGCGAGCTGATTGCCGACACCATTCCCGGCTTCCATGACTTCAATGAGCGGGTAAAACACCCTGGCGGGTTCTACCTCGGTAACTCAGCGGGTGCGCGCAACTGGAAGACAGCCTCAGGCAAAGCCAATTTCAAACCTAACCAACTGCCGGATGACCTGCTGCCTGAGCAGGTACGCCAAACCGGACAAAAGCCTGACCTGATCCTGCAAACCCTGCGCTCCCATGATCAGTACAACACCACTGTCTATGGACTCAATGACCGTTATCGCGGCGTCTCCGGGCAGCGTGACGTACTCTTCGTCAATGAAGCCGACATACTTCGTCTGGGCTTCAAACCGGGGCAAAAAGTGGACATTGAAACCCTCTGGAACGACGGTATCGAGCGCAAAGTAACGGGTTTCACCCTGCTGGCCTTTGATATACCCGGCGGTCAGGCTGCTGCCTACTATCCGGAGGCAAACCCATTGGTTCCTTTGGAGAGCTATGGCACCGGCAGCTTTACCCCCACCTCAAAGTACGTCGCTATCCGCCTGTCACCTAGCACTGCATCGGCCCGCATCGTCTAGCGCGGGCCTCACACCAAAGGCCTAAAAAATTTCGCAAACGGTACGGAATTTTCTGAACAGCCGTGCTCTAAGCCTATATCCGGGCTGCATCCAAAACAGCCCGGAGCGGTCGCTCCATAGCACCGCGTGCTCATTTATCTGAAAAGGTTTGCCGTATGCGTACGTTAATTTCTGCAATGTTGTTCAGCGCCTTGGCCGCCCCGATGGCCTTTGCAGGCGACACGGGCAAAGTCGCCCTTGGCAGCGGTGTAGGTGGAGTGCTGGGTAATGTGATCGGCCAACAAGTAGGCGGCAGCACTGGCGCAGCTATTGGTGCCGGCTTAGGTGGCGCAGCGGGTGGCGTAATCACCGCCCGCGATGGCAACAAGACTGAAGCCGCACTGGGCGGTGGCCTGGGCGCTGCGGGTGGCTCCGTCGTAGGCGGTAAAGTCGGCGGCAGCACCGGTTCGACCATTGGCGCAGGCTTAGGCGGCGCAGCCGGTGGTGCGCTGGCCAATGAAATCGCTAGGGACAATAACCGTGACGATCGCAGCTATAAGCGCGGCCACGACCGTGGCTATAAGCACGGTAAGAAAAAACACAAACATCATCACTAAACAGCCACTAGCGGATTCGGCGGCATGGCTACCGAATCCGTCAGGTTACTTCAGCGTGTGCAGCGTCTTGAGTCAGACTAGCGGCTTGGCGCCCTTTAGCACACCCGGTATCTAAGTTTCATTACTTCAGAATGACTGGCGTATCGCCTCAACACACAGCGTCCAGAATCTGCTGGTCGAACTTATAATCACCGCGGCTATTCCGGCCTGATTACCGGCCCCGGCTTTGGCCGGGGCTACCCCAAGCCCTCCCTCCTCTGCTCCGCACTCATCCCAAATACTCCAGCAGTCTCTCGCTCTGAAGGCCGCAGCGCTAGCAATCTATTGGAAGGGTTTGGCACTCGAATCCCCGCCCGTCATAAAAGAAGCTCTTCATCAGGCGCCTGCCCGAACACTGTCTAGACTGACCTTTTGCGACCTATCAGTCGCTAATGAATATCATTCTATTCAAACCAAGGAAGGTCCCATGTCTTACCGTAACCATAGAATCCGTATTGCCCAAAAATACTTGAGCTACTCAGTTCTGGCCTTAGCACTCTCGCAAGCCCAAGCTTTAGCTGCTACACCGATCGAACTACCGCAGACAGTAACCACTACTTATAACCAGTACATTGTTGAACCACAGTCACGCAGCCAGATCAGCAAGCACTACATTGAGCACAAAGGCGCACTTAACCTGAGCCTGAAATTTGATGCAATCGACTTACCCGACGGCGCTTACGTCGAGATAATTGATGACTCGGGTCACAGCCAGATTTTTTCATCGGCGCTGGATCTTGAGGCTGGCATCAAAATCAGTGGTGAGAATGCAACTATTCAAGTGTTATCCAGCGGCTTGCAGAGTGCATCACTGCGCCTGACAAAGGTCACGTATCAACCCGCCCCAGCACACAGGCAACCACGTGCGATTCTCGGCACAGACAACCGCCGTGATCTGGAATGCTATGCCAACACACCGTTCTACACACCCTCACTGGCAGCAGTTTCACCACTCAACAATGGCTCAGGCTCATTGGTCGGCAATGGACGTTATACACTGACCAATGCGCACGTGACTCCAGAACTGGGGCCCGATGGCGGGCCAACGCTGCTGGACAATGAAGTCCGCTTAGGTTGGTTCAATGACACCTGCGATGCCCCTACAGCCATCCCTAAGAACCGTAGTATTAGCTTGCGCACAACCAAGCAATTGGTACGCGGCAATCCCGGCTCTTCAACTGACTACGCATTATTGGAACTTGATACATTCGACGTAGAAAACTCTCATGCGCTCGATGTATTCGGCAGCCTGAAAATATCGGAAAAGCAGCCCCAAGAAGTGGGCACAGCGATTTATGTTCCCCAGTACGGCAACGGCGGACTTCGCCCCATGATGATCGCAGCCGTGAATGATGCAGGGCTGAAAACCACCATCACCAAAATCAATGCCCAAACTTTCCAACTCGATCATGATGCCGACACTCAGCCAGGCAGCTCCGGCTCCGCTGTTCTCGAGCAAGAGAGTTCACAAATAGTCGGAGTCCACTGGGGAGGCGCAAGTGTCAACGTAGCGGTTGGTTTGCCAATATTGCAAAAAGAGATCACTCCACTGCTTGGCTTCAATAACACCAATGTCCCTGGTGAGGGCAAGTTCAAGGGCTATAACCTTGGGATAGCACCTTATCTCCAGCCAACCTCGCAGGTAGATATTCCACCGGGTGGACGTATTGAGGCCTATCCAGACATGACTCTCGAGAATCTGGGCGACTACTCAAGCGTCCGCATTGCATTGAAAAATCCGGTCAGCAAGGTAATCGAGCATCAGCTGCTACAGCTCTCGATTCAGGATGACAGCGGCATCCATGATCTAGGCACACCAGCAGTTGGCAAGGGCAAATTACTGGTCAATATTCAGGAACCTATTCAGAACAGTGCGCCTCAAACTCAGAGAGGCTGGCTGCCTTTCAGGATTAACGATGAGCAAGGGCGCCGCTTACAAAACCTCATCGTTGCGCTGAACTTTGCAAGCTATAACCCCTTCCAGTCCCCGTTCGATGGCGTGAATACTGTCCTAGTTAATCTGGATGTCCCGGATGCAGGCGAGAAGGCCTCTGTGTCCAAACGCTTGACCGGCCAGCAATACAGTTATGTGACGACTTACCCCCTACAAGGCCCCAATACAACAGAGTGGACCCCCGTTGGAGACTCAGCGCTGATCAACGTCCCACTGCGCGACGGTTTAGGCAACATCGAGGTGGTTAAGCTCAAAGGCTACCGCACCACTGAATGCCGTATTCGTCCGATGAACGCCAGTGTTAGCTGCGGGAGCAATACCCTTCAGAGTTCCCTGCTTGTTGAATATTTGCCGGAAGACAACACCAGTCTCCCACCCGGTACCTACAGCGGCATCCTGCCAGTGAATGCCATTGGCGGAGGTGAAAGCCGCGAGATGCTAATCAACATCAGCCTGGTAAAACCCTGACCTTTGCCCTACATCTCTAATCAGCATCTTCCACACGGGCAAGCCGGTACCTTCCGGCTTGCCCGTGTGCCCGAAGCGCTCTGGCGCGCCACTTACAAGCCAACCCACTTAAATGAGTTTTTCTCATAAGTACGCCATAAATATAGTTTGAGTGGTTTTCCCCCGGCCAATAAATTCTGCCCCCACAACAACAATGTGAGGTGCTGAATCATGCCTAATGCGTCCATGCAATTGACCGCTACCAATGCCAACCCACGCAACGCGTGCTGGAAGGAATACCGTGAACGTGCCCTGACTGCCGGCCGGGCATTCGTGGAAGCTGTGGAGGCTGCAGTACCTGTCATTGCTGAAGGCCGTTATGAGTCCGAAGCCAATGGCCGGGTTTCCGATAAAACCGTCCAGGCGATGATTGATGCGGGTGTATTCCGCACCTTCACTCCGATGCAATACGGCGGTCTGGAAATCGACCCCGCTTCGTTCTTCGAAGGCATCATGAAAATCGGTGCTGCCGACAGCTCCGCAGCCTGGATTGCTGGCCAGCTGAACTGCCACGCATTCGAAATCGCCCTGATGAGCAAGCGCATGCAGGATGAGTTCTGGGCAACCGGCCCGGACACCCGTGCCTCCAGCTCCTATGCCCCGATTGGCAAGCCAGAAAAAGTAGAAGGCGGCTACCTGCTCAACGGCGTGTGGACCTTCTCCAGCGGTGTTGACCATGCACAGTGGGTCATCCTTGGCGGCGGTGCGCGCAACTTCGTAGTGCCTGTGAGCGATGTGTCCATCGACCACAACAGCTGGGATGTATCCGGCCTGAAAGGCACCGGCAGTAAAGCCCTGACACTGAAAGACGTATTCGTACCGGACTACCGTATCCACGAGCTGGTCGACACCTACAACGACGCCAACCCAGGCTGGGAAGTGAACAACCGCCCGCTGTACTGGATGTCGTTCCTAGGCATTTTCAACTCCACCGCCACCAACACTGTGATCGGTACTGCACTGTGTGGCATCAACACCTTCATTGAGCAATCCCGTGTCCGCCTGACGCGTCAGGGCACCGGTGCGCCGATTGCACAGAACCCGTTCCTGCACCTGAAGCTGGCTGATGCGCTGACTAAAGTGAACGGCGCACGTGATCGTCACCTGAACAACTGGCGCGAGCTGTTCGAAACCGCTTGCCGCGGCGAAGAAGCCACTCCGCTTGAGCGCATGCGCGTGCGTTTCGAATCCGCCGATGCTAACGGCACCTGCTTCGAAACCATGACTCAACTGTGGCCGATTGCAGGCGCTGCGGCTTCGGCGTCCAACAACATTCTGCAACTGGTAATGCGCGACCTGATGGCCGCCCGTAACCATGGCTCAGCCGGTCGTGAGCTGGCAGCCAGTCAGTACATCAAAACCATGTTTGGCATGGAGCCTGCGCCCTTCTGCGACTTCGGCACGCTGGCCTACTACAAGTAAGCCACATTTGCGGTGGTGCGCCCACGCAGCGCACCACCGCGCCGAAGCGTCGGCGCGCTCGCGCAGACAGCCTGTATACACAGCCCGTGGCGCTCGCCAGGGCAAGGATATCTGTTATGCCAAACTCCACTGTGCACACCCCTGAAGCCCGACTGATCGAGCAGGGCAACCCGCTTGAAGATTCCCGCGCCTTCCGCCGCAGCCTCGGACAATACCCGACGGGTGTTTCAGTCATCACCGCACAACACGGTGAAAAACGCGTTGGAATGGCGGCAAACTCGTTTGCAGCCGTATCTCTGGACCCAGCCCTGGTGCTCTGGTCGATTCGCTGCGAGTCCTCCAGCGCTGCCACGTTTATGGAAGCCAGCCACTTTGCCGTAAGCGTACTCGCGGCTGATCAAGTGGAAGTCTCGCAACTGTTTGGCTCTGGTCACGAAGAGCGTTTTAACCTCGTGCCATGGACCGCAGGTGCGGGCGGTGCTCCATTGATTGATGGTGCAATCGCCCACTTCCAATGCCGTCTGGTGAAAATTTACGAAGGGGGTGATCACTGGATTCTGCTAGGCCAGGTTGAGCATTACGCCCGTTTCAGCGGCGAGCCGCTGCTGTTTGCCCAAGGGCAATATGCGGTCACTCAGAACCACCCACAGCTCAGCCAATCCCAGGCCGTTAGCAACACCCAGAGTGCCGACGACGACATGCTGTTCACCAGTCTGTTGAGCAATACCAGCCAGCACCTCTCACAGCTGTTCCAGGCTCATCGTGAAGAGCTGGGCGTGACACGCGCCACCTCTCGCCTGCTCAACCTGCTGTCTGCCGGTTCAGTTGCACTGGATGGCATTGAGAGTGAAACCCTTCTTGGCCGTGGCGCCATTGAGGATGCACTCAATGGCCTGATCAGTCAGGGCTACGTGCAAGCCAATGCCGGGGAGTATGCCCTGACCGCAAGTGGCTTGGAAAAGCGTCAAGCACTGGTAGCCCGCGCCACCGAATTTACCCACGAGCAACTTGCCGGCATTCCGGAATCGGATATTGCTGCCGCCAAGCGGGTATTGCAGAAACTGCTCGCAAATTGACTGCTCTTGCTTCACACCTTGCCCCCACTTATGGGGGCTTTTTTATGCCTGCTGCTTGGGCTTTTACAATGGAATGCGGCGTAGACTGAGCCACCCTGTTCGCGGCTAAAGCCGTTCCTACAGTAGTCTGCAAACATCGTGGGAGCGGCTTTAGCCGCGAATCAGACAGGGAGACAAAGCCAAGCCTTATCCACCAAAGCGATCCTCAGTTACTCAGACCTGCGCCAAACCGCCTCGGTTTGATGGTGACACTCTTGCGCCTGCTGCATCAGCCACTCTTTGAAAACGCGCACTTTGTAATCGCTGTCAGCACCCGGTGCATGGGTGGTGCAGTAGCCACGAGCCGAGTCGAATGTATGGGGCACCGCCAGCACCAAGCGGCCGCTTTCCAACTCGTTTTGAAACAGGAACAACGGCACCAGCGCAAAGCCTAGGCCGGCCATTGCAGCCTCAGCCAGCAGCATCAGTTGATAGAAACGCGGCGCCACACCCAGGTCAGGTGCAGGCAGTCCGTAATGCTCAAAATACTCCGCCCAAAACCCACTGCTGGGCGTGTGGGTCAGCAGCGGCCCTTGCAGCAAATCGTGCGGGCCATGCAGCTCGCGTGAGGCCTTCAGCCCCGGCGAACACACCACGCCCATCAGATTACCCACAGGCAGAAAATCACAAATTACGCCCGGCCAATTGCCGACGCCGTATCGAACAGTCAGGTTGGCTTTATCCCCCGACTGCGCCATTTCCGCTTCACCCCCGAGAATGTGCACATCAATACGCGGGTACTGTTGCTGAAAAGACGGCAGCCGCGGCATGAGCCAGCGGATGGCAAAGCCTGAGTTAACCACCAGTTGCAGCGCTACATTAGCCTGCTCCTGATGCAGTTTACGGGTCGCATCCTCAATCAGCTGAAGCGCCTGACTGACATCTTCGTAGTAAGACTGGCCTGCCTGAGTCAGTGTGATAAAGCGTCCGTTGCGGTTGAACAACTGGACGCCCAACTCCTGCTCCAGCGCCTGCACCATTCGGCTGACAGCACCTTGCGTCACATGCAGTTCCTGCGCTGCCACAGTAAAACTCTGAGCACGGGCAGCGGCTACAAAACTACGGATGGCATTGAGCGAAGGTAAACGGTGCATTGAACTTAAATCCCACTACAAAACGGCAATTACTATACCGGCTAAACGCACAAAAGCCCGCGTGGCAATGCCAAGCGGGCTCTTGTTCAACTTACTGAGTATCAGGCCGGAGTGGCTTGAGCATCAGCGAGCTTCTTGTTGTGCGCATCGTTTTCACGCTCCTGCTGCTCCAGCGCCGGGCGCAGGTGACGCAGGGAGTAACGCAGTACGAAGAACGCAACAATACTGGCCGAGGTGGTCACGATCATCAGCGACTTACCGAGCGCTTGCTGATCACCGAACACGAAGTCAGTGAACGAAGCAACGATAGTCGGTGCCAGACCAGCAGCCACGGTAGCGGTCACAAACATGAAGATGGCTGTCGTTTGGCCACGCATGTTGTTCGGCATCAGCAGCTGGATGGTCGCAGCGATGTAGAGCAGGAAGGATACCAGCACCACATCAACCACTGCGTACATCGCCATGAACCAGTATGGGTTGGTCATGCTGAAGGACAGGATTGCCAGCGGCGGAGTAATCGCCAACAGCCAAGTGTAGAAACGTACGTGAGCATCACGCACACCACGCTTGTACAGCCAGTCGATGATCACACCCTTAAACAGAATGCTCGACGCACTGATCACGTTAATGATGCCCATGATTGGCGCGTACTCTTTCGGCGTCCAACCAAACTCACGGGTGATGTAAGTCGGTACCCAGCTCACCAGACTTGCAGCCGCGACAGCCGCCATGGCGAAGCCGAACAGCAGGCTGATAAACAGTGGCTTGTTCTGGCCCATGTACTTGAACACGTTGACACCGTCAGTCGCCGGTTTAACGTGGTTCTTACGCGCAGGCTCTTTAAAGGTGAAGGCCAGCAGCGCCAGCAGAATGCCAGGCACACCGATCAGCACCATCGCCAAACGCCAGGAGGTCAGCTCACCCACAATCGGCAATACCATGCCATCGTGCGAAGCCGAGTAGGCAATCACCCAGCCGCCAACAGCGAAGGCAAACGCGGTGCCGACTTTAGGACCCATGCCGAAAATCGACAGTGCGGTGGTCATGCGCTCTTTCGGGAATTTGTCGGCAATCAGCGAATAAGCCGCTGGTTGCAGAGCCGCTTCACCAGCGCCCACACCCATACGCGAGGCGAACAGGAACGGGAAGGTTTTCGACAGGCCAGTCATGATGGTCGCAGCGGACCAGAACACGATGCCGCCGAAAATTACGCCACGACGGGAGAAACGATCCGTCATCCAGCCCAGCGGGTAACCGCACAGACCAAAGCAGATAGCGAATGCAGGGCCGAGCAGCAGACTGATCTGGAAGTCTGTTAAGCCGAGGTCTTTCTGGATTGGGATCACCAGCATGTTGATGACCAGACGATCCAGAATCGAGATGACATAGAACAGCAGCAGTACGCCGACCATCCACCAGGGTTCAATACGCTGCCACCAGGACTGATGCAGCGGCGGAATTGGTTTGCCAGACATACGAATACTCCGTAGTTATTTTTATCAGGCGGTATTACCCGCAACAGGTGCACGGGTGTGCACCTGCGCAGCACAGGCGAATTACTTGAGCGGAATGACGTACTCGGTGGTCAGGCGTGTTTCAGTCATGTCACGTGCGCCTGGGAACTCGGTTTTCAGCGCACCGCGATCCAAGCGGAAGAACAGGCCTTTAAGTGCACTTTCCTGAACGGCATAGGTCATGGAAACGATCTGTACCTGCTCTTTCTTCGGACCAGCAGCCGACAGGGCATTGCTGCCTTTGAGGTAGATCCAGTTGAAGTTCAGACCTGGAACGCCCAGTGCAGTGAAGTCATAGCCGTAGCGAACCTGCCAGGTGCGCTCACCGGCACGGGCAAATTTGTTGACCTGAATGTCACTGGTGATCGGCGCGATAGAGCCGTCGCCTTGGTTCGGCCAAACGAAGTCGCTGTCGCCTTCACTGTGTTGGTAACCGGCACCGAAGGTGTGCGCACCGTACTTGTAGCTGAACAGGGCGCTGGTCAGTTGGTTGTCCACTTCACCCAGGGTTACGTCGTTGGCGTAGAAACCGCTGACCAGGTAGCCTTCCATCTGCCCGTCGAAGCTGCGGTTTTTGCCATGGCCCGAGCTGTCGTAGTGACGGAAGTCACCGGTCAGAACACCATCACCCACCTTCCAAGAGGTCAGCGCACCAATCATGTGCTGGGAGTAGAAGTCATCCATCTGCGCGTAGTAGTAGCGCAGGGTCAGGCTCGGATCGACGACGTAGTCACTGCCGAAGAACCAAAATTTGTTGCTGTCCTGCGGCGTGCCTGGAATTTGCGCGCCGTATTTAGCTACGTTAGCTGGCGAGCGGTAGCCATTACGCCCCGTGTTGGCGGCGTTAATGCTCATCGAAATGCCGTCGCTGGAAGCACGGCCTTTAGACTTCTCGAACATACCGGCAACGATGGTCAGGTCATCAATCTCACGCGACGTGATCATGGTGCCTTCAAACAGTTGCGGAGCAATACTGCCGGTCGATGCCTGGACGATCGGCATACGCGGCTGATGTGCACCGTATACGATTTCGGTTTTGGAGAAGCGAATCTTGGGATTCACGTAAGCCCAGGAAAAGTCATCTACCGAGCTGTTATCAGTCTCGCGCGGGAACAAAATAGCCGGCTGACGTGACGAGTTCGGATCACCCGCCTTACCACCCGAATCCAGCTTGAGGCCGTAGAACGCGGTCAGATCGGCGCCAAAGCCAACGGTGCCCTCGGTATAACCGGAACGCGCGTTAAGCATGAAACCCTGACCCCACTCAGTCAGACGAGAGCCGCCGGAACCGTGGCCGGAGCGGAAATCGTTATCGTAGTAGAGGTTGCGCAGACGCAGAGAGACCTGAGAGTCATCCAGAAAACCGGAAGCGAGTACAGGCTGAGCGAAGGATGTGCAGACAATGGCGGTAACGGCACACGAAAGGAGTGAAGCGTTTCCCAGGGACTTCTTAGTGCAGGACATAGTATTTCTCTTATTCTTTTTAATATGCCTCGGTGGGCAATCCTCCCTGTGTCTACGATCAATCCTTTGCACCGAGCTTGGGCATCAGTATCAAAATCGGTGCAATTTCATTCAATTGAAACTTGAATTGGAGTGCACTTAGTGCACACCAAATAAAGATTTGATCCCCCCAAACGAATCGAACTGCTATCAATACGCTCCTGACAGTTTGATCTGCAGATGAGAACGCTAAGGCGGCAATCTTCAGCGTTGAACCGTGCCCGGCGTGGAGGCTAGCCAAAAGCAATCAACACGTCTACAGCGCATAATACGGCAGATCAGACTGATGGCAAAAAAACATCACAGCACTCGACAGCCACCTAAACAGGCTGTCGTTTAGCCTGGATTGCACCGATCGAGTAAGCACGATGGGTGTAACTGATTACAGTTATCAGCACGCACCAAAAAGGTGCATGCGATGAAAAGTATCGGGCGTTGCGTGCACAGCAAACGCCTAAAACAGGTAAACCTGCTAACTCATAACAAGAGGTTATTGACCATGGCACTTCCTCAAGGCCGCTTCCGCCACATTGGCGTCCCTGCTTTCGATCCGGATGCACTGGGCCAGTTCTACTCCCGCTGGTTTGGCTTCGTGGTATCTGACACCGGTAATGGCCGTGGTGATGGTGCTCGCGTGGTATTCATGACTGGCGATCCGGAAGAGCATCACCAGATTGCATTCGCCAACCTGCGCCGCGAAGGCCACCCTGGCATGCAGCAAATCTCCTTCGTCTACGACACCCTCGAAGACCTCAAGAAAATGGCAGTGGAATTCCACAAGGCCGGCGTACCGATCCTGCAGCAGAAAGATCACGGCAACACCTGGAGCATCTACGTCAGTGACCCGGAAGGTAACCGCATCGAGTGCTACACACCGTCCCCGTGGTACGTGACCCAACCAACTTGGTGGGACATCGACCTGGTTAACGAATCCATTGAAGAAATTTATGCCCGCACTGAAGCCAAAGCCAAAGAATCACCTGGCTTCTGCTCCCGTGAAGAGTGGCAAGAGCGCATCCGCGCTGGCGTGAAGGCGAACCTGGAAGCCTTCGAAAGCTGAGTTTGAAGCTGCACAAAAAGCCCCACTCCGGCAACGAAGTGGGGCTTTTTTATCGCTGCTTGCAGGCAGGATTAAGAGACGCGTTTGTCCATGACAATAGAGCGCCTCACCTCTACTCTGCACAGCATTGATAGCGGGCGCCGACACCGTCGGCGCCCTTTTTTGATCAGCAAAGGTTGCTGGCAATAGCCTGCACGTCAGCCTGATTTTCCAGATCCATCAGGGCGGCTAGCGCACGTTCGGCACGGTCTTTATCCACAGTTCCAGCGAAATCAATATTGCGCCAGAACTTCTCGATCACCTGTGCTTCACCTACTGGGTTTTCAGCCCAACCCAGCGGCAACTGGTTACGTTCAGCACGCAACACACGACCATCTTTCAAGTGCACAGCCAGACGGGTCAGGTGGTTAGTCAGATCCGTTGCAGGCAGCATTTTGACCTTCTCAGTCAGCGCCATCACGTCTGGCTTGTAAGCATGCTTATGGGTGTAGTGAGCTATTTCCACACTGCGATTGACCATCACGTTGGCCACCGCATACGGGATGCTGAACAGCGAGCGCGCTTGAGTGTCGTTTTCAGTCATGGTCTGGTTAAGGAAGTGCACCAGACGATGCGGCGGCACATCCATGGTGATCTGCTCGATGTCTTCAACGGCGAACTGGTGTTCACGCACGATATCCAGCGCACACTCGATTGGGTTGTGGTTGCCGTAGCAGGACGGATGAATTTTGTGCATGCCCTTGGCGTAATAGGTCTTACCCAAATCCACAACCAGATGCTCAGGGTTGTAGTTGACCGAGAACAGGTTGTAGTAGCCCAGCGGGCTGGTCAGGGCATCTTTCACACCGCCGAATCCGGCCTGGCTCAGTTGCACCGCAGTCACGGCGTTATAAGCAGCCAGCGCACCGGGCAACTTGAACGTGTCAGCGCCATCCCACAGAGATTGGTAAGAACCCGACATCATGTGCAGGAGAATGCCGTAAGCATTGATGATGGCGGCCTGATCCAGCTTCATCAGACGCGCCACGACAGCCAGCGCACCGAAGGCGTTGGCCGTACCACAGACTTCAAAACACTTATCGAAGTTGAACTCTTCCGAAACAGCCAGGCGTGCACCGATATCGCCCCCCAATACCACGGCGACAATCAACTCCTTGCCATCAGCATTGAGGAACTCAGCAACTGACAAAGCCGTTGGGTCAGTGGTGCTGCACACGTGCCCAACCATCTTGCCGCGGTTGATACCTTCCGGTGATGGCCCGCAAACCTCGAAATCGAATGAGCGCCCAGTCAGGCAGTTCATCAGTGCAGCTTGTGCCAAAGGCAATTTTTCACCGTAGCCCAGTACGGTGGCCTGGCCAGTACCACCCCAGCTGCGGTACAGGTTCATGAAGGCATCGTTGCTCGGCGCCTGATAACCGCCGACCGAGCAGCTCAAAGCATCAATCAAACGCAACTTCGCTGCGTGCACAACATCCTGCGGGAGTTGCTCGTATTGGGTGTCTGTAATGTGCTGAGCGATCTGCTGCAAAAACATGGGGCCGCCTTACCAATCTTATTGTCGAAAAATATCGGGCTCCATGGGGGCAACGCCTGCATGCCTATTCACCCTGCCAGCTGCCTGCCCACACAAAGCCCAGTGCACCAACTCTAGCGATGCGTTTTAGCGCACAGCAACAAATGCCTAGCAAGCTGTGCACCTTGTGCACGGATGACTATTTTTCCGTACCTCCCAGAAAAACTCATGACTAGTATTCCACTCCCATCCCGACCTGGTGCAGACACTGCCAGTTACGCACTGAAACGGTGCACTAACGGGATGATTTCGGCGTGCGGACCTCTCTGGCCAACACCCCACCAATACAACTAAAAAAACGGTGATGTATGCATAACAAAGACAGATCGCTGGCGAGCATCTGGGACAACATTGAGCCATGGTGGATGGTTCTGGTCCTGCTGATGTTCTATGTAATGTCAATTCTCGACCGTCTGGCCCTCAACATGCTGGTGGTGCCCATCCAGAAGGAAATGGGCTTCACTGACGTACAGATGAGTTTGATCATTGGCCCCGCATTCGCTATTGCGCACGGGCTTTTCGCGTTTCCGCTGGGCTGGGCCTGCGACCGTCTCTCACGCCGTAAAGTGCTGTTCGGCGGCTTCGCAGTGTGGTCCGCAGCGACCGTTTGTGCAGGTCTGTCGAAGACCTTCCCATCGCTGTTTGCCAGCCGTGTAGTCGTCGGTGCAGCAGAAGCATCGCTGATGCCTGCGGCCTACTCGATGATTGCCGACCGCGTGCCGCGCCACCGTATGACGACTGCCATGTCGATCTTCGGCATGGGCCCAAAACTCGGTAACGCATTCGCATTTGGCGTAGGCGGCTGGGTCATTGCCTACACCGCCAGCGTAGGCACCATGGCCTTCCCTGTGGTCGGTGAAATGAGTGCTTGGCGCTCAGCGCTGATCCTGCTTGGTGCACCTGGTGTACTGCTTGCCCTTTTGGTCTTTACTTTCCGTGAGCCGATCCGTCGCGGCATGAACGGCCTGACAGAACGCGCCAAATCGGTGACAGAACAGGTTGGTGAGATCAACTTCAAGGACTACATCAAGCAGCGTAAATTGCTGTACGGATTGCTCCTGCTGGGCTTCTCCTGCACCACCGTAGCGGCACTGGCTTCTCTGTCCTGGGTTCCGACTTACATCACCCGTCACTTCGGCCTGACGCCGAAAGAGTACGCGCCGGCCCTGAGTATCCTGTACGCAGTAGGTGCCTGCACCATGCTGCTCAAAGGCATCATCATTGACTGGATGTACAAGCGCGGCTACCAAGATGCCCACATCCGCTTCTACGCCTTCATCCTGGTACTGGCTCTGCCTGCTATCGGCATTGCATTCACCACGGATGACTTCAAGGTGTTCGTGATTGCCTATGCAGCACTGGACGTGATCCTGCTGAACTCCGTGTTCTACGTCAGCGCCACCATCCAACTGATGGCCCCGACTCACCTACGTGGTCGCGTCATGGGTATGTTCATTCTGGTGGTAGGTACCCTGGCACCGACCCTGTCGCCGCCACTGGTTGCGTACATCACCGAGCACGTGTTCGAGGACCAAGCCAAACTGGGCTACTCCCTGATCAGCGTCTCGGCCACCAGCGTGATCCTGGCCATCATTGTTCTGGGCATCAGCCTGCGCTACCTGCGTCCTGAGCTGCAGCGCGTCTCCGATGAGAACGAAGCCAAGCGCAAAGAAGCAGAAGCTGCTGAAGCCGCAGAGGCGAATGCCAAACCTGCGACAGCCTAATCAGGCAACGTGAAAAAAAAGCCCGCACCACGCTGCGGGCTTTTTTTCGTCTGCAATCTATGACCCTGCCTACACACCTAGTTCGCGGCTAAAGCCGCTCCCACAAACCACCGAAACCTGTAGTAGTGGCTTCAGCCAAGAATGGCAACTGCGTGCGCCAGATACAGAAGCCGTTAAATAGCAGGCGTAAAAAAACCGCTGATCGCGGTTTTTCTTTTGCCTGAATACGTTGAGTCAGCCTGCTAATAGCCTCTTCGCAGCTAAAGCCACGCCTGCAAACCACTTAACTCTGCAGGAATGGCTTCAGCCACGAACACGGCCTTACAGGGACAGGCAGAGGTATTTGATTTCCAAATAGTCTTCGATGCCGTACTTGGAGCCTTCGCGGCCCAGGCCGGAGGCTTTGATGCCACCGAACGGCGCAACTTCGTTGGAGATCACACCGGTGTTGATGCCGACCATGCCGTACTCCAACGCTTCCGCCACACGGAATACGCGGCCCAGATCACGGGCATAGAAGTACGAAGCCAAACCATATTCAGTGTCGTTGGACATGGCGATGACTTCAGCTTCGTCTTTAAAGCGGAACAGCGGCGCCAGCGGGCCGAAGGTTTCGTCTTTGGAGACCAGTGCGGAGGTCGGCACGTCCACCAGAATAGTCGGTTCGAAGAAGGTGCCAGCCAGCGCACTTGGCTTACCGCCGCTGACGATACGTGCGCCTTTGCTCACGGCATCTTCAATGTGTTCCTGTACCTTGGCGACAGCTTTGGCATCAATCAGCGGGCCAGTGGTGATGCCTGCTTCCAGACCATTACCGAGCTGCAGTTTGTTGACCGCTGCTACCAGCTTCTCAACGAAGGCATCGTAGACGCCGTCCTGAATGTACAGGCGGTTGGCACACACGCAGGTCTGGCCGTTGTTGCGGAATTTGGAGATCAGCGCGCCTTCAACAGCAGCGTCCAGATCAGCGTCATCGAAGACAATAAACGGCGCGTTGCCGCCCAGTTCCAGCGACACCTTTTTGATGTCCTGCGCACACTCAGCCATGAGTTGACGACCAATTTCAGTGGAGCCGGTGAAGGTCAACTTGCGTACTTTCGGGTTGCCAGTCAGCTCACCGCCGACTTCACCAGCGCTGCCAGTCACTACGCTAAACACGCCCGCCGGAATACCCGCCTGCTCAGCCAGAGCCGCCAGAGCCAGTGCCGAGTACGGAGTTTGCGAAGCAGGCTTGAGCACCATTGTGCAACCCGCTGCCAGTGCCGGGCCTGCCTTGCGGGTGATCATCGCGGAGGGGAAGTTCCACGGCGTAATCGCAGCGGTCACGCCAATCGGCTGCTTGAGCACGATGATGCGTTTGTCTTGCTGGTGGCCGGGAATGGTGTCGCCATACACGCGCTTGGCTTCTTCACCGAACCACTCAAGGAAGGACGCTGCATAGGCAATTTCGCCGCGGGATTCGGTGAGCGGTTTGCCCTGTTCCATGGTCATCAAACGGGCCAGGTCTTCCTGGTTAGCCATCATCAGCTCGAACCATTTGCGCAGGCGGTTGGCGCGGTCTTTCGCGGTCAGGTCACGCCAGGCTGGCAGGGCACGCTCAGCGGCATCAATCGCGCGACGGGTTTCATCACGGCCCATTTTCGGCACGCTGCCGAGGATTTCACCCGTGGCTGGGTTGTTCACGGCAATTGTTTGGCCGTTGTCAGCATCCACCCACTGTCCGTCGATATAGGCCTGTTGGCGGAACAGATCCTGATTGTGCAATTGCATGGTCATCTCCAGTCGCATTCAACACATAAAAAAAAGCCGTGGCGAACCACGGCAAATTCAGGCACAGCGGTGGTGTCAGCGCTTTAGCAGGTCCAGCGCGACATCCACAATCATGTCTTCCTGACCGCCAACCATGCGGCGCTTGCCCAGCTCAACGAGGATGTCGAGGGTCGACAAACCGTATTTCTGCGCCGCCACTTCAGCGTGACGCAGGAAGCTGGAGTAAACACCGGCATAGCCGAGGCCGAGGGTTTCACGGTCTACACGGACCGGGCGATCTTGCAGCAGACGCACCAGATCATCCGCTGCGTCCATCAGTGCATACAGGTCCGTGCCATGGTTCCAGCCCATGCGCTCGGCGGCTGCGATAAACACTTCCAGCGGTGCGTTACCGGCACCGGCGCCCATGCCGGCGAGGCTGGCGTCGATACGGTCACAGCCCTCTTCCACCGCAACGATGGAGTTGGCCACGCCGAGGCTCAGGTTGTGGTGCGCGTGCATACCGGTCTGAGTTTCCGGGTTAAGCACGGCCTTGAAGGCACGCATACGGTCGCGGATGTCGTTCATGTTCATCGCGCCGCCGGAGTCGGCCATGTAGATGCACTGGGCACCGTAGGACTCCATCAACTTGCCTTGCTCGGCGAGTTTTTCCGCCGGAATCATGTGGCTCATCATCAGGAAGCCGACGGTGTCCATGCCCAGGCTGCGGGCGTATTCGATGTGCTGCTTGGACACATCCGCCTCGGTGCAGTGGGTGGCGACACGAACCGAGCGTGCACCGGCATCGTAGGCAGCCTTGAGGTCGTGAACCGTGCCGATACCCGGCAGCAGCAGTACGGTGATTTTGGCGTGTTCGATGACATCCGCAGCGGCTTCGATCCACTCCAGATCGGAGTGTGCGCCAAAACCGTAGTTGAAGCTGGAGCCTTGCAGGCCGTCACCGTGGGTGACTTCGATGGAATCAACGCGAGCCTTGTCCAGCGCGCGGGCGATGTCCTGCACGTTCTGGATCGAGTACTGGTGGCGGATGGCATGGCTGCCGTCACGCAGGGTCACGTCGGAGATGTAGAGCTTTTTGCTTGGATCAAAGGTCATGGTGCTGTCCTCAGCCGTTGATCATGGATTCAGCCATGCGCTCGGCGGTAGCCAGCGCGGCAGAGGTCATGATGTCCAGGTTACCCGCGTAGGCTGGCAGGTAGTGCGCCGCGCCTTCGACTTCGAGGAACACGGAGGTTTTCAGGCCGGAGAACTTGCCGTGGCCCGGGATGTTCAGCGGTGCATCTTCAGGGATCACGTCGAACTGCACTTTCTGCTTCAGGCGATAGCCCGGCACATAGGCGTTAACGGCTTTTTCCATTTCCAGCACGGAGGCTTCCACAGCAGCTTGATCAGCCGCTTCGGAGAGCACGAACACCGTGTCACGCATGATCAGCGGCGGCTCAGCCGGGTTCATGATGATGATCGCCTTACCCTTGGCTGCACCGCCGATCACTTCGATGGCTTTGCTGGTGGTTTCGGTGAACTCATCAATGTTGGCGCGGGTGCCCGGGCCAGCGGATTTGGAGGCGATGGAGGCGATGATCTCGGCGTAATGCACTTTGGCCACGCGGGAGACCGCAGCCACCATCGGGATGGTGGCTTGGCCACCACAGGTGACCATGTTCACGTTGAGCTTGTCGATGTGCTCAGCACCGTTGACCACCGGTACGCAGTACGGGCCAATGGCCGCAGGTGTCAGGTCGATCAGGCGAATGCCCGGCTTGGCAGCACGCAGCTGGGCGTCGTTTTTCACGTGAGCACCGGCGCTGGTGGCATCGAACACGAAGTCGATGTCAGCGAACTCAGGCAGATTGATCAGCCCCTGTACGCCTTCAGCTGTAGTGGCAACACCCATGCGCGCAGCACGGGCCAGACCGTCGGATCTCGGGTCGATACCGACCATGGCTGCTACTTCGAGGAACTTGGCGTTGCGCATAATCTTGATCATCAGGTCGGTGCCGATATTGCCCGGACCGATGATGGCGGCTTTTAGTTTTTTCATCGTTAGTACCTTAAGTGCACGCAGGCAAAGTTATTCAGCGCTGAACTGCACGCCGACCTGGCCAATGCCTTCAATCACCGCTTCAAAATGATCACCGGCAGCCACCGCCACCATCGGACCCAATGCACCGGTCAGGATGATGTCGCCCGCTTTCAGCGGCGTCCCCAAACGGGCCATGGTCGAGGCCAGCCAGGCCGCTGCATTGAGCGGATGGCCCAGGCATTCAGCACCGCTGCCGCTGGATACCACTTCACCGTTGCGGGTCATGCTCATGGCCGCTTTACGCAGGTCAACATCCGCAATGCGACGCGCCGGGCCGCCGAGTACAAAGCAACCGCTGGAGGCGTTATCGGCCACGGTGTCGACGAAGCGGATGTTCCAATCTTTGATGCGCGAACCGACGATCTCCAGCGACGGCATCACCCAGCCCGTGGCATCGAGTACGTCGAGGAAAGTGGTGTCGATACGCGGCAGGTCTTTTTCCAGCACCAGCGCAATTTCCGCCTCAATCTTTGGCTGCATCACGCGGTTAAACGGAACGGTGTCGTTGTCGCCGTAGCACATGTCGGCAAACAGGGTGCCGAAGTCCGGCTGATCCACGCCCAATTGCGCCTGCACTTTCTTGTTGGTCAGGCCGATTTTGCGACCGACCACACGACGGCCAAAGGCCTCGGCATGGGCAACATTCAAGCGCTGAATCGCATAGGCCGCTTCTGCACCGTCCAGACCAATCTGATCGCGCAAAGGCTCGATGCCTTCGCCGCTACGTTCTGCCTTACGCAGGGCTTGAGCCAGCTGCTCCAGCGTGTCAAAGGAAACACTCATGATGACCTCTCTAATGGCTGCAGCAGTGATCAGTGGGTGAGGAAGTCCAACACCAGTCGGTTGAACTTTTCAGCATGTTCCCACTGCGCCCAATGGCCACATTTGTTGAAGACATGCAGCTGTGAATTGAGAATCCCAGCGTTGAGGCGATAGCCCGTATCCACCGGAACAAAACGGTCATTGCGGCCCCAAACGATGAGGGTTTCCGCCTGAATTGAAGGCAAACGCGGGCCAAAATCCGGGAACTGCACAGGGTGCGCTTGCAGACTCTTAACGAAGTTTTCCAGGTGATCCGGACGCGCCAGCAGGTTCGCCAGGCGAGCTTTCATCAGGTCTTCAGTCAGGTCACTGGCGTCGTAAACGAACACCTGCATCATGCGGTTGAGGTTTTCCAGGGTCGGGTCGCGATACAGCGCACCGATCAGCTTGATGCCCTCGGTTGGCATCGGCACAAAGGCGCTCACGCCACCTGTACCGCCGCCCATGAGCACCAGCTTGTCAACGTTTTGCGGGTATGTCAGGGCAAACGCAACAGCACTGTGACCACCCATGGAGTTGCCCAGCAGGCTGATTTTGTCGATCTGCAGATGATCGATCACAGCCTTCACCACGCGGGCGTTGAAGTCGGAACGGGACTCAGCGCACAACACCGAATCACTCTTGCCCCAGCCGGGGCAGTTAATCAGCAGGACACGGAAACCAGCATCCACCACCGGGTCGATGTTGCGGTTGAAGTTAGCCCAACCGGTTGCACCCGGGCCTGAGCCGTGCAACATGACCACAACACGTTCGCCACTGCCAATGTCGTTGTAGTGGACTTTCAGCGAGCGACCAGCATCTTCAATGGTGACGAACTGGCTGGTGCTCTCTTCGTTGAATCGGCTCATTAGCGTGTCTTCCGTAATGAATTCTTGATCATTGCCCGTCAGCACATGGACGGGCGCTCAGCGTGCCGAATCCGGCAATCCACTCGGGAATTTCGCGGTAATAACGGTCACTGGCCTGATACGGGCCAAACGCTTGTAATGCAGCACTGGCGGCAACCCAGGTTTTCACTTCATGGGTGGATTTACCTGCCAGCGCAGACAGCTCAGCATTCGCTACGCTGTCCAGCTCGGCCATGCGGCCTTCGCTGAGAATGTCGAGGAACTGCTGATCCCACTCAGGATTGAGTGGGTGCAGCGAGTTCTGGTCGTGCACGAATCGCTGCGCAGCGAGGATCACCCGCTGCGTGCGTGCTTCGCGCTCATCGGCAGGTAGGTACCTGCCACTGCCTTTTAGCCTGTCGGCCATTAACCCATCGACTTTGGCCAGTTCAGGCACCGGGGGCTGATGGGAAAGCCCGCCAGATGCAATGAACAGGACGCGCTGGTTCAGCGATTGGGCCCAACGGCCAATGGCTTCGCCCAGCAGACGGGCACGCTGAAAGCTCGGCAGCGGGGTCGCTACCGAGTTGATGAAGACCGGGATCACCGGCACTTCTCCCAGGCCACCGAACAACAGTTCCAATGGCTGAGCAGCTCCGTGGTCGAGTTGCATGCGGTAAGACACAGCCGAATCAATACCAGCGTCCAGCACAGCGGCAGCACAGGACTCTGCCAGCTCCTGAGGGACCGTCAACGGCCCTGCCAGCGTGCCAAAGTCACCAATGGCATGAGCTGCCATACCGATACAAAACGACGGCATCACGTCGTAAAAAAAACCGTTGTAGTGATCCGGCGTGAACAGCACCACCAACTCCGGATCAAACTCGGCAACCCGCTGACGGGCTGCCGCAATCACACTGTCCACCTCATCCAGCACCGCTTGCGCAGGGTCGACAAACCCCACCAGTGGTGTGTGCGACAGGCACTCCAGCAAAGCGGCCATATCAGGCCACCTTGCCTGGGTTGATCTGGGCGTTGCCGATCACCGGCGTCGCACGCAATGCGTAAAGCACCTGAGCGGCGGCCTTATCCAGCATTTGCGGGATGGTCGCAGCGGCGACGAAACGGTCCGGACGCAGAATCACAACAGAAACCGGGTGCAGACCGAACCAAGTCTTCAGACGGTTCGTGCAATCACCCACGGTGATCACACCGTCGATCACTTCGCGCTCAGCCTTGAGCTGAACCGCTGGCAGCACTTGGATGAACTTAACACCCAGCTGTTCGTACGCGGCGATCTGCTCAGGCTTCATGCCCCACTTCGGATTGCTGCCCCAGGCAATGATCGCGAAGTTGCTACCAATGACCTCATCCAACAGCACCTGACGACCATCTTCCAGCTCCACTTTGGGCTGAATAAACATGCGCCCGGCTGGGGAGTCTTTAATGTTGTCGGCAACCACCACACCTTGGGTGTACTTCGGCATCGGCTTAAAGCGCATCTCCAAGAAGTAACGCTTCACCGGCGGTACGTAATTGAGCAGCCAGGAGATACCGTCACGCAGCGTGGCGTACCAACGCTTCGGCGGGTTAAGCACGTTGCCTGCCAATACGGACAGATCGATCATCGCCTTGGCATGGTCACGACGCTCAGCCTCGTAGGTATCGAGCAGAGCAGGATCAGCCAGGCCTTTGACCACCAGCGCCAGCTTCCACGCCAGGTTGCTGGCATCACGCATACCGCTGTTGTAACCCTGGCCCTGCCAAACCGGCATGATGTGGGCAGCATCACCCGCCAGCAGAATGCGATCCATACGGAAACGACCGGCAAGACGGGCGTTGTGGTTATACACACGCTGACGGATCAGCTCGACCTTCTCCGGCTCCGGCAGCACCTGCGAGAGCAGTTTGCGCATATTCTCAGGCTGGCTCAGTTGCTCTTCCGTTTCACCTGGCATCACCATGAATTCGAAACGACGAACACCGTGCGGCAGTGCAGCGGATACATACGGACGCACCGGATCAGCACACAGGTAAATGTTTGGCGTGCCCAGCGGGTCGTTGGCGATGTCGACCACAATCCACTGGTTCGGCGCAGTCTTACCATCAAAGGAAATGTTCAGGGTGCGGCGCACGTAGCTGTTGCCACCATCACAGGCAACCAAGTAATTGGCACGCACACGTTCTTCAGTCCCATCACTCTTGCGCAGGCTCAGATCAACGCCTGCGGCATCCTGAGAGAAGCTGTACATATCGCGGGAGAACAGGCAGCGAACATTGGGGAAGCGCCCCAAGCCTTGATACATCACTCCATCGACTTGCGGCTGGATGAACGCATTACGGCGCGACCAACCGAACTCATCAGTCATCGGCTGAATGTCAGCAAAGCAACGGCCCTTAGGCGTCAGAAAACGCATGGCGTGCCAAGGCGTTGTGTGCGGTAATACCTGATCAACCAGGCCAAAGGACTGAATGGTGCGCAGCGACTCATCGTCGATGCCGATGGCGCGTGGATAGTCGATCAGGGTATCGAGTTTTTCGATAACCAGAACCTCGACACCCATTTGTCCGAGGTAGTTTGCAATAGCCAGTCCGACCGGTCCGGCCCCAAGCACAACGACTTCCGCCTTATAGCTTGTCTCGTTAAGCTCTTGTGGGGTCTGGGTCATTATTGTTCTCCGCCAGGAAATAGCGCGCGCTGATTTTTCAGGGTTGAAAATGACCCCGAAGCTCACCGCAAGGTGAAGCGCCGCGTGGTTATGCATATCAGGGAAGGGGTTGGCACCCCGACATTGCCGCGTCAGCTACGCGATGTCGGTCGATGTTTACCAAGGTGTATGATCACCGGCCAAACCACCTTTTTAAGGGTTGGCCGGAGTATAGAAACAAGAAAAAAACAGCAGCAATCAGAAAGCCGTTAGTTGTGCACTGGATGCACATAGCTTTGAGTAAGCGTGATGACACAAGAAGAAAAAGAAACTGAGTACAAATCCGTACGCGGATTGATTCGCGGCCTGGCCGTTTTACATGCCATGAGCCGGGCCAGCGGCTCTGCCAGCATCAACCAACTAAGCCAGGAAACCGGGCTGCATCGCACAACGGTCAGACGCCTACTGGAAACCTTGCACCAAGAGGGCTACATCAAGCGCCACAGCTCCGAGGACAGCCTCTATCAGCTCACCCTCAAGGTGCGTGAACTGAGTGAGGGATTCCGCGACGAGCAATGGATTTCTTCCCTGGCCTCCCCAGTATTGGGCAGCCTGTTGCAGAAAGTGCATTGGCCAACCGACCTCTGCACCCTGGATGTGGATGCCATGCTAGTCCGGGAAACCACGCACAAATTCAGCCGCCTCTCGTTCAACCAGGCCATGATTGGTCGACGCCTGCCCATGCTCTATACCTCGGTGGGACGAGCCTACCTGAGCTTTTGCCCGGACGAAGAACGCGAAGCCATTCTGGACCTGCTGCGCGCCCGCGAAGACGAGGAAGGCGCACTGGCCCGTGACGAGACTTACATCCGCCGCCTGATCGAGCACACGCGCAAAACCGGCTACGGTGAAAACTACGCCCACTGGCAGTCAGAGAAGCGCATTGCGGCCATTGCCTTGCCGGTTTTCAACGGCGAAAAAGTCGCGGCGTGCCTGAGCCTGGTGTACGTGGCCAAGGCCATGACCATTCAGGATGCCGCCAAGCGTTATCTGCCCATGCTCAAAGACGCCGTTGGGCAGATTGAGGCCTGCTGGAAACAGTTCGAGTTTGGCAACACCAACAACCTGTATGAAGACGCTGAAGCCATTAGCTAATCGTGCACTTAGTGCACATAAATTACGGTTTTCGTTGCCTCAACCTGAGCCCCTTGGCTACTGTCGGAACATGCCCTAACCAGCATTAGTTTTCCTCAGGTATTTCGCGCCCTTTGCGCCTTGCAGGGCGCGCTACCCTTAGCTCCAAGGTCGGCCATGAACAATTACAAAAGCATCTGGAAGTATCTTTTCCGCACCCCTCACCGCCTCAATATGGTTGACGTCAACGGCGTTAGCACACGTTATCTTGAGGCCGGCAAACCCGGCGCACCGGTTGTCATCCTCTTGCACGGCACGGCCGGCAGCCTGGAGAACTTCTGCGCTAACTATGCCGCCTATGCCGAGCACTTCCATGTCTTCGGTATCGACATGCTGGGTTGCGGTGCAACCGACAAGCCCGACTATGACTACCTGATCCCTAATTACGCCGAACACGTCCTAGGCTTTATGGATGCTGTGGGTGTGCAGTCTGCCTCTCTGGTCGGCGTCTCGCTCGGCTCCTGGGTTGCTGCACAGGTGGCTTACGATGCGCCTGAGCGCGTCAACAAACTGATTCTGGTCGCACCGGCCGGCATTATTGTCGATGCCGAAGAGGAGCGCCGCGTGGCTGAAGGCGTGCGTAAACGTCGTAGCGCCGCTGCCACTACCCCAACATGGGAAACCGTGCAGGCGGCCATGAGTGGCCTGATGCTCAAACCAGAAGACCTGATCGACGACCTGATCGCCATCCGCCTGGACATCTACCAAGACCCGCGCATGCAAGACGCGATGCCGCGCCTGCTGGCCTTCAGCCTGGGTGGGCAGGATCTCAAGCCGGAGCAATGGCGCAGCCTGAAGCAACCGATACTGAGTATTGCCGCCGTCGATGCGCCGAACATGTTCCTGCGCAACGCTTACGCCATTGCCGAAACCGCCCCGAATGTCGAACTGCTGGAAATGACCGGCTGTGACCACTGGGCGCAGTTTGAGCAACCCGATGCCTTTAATGAACTGAGCATCAACTTCCTCAAGCCCTAAGCCCGGCACCGACCAACACCTGATTAAGTGCCGTCGCCTGTGTTGCCACACGCGTCGGCCATGCCTTTGCGAGACACCTTATGACGCAGTACCAAAGCATCTGGAAACACCTGTTCCGCACCCCGCATCAACTGGCCTGGATCGACGTTAAAGGCGTCAGCACCCGCTATCTGGAAGCGGGCAAGGCCGATGCGCCGGTGGTCATCCTGCTGCACGGCGCCACCGGTAGCCTGGAATACTTCTGCGCCAACATTGCCGCCTTGTCCGAGCACTTCCGCGTGATTGCTGTGGACATGATGGGTAACGGCCTGACTGAAGCACCGGATTACCCGTACACCCCAAGCGTATACCGCACCCACGTGCGCGACTTTATGGATGCCATGAATATCGACAAAGCGTCCTTCATTGGTGTGGCGCTCGGTTCTGCGATTGCCATCCACATGGCTCACTATCACCCGGAGCGAGTGAATAAAGTGGTCATGGTGTCCCCTGGCGCCATCGTGGTGAACGAAGAAGAAGTCGGCAAATTCATCTCCGGTGTTAAAGAGCGTCGCGGTGCTGCAACCGAGAACCTGACCTGGGAAAACGTCGAGAAGATTGTTTCTGCGCTGTTCTACAACCCAGAGAAGAGCCTGATGCCTGATCTGGTCAGCGCCCGCCTGGATTGCTATGAGTGCGACAATCTGCAAACACGCATGGCTAACATGATGTCCTCGGCGCAGCCTGAGCAATTCCTCACCCACGATCAGTGGCGCGCCCTGCAAACCCCAGTGTTGGTGACCGCTGCCGTCAGCATTCAGCACATGTTTGTGGATAACGCCCGCAAGATCGCTGAGCTGGCGCCTAACGCCACCCTCATTGAGATTCCTGAGTGCCGCATCTGGGCTCACTACGAACAGGCTGAGCTATTCAACAAAGCCGCCATCGAATACCTCAGCGCCTGATTTGATCAGCGTTTTGTAATAAGGATTACCCCATGCTCGACCAAGCCCTGATCACTGAACTGGCCGCTGAACTGCACCGCGCCGAACAAGAGCGCACCCAGACTGAACACTTCTCCAAGCGCTTCCCGGAGATGACCATCGAGGATGGTTACGCCATCTCCCGCGAGTGGGTGAAACTGAAGCTGGCAGAAGGCCGCGTCATTAAAGGCCACAAAATCGGCCTGACCTCCCGCGCCATGCAGATCAGCAGCCAAATCAACGAGCCTGATTTCGGCACCCTGCTGGATGACATGTTCTTCAATCAGGGCAGCGACATTCCGGTGTCCCGTTTCATCGCGCCACGGGTTGAAGTGGAGCTGGCCTTTATTCTGGCCAAGCCGCTGAAAGGCCCAAACGTCACCATCTTTGATGTGCTGGCCGCTACTGACTACGTGGTACCGGCACTGGAGATCATCGACTCGCGTATTGAGCAGTTTGATCGCTACACCAAAGCACCGCGCAGAGTGTTCGACACGATCTCCGACAACGCGGCTAACGCCGGTATCGTCCTCGGTGGCCGTCCGGTTAAGCCAGATGCCGTCGACCTGCGCTGGGTCAGCGCCCTGCTGTACAAAAACTCGGTGATTGAAGAATCCGGCGTTGCCGCAGCCGTGCTTAACCATCCGGCAACGGGTGTGGCTTGGCTGGCGAACAAGCTCGCCCCGTACGGTGAAGGCCTTGAGGCCGGGCAAGTGGTACTGGCCGGTTCCTTCACCCGCCCGGTGGGTGGTGTGGCCGGTGATCACTTCCACGCGGACTACGGCCCGCTGGGCAGTATTTCGTTCCGCTTCGTATAAGGCGCGCCACGATGAGCACTCCACGTTTACACAATCCGTTCAAACAGGCGCTGGCTGAAGGTAAACCGCAAATTGGCTTGTGGTTGGGTCTTGCTGACAGCTATGCCGCCGAGATTCTCGGTGGTGTCGGTTACGACTGGCTGTTGATCGACAACGAGCACGTGCCTAACGATGTGCGCAGCACCCTGCCACAACTGCAGGCCATTGCCAGCGCTGTCCATGCCGTACCAGGCAGTGTCGACTCGCATCCGGTGGTGCGTTTGCCGGTGGCTGATCCGGTGCTGGTCAAACAGTATCTGGACATTGGCGCACAAACCCTGCTACTGCCGATGATCGATACCGCCGAGCAGGCGCAAGATGCGGTACGCGCCATGCGCTACCCACCGGAAGGTATCCGCGGCATGGGCAGCGGCATTTCCCGCTCATCCCGCTGGCACCGCTTCACCAATTACATCAAAGAGGCTAACGAGCAGGTGTGCCTGCTGGTTCAGGTGGAAACCGTCGAAGCCATCACTAACCTGGATGCGATTGCCGCTACGCCGGGTGTTGATGGCGTATTTATCGGCCCGTCTGATCTATCGGCCTCCATGGGCTTTGCCGGTCAGGTTGACCACCCAGAAGTCTGCGCAGTGATTGATGATGCCATCGCCCGGATTCGCAAAGCAGGCAAGGCAGCAGGTATCCTCTGTGCCAACGAACAGCGAGCCAAGCATTACCTGAGCCTCGGTGCGCAGTTCGTCGCTGTTGGTGTCGATACCTCACTGCTCAATAGTGCAGCGAAGGGATTACTGGCTAAATTCAAAGAAACACCCAGCGTGACGCAAGCGCCAAGCTCGGGCTACTGATCCGCCCCGGCCACACAGAAATTTTGTGTGGCCGCTTTCCCCCTCCACTGCCGTGCACAAGGTTAGACGTGACTGCTCAATCCATTCTTGATCCTCGCACTGCCCGAATGCTGCCCTGGCTGGTCGCTGTTGCGTTTTTCATGCAGGCACTGGATGGCACCATTCTCAATACCGCGCTGCCCGCAATCGCCCATGAACTGGGCGAAGACCCGTTGCGCATGCACGGCCTTGTGTTGGCGTATTTGGTTACCGTCGCCATTCTGATCCCGGCTTCGGGTTGGCTGGCCGACAAATACGGCACGCGGAGGGTGTTTTTCGGCGCCATATTGCTGTTCTGCACCGGCTCGCTCTTATGCACCTTTGCCGACACCTATGACAGCCTGCTGGTGTCGCGGGTGATTCAGGCCACCGGTGGCGCGATGATGATGCCTGTAGGCCGTTTGGTTGTACTGCGCGCCTACCCGCGTAGCGAGCTGGTCAGGATCATGGGCTTTGTCACCCTGCCCGGCCTGGTCGGCCCACTGATTGGCCCGACCATAGGCGGCTGGATGGTGGAGTACGCCAACTGGCGCTGGATCTTCGCCATTAACCTGCCCATTGGCCTGATCGGTGCAATCGCCAGTTACCGCTTGATGCCGAATTTGCGCCCGGAAAAGTCCTGGTCCTTCGACTTTGTCGGTTTCGCCCTGTTTGGTGCACTCACGCTATCGGTCATCTTCACCCTGGAAACACTGGCCCATCCTAGTGTTGTGCAGCCTTATTGGATGGTCATCAGCGGCGTGGTTGCCCTGGTGTTGTATTACCTGCATGCCTCACGCAAAAAACACCCGCTGTTCAGCCTGAGTTTGTTCAAAGTTCCCAGTTTCACCGTTGGTATTCTGGGCAACCTGCTCTCGCGCTTGGGCAGCTCTGCTATGCCGTTCGTAACCCCGCTGATGATGCAAGTCGGGCTGGGTTACTCACCGTCTGTAGCTGGCATGAGCATGATCCCGCTGACCCTGGCCGGGATGGCCAGTAAACCCCTGCTGACCTGGCTGATCAAACGCTTCGGCTATCGCTACGTGCTGGCCTGCAACACGTTCGTTCAGGGCTTCATGATTGCCGCCATGTCGCTGATCACTGCGGATACTCACCTGGCCTGGCTGCTCCTGCTGCTTTCACTGATTGGTATGTCGATGTACATCCAGTTCACAGCCCTGAGCACCTTTACCCTGACTGACTTGGACAGCCAACAAGCCAGCAGCGGTACCAGCTTGATGTCGGTCACTATCCAGCTGGCCATTGGCCTTGCGGTTTCGACGGCAGGTGCCTTCCTGACCCTGTTTAACCCGGCTGAAGGGGCACTGCCGCAAGACACCGTGATGGATGCCTTCGCCTATACCTACATCGGGCTGGGCGTATTCAGTGTGTTCACTACGCTGCTGTTCCTCTACAAGCCCAAGCCCCGTGCGTGCTGATCGTTCAAACGTTCAGCACGAACATCGCCTTGGCAAGGCATAGGATTAACAGCATCTGGGCCAACACACTGAGGTGAATCCGGCGTGAGCGGACAGGCGTCATTCGTCCGCTACGCATGAGGAACACCACCAACAGAAAGTGCCCGAGAATACTCACCGCCAGCAGAATCTTCAGGCTCATCAACAGGCCCAGGCTGCTGGCGAATGGATCCTGCAGCAGCGCCCGATACTCCCAGGCCAGCCCCACGCCCGCGCCATACAGCGCCAGCACCACCCAATGCATCACCTTACGGGCCCGCTGCCCTAAGGCTTTGGATAAACGCTCACGGGGCTCGGCCTCCAGCTGTCTGGCGGCACGGGAGAGAATCATCACCTCAAAAAACACCCCGCCGATAAAGAACGCTGCAGCCCCCAGGTGGATGATATTCAGCAGTAAGTACGTCACGGCTCGACTCCCTCCATAAGCGCAACAGGTTTACCCCGGATGACCATCCACACGGGTTTTGCACAACATCGGGCCATAGCAGAGCACAAACTGTAAAAACGCCAGCGACCAGCCCACTGCCGCCAGCCACAAGGCCGTTGAGTAATCCAACGACACCCCGAACACCCGCGCCATAGCGGCCAGATTGAGTAAGACGAAAGCCAGCGAAAAGGCCGTTGGCAGTTGCAATGGCCGTCCTGTGTGCCCCAGTGACACCCGCGCCAGCATGGCCAGAATCAGCCCGCCCATGGCACCAACAGTCAGCGCATGCAGCGCCTGACTGGGCGCGATCTGCGCACCAAAATTCCACGCAGCCAAACCCGCGCACGCCACCACCAGCCACGCATAAGCGATGTGCAATGACCACAACAATGGCACCCGCAAAAAACCGGCATCAAACCAACGCACCAGCCTCACTGCATGCCCTACCCCCAGCAGAGCAAACAGCACTCCGGCTGACCAGTGCGCGTCGTGCATCAACCCTAGCGCGGTGAGCGCAGCGATCAGCACACTGCCAATCAACAAAAACCAGTCCAACCACGGCCAAGCCGTCACCTGATGTGTTCGCCCCAGCCCGCGCTGAGTGAAGAAAGGAATCACCCGGCCACCAATCAGGCTCATCATTCCACTGACCAGCCACACAGCAGCCAAAACGCCCTGTCGCTGCCACGCCTCATTGCCAGCCTGAACCCCCAACAGTGTCAGCACATCGCTGGCACAGAGCAGCAACAACAGGAACACCGTCGGATAATTACGCACTTGGCGGGCCCGCCACAGCATCCGCCCCAGAACACAGGCCACTGCCAACAGAAACAGTGCATTGAGCACCAGCAGCGAGATTTCATCCACCCACCAGGCCAGACGCGCCAATAACCAGAGCAACACCAACCCAGCCAGAGGCCAACCTGACACACTGTGCTGCCCGGTCCAGGTCTGGGCGGCCGTCAACAGAAAGCCTGCAATGATTGCCCCGGCAAAACCGAATACCAACTCATGCCGGTGCCATGCCAGCCAGCCACCAGCCGGAGCCGTCAGTGCAGCAACACCACTGAGCTCAAGCACCCACACTGGCACCGCCACCAAGGCCAGCAAAGCCCCCAAGAGAAAGAACGGACGGAAACTCAAACGCAGCACAGCCGGTATTGCCATGGCCTTACGCTTGTCGCTGATCTGCATCGTGCCTCCCGCATTCATGCCTCACCACAGACGACACAACAAGCGCCGCCTAAACGAACGCATCATTAACGAAGCCGGTCAGGCGACCATGATTTAAATCAATTTCGGGAAAATTTTGTGGCACGCAGGCCGCATGGGCAGGCAGAAGCCCGTAAAGCAGAGGAAGGAACGAAGGGGGGAAGAAACAGGACTTGAGGTAGGCAAGGCTACCTCAAGTGTGCAAACCCTGTTCAGACGAACAGAGTACTGGTGATTACTTGAATACCAGGGTGCCTTTCATCAGAGCCACGTGGCCTGGGAAGGTGCAATAGAAGGTGTAGTTCTCACCTTCTTTAAGCTTGCTGGTATCAAAAGTCACAGAGTCTTTCTCGCCACCACCAATGACCTTGGTGTGAGCGATAACGCGGGTGTCACCAGCCTTAACGTATTGATTGGCAGCGCCAGCGCTCATGCCCTCAGTCACAACGCCCTGCTGATCAGCAGCGGTGCTGATTACCAGGTTGTGGCCCATTACCGTAGCCGGCATGGTGCCAGTGTGGTTCAGGTTGACGGTGAACTGTTTGCAGGACTTATCAACAACAATGTTGTCTGTGCTGAAACGCATTTGGTCGGTGCTGTCTACAGTAACGGCGCACTCGGCGGCCATCAGACTTGTGCTGCTCAGTACCAGCAGGGAAGCTGCCAGACATTGACGGATCATGGGAAATCCTCTGATTCGCTAATGGGATTAATTGGCTGTCGACGTGTGTATCGACAGCCAGATGAATCACTCGATTGCTTCGTAGGGCAGGCCCACGTAGTTCTCGGCGATGTTGACCAAACCGGCATGGGAATTCAGGTAATACTCACGGTCGGCTTGCTGCATCTTTTGATCCCAAGCGTCCTTATGGCCATCAAAGTCATGCAGCAGATTTGTCATGAACCAGCTGAAACGCTCGCCTTTCCATATGCGACGCAATGCCAGTTCAGAATATTTATCCAGCAGGTCGGTACGGCCGTCAGTGTAGACCTTAACGAGGATGCGGTACAAATAGCACACATCCGAGGCAGCCAAGTTCAAGCCTTTAGCCCCTGTTGGCGGCACGATATGCGCAGCATCACCGACCATGAACAGTTTGCCGTACTGCATCGGCTCGACGACGTAGCTACGCAGCGGCGCAATGCTCTTCTCAAGTGACGGGCCAGTCTGCAAGTTATCAGCAACAGACTGCGGCAGGCGCGACTTCAGGGTGTCCCAGAAACGCTCATCAGACCAGTCTTCAACTTTGTCAGTCAGCGGCACTTGCAGGTAGTAGCGGCTGCGCGTGTTAGAACGCTGGCTGCACAGTACAAAGCCATCTTCGTGGTGTGCGTAGATCAGCTCGTGGTTGCATGGTGGTGTGTCAGACAGCAGGCCCAACCAACCGAACGGATACACACGCTCATAGTGGGTCAGCAGCTCAGCCGGAATGCTCTGACGGGCAACACCGTGGAAACCATCGCAACCAGCAATGTAGTCGCAGTCCAGGCGGAAGGTTTCGCCGTCTTTTTCGTACGTCACATAAGGCTTATCAGCCTTCATGTCGTGAGGCTTTACGTTCTCAGCGCAGTAGATGGTCGTCAGGCCAGCAGCTGCACGGGCCTCCATCAGGTCGCGGGTCACTTCGGTCTGGCCGTAGACCATTACAGTCTTGCCACCGGTGAGCTCTTTAAGGTCGATGCGCACGCGCTTGCCACCCACCAGCAGCTCAACGCCGTCATGAACCAGGCCTTCAGCGTCCATACGCTCAGATACGCCTGCTTCACGCAGCATATCCACTGTGCCCTGCTCCAAAACGCCTGCACGGATACGGCCCAGAACGTACTCCCCGGTTTGGCGCTCCAGAATGACGTTGTCGATGCCCGCTTTATGCAGCAGCTGACCCAGCAGAAGGCCGGACGGACCGGCACCAATAATCGCAACCTGAGTTTTCATCTTGTAATTTCCCGCTTTGATTTAGCCGTCACACGCAATGCTTCCGGCTGGGGTGTTTAATACTCCCCTGCATTTTTGCCAAAAGCCTGGCCCTGTTAAGGTTAAAATCGGGCAATAAAATGTACTTTTCGAAAATTCGTGCGATTATCGAATTATTTTGTGGCGCACTTATCATGCGCATCCCAAGGGGCCTATACGACTAATGGATAAGACCAAAACGCCGATCCCGGTATTCAAGCTCTATGGGGAAAACCAGGGTTGGCCGACCCCTGATTTGATCCATTGCGAGACCATTTCCAGTCGCAGCAGCAAGCACCACTGGGAGATTCAGTCGCATCAGCACGCCGACCTTTATCAGCTGTTCTACTTCCGCCATGGCGTGTGTCAGGCCGAGATTGAAGGCACCCGCCAAGAAATCAGTGAGCCCTCTGTCCAGGTCGTGCCCGCCATGTTCGTCCATGGCTTTCAGTTTTCTGATGACATAGATGGCTACGTGCTGACCCTGGCGGCTCCACTGGTCACCCGGCTTGAAGCAGAGTTAGACCCTAAACTCAGCACAGCAGCCTGCTACCCCGTGCGGGAATGGGGTCAACAACTGGACACACTGTTTGCAGTGCTGCAAAAAGAATACGAAGGCGCTGACATGGCGCGGGACACGCTCCTGCAAGCCATGGTCAATGCCCTGGCCGTATGGCTGGCGCGACAACGCAAGCGCACCGCTCCGGTGAACAACAGCGATGACCGCGGTCGTGACTATATGGTGGCGTTCCTGAACCTCATCGAAAAACACTACCGCGAACACTGGTCAGTGGAGCGTTATGCACACCACATCGGTCTGTCGAGCACCTACCTGAACAACCTCTGCCGCCAGTTCACCGGTCACAGCGCGCTGCAAGTGACTCATCAGCGCTTATTGCTGGAGGCCAAGCGCAACCTGATCTACACCACGATGTCCATTGCCCAGATTGCCGATGCACTGGGTTTTGTTGACCCGGCGTATTTCTCACGCTTCTTCAAACGCGTCAGCGGCCAGACCGCCAACAGCTTCCGTCGGCAACGTCCAAACGCCGAGGAAGTGTCGATAGATTTAAACAGCGAAGAATTTCATTAACAGAATCCGCAACCCAACGCCGCGGCGAAGCACATTGCCCGAGTCAAAACGTCGCAACCCCGCGATTTAGCGCAGGGTTTCAGTTTTATTGCACTTGGCGCGATCTTTGAAAGCAGGCCCCACGCTTATAAAAAACAAATGGGCCTAACCAATGCACTCTTCTAAAAAAATCAGCTCCACTTCTGTGCGCCTGAAAAAACTTGCTGCTGCCACCCTGCTCACCACTGCCGTAGCCGGCGGCGCAAACGCCACCGAGGGCGGCCTGTCCTCTTGGCCGATGGGCATTGAAATTTTCGGTATGGGCATCCTGCCTCCTGCTGGCACCTACGGCCAAATCTTCGCGGGCAACTACACCGCCGATACCGTGCGGGACAATGCAGGCAACAAAGCTGCTGAAATCGACCTGCGCGTGACCAGCATCGTGCCTCGTTTTGTCTGGGTAACAGAGCAAAAAGTACTGGGCGGCGACCTCGGCTTCCACGCCCTGCTGCCGCTGAACGACATGCGCCTGAACATCAAAAACGGCGGCCCACACGACCATAAGCGCGGCATTGGTGACATGCACTTGGGCCCGGTTGTTGGCTTCCACCTGAGCGATAAACTGCACATCGCCACAGGTGTTGATTTCGTTCTGCCTACCGGCAGCTACGACGAAGACGACATCATCAACCTGGGTAACAACTACTACACCGTACAGGGCGTGTTCGCACTGACCCACATGGACCCGAACGGCTTCAACGCCGACATGCGTCTGATGTACGACTACAACTTCGAAAACAAAGACACCAACTACACCTCCGGCCAGGAACTGCACTTGGACTACACCCTGGGTTGGGGCTTGGGTAATGGCTGGGTAGTGGGCGTTGGCGGCCACGCTTACACCCAAATCAGCGACGACAAGTGCAGCTACTCCAACTGCGCCTCCGCAGCTGCTGTAGACGCCACCGGCGGCAACCGCGGCCGCACCCTGTCGATCGGCCCTGCGTTCCAGTACGCAAGCAAAGACGGCTGGCTGTTCAGCGCCAAGTGGCAAGAAGAAACCGGCGTACGCAACCGCGCCGAAGGCCAGACCTACTGGTTCAAATTCACCACCCCGCTCTAAGCGCCCGGTGAATCAAAAAGCCCCTGTCAGCGTGAGCTGGCAGGGGCTTTTTAAGGGCTCTGTGGCCTGGATTAGCCCGCAAGGACGTAATCCGGGTTTCGTTGCCCGTTGACAACCTACTTCTGCGACTTGATCCGGTAACTCACCTGCGCCCGGCTCATGCCGAGCATTTGTGCAGCGGCGGTGATGTTGCCGTCTGACTTTTCCAGGGCCAGGCGGATGAGCATGGTCTCGACATCTTCCAGCGTGGTGCCCAGTTCGCGGCGCTGGCCGCTGACGAAGGCGCGCAGGTTATCCAGCGCTGTTTCTGCGCCGAACAGTTCTTCTTCAGTCGGTACATCACTCTGCCCGGCCTGAGTCTGCTCAGGCACCTGCTGCAGTGTGGGTGCCGCTTGCAGACGGCCCGCGGAGGTGAGGCCGGACGGCGAGGCGAAGCTTTCTTTATTGCCCAAGGTGATGTGTTTGAGGTCCATGGCCTCGCCTTCATCACAGGTGATCACACCCCGCTCGATCAGGTTTTGCAGCTCGCGGATGTTGCCCGGGAAGGTGTGGGTCAACAGTACGTTGACCAGGCGCGTGGTAAAGCCGGGGATGTGCTTCTCGTAGCGCTGAGTAAAGCGCCGCAGGAAGTAGTTCATCAGCGGCTGAATGTCTTCACGACGCTCACGCAGCGGCGGCAGGTGGATCGGGTAGACATTGAGGCGATAGAACAGGTCTTCACGGAATCGCCCGGCCGCGACTTCTCCACGCAGGTTAACGTGGGTCGCAGCGATCACACGCACATCCACCTTAATGGAGGTATTACCGCCGACACGCTCGATTTCACCCTCCTGCAAAGCGCGCAGGATCTTGCTCTGGGCATTAAGGCTGAGGCTGCCGATTTCATCCAGAAACAAAGTGCCGCCATCGGCCCGTTCAAAGCGGCCAGGGCGAGAACGCTCGGCACCGGTAAAGGCGCCGCGCTCAACGCCGAACAGTTCGGCCTCAACCAGGTTTTCCGGCAGGTTGGCGCAGTTCAGGGCCACCCATGGTTTTTCACTGCGGCGACTGTGCTGATGCAAGGTTTGGGCGAAAAACTCCTTACCCACGCCGGACTCACCAGTGAGCAGTACGGTCGCCTGTGTGGGCGCGACTTTTTCCAATAACTGGCGAGCAGCAATAAAGCCAGATGAGCCACCGACCATTTCAGCGGACAGATCCACTTCGTACTCCGAAGCCATCATGTCATCGTCGCTGTTTTGTACGGGGTGGTTGCTCTCGCTGAGGAACGCTTCGGCATCCAGCCAAGCCAGTTCTGCGGACACATCCTCCCACTGATTGGCAGGCTTACCGACAATGCGGCAGGCCGCGTGCCCGCATCCGCAACATTCAAGCTCTCGGAAGACGATAAGGCGCCCAGACAGCGATGAGGCGTATCCACTGGCATAACCGATGGACATCCAGCACACCGCATCATCACTCAGCCCGTAGGCAGCCAGATGCTCATCCGCCTCCAGCGAGTTGAGCCAGAGAAACTCGGAGTAAAAGTGGCCGATGCTGTTGTCGATCTCGAAGCGCACGGCTTCAACGTTAACCATGCCCTCAAGCATGTGTAGGCGAGGCCCTGCGCTATATAACGCAGTGTGATCGCCCTCTGGCCACTGTTCGGCCACCTGCGCCGCATCCCTCGCGCCAGCCTGCCAGCCCAACCGGGTGAGCAGGCCACGAGCCTTTTCCTTGCCCATGGACTTAATCAGCTCGCAGCGCATAGCGCCAAATGCCGAGCCTTGTAGAAGCATCATGCGTTGGCCACACAGCCAGATAAATCCGTCTTGTGGGGCAAAGGCTACCGTTTCTGCCAACTGCTCTGCGTTGGGAAAACCGCTGTCTTGAAACTGACTACTGCGGTTGACCAACAAGCGTTTTTTTCGGCTAAGCAGACGAGTAATGAAGTCTTCTTCAGAGCCGGAATTCGGGGGAGTTGAACGCGGCATAAGGTCTCTTTTCTCTGGCCTTAAATTCAGCAGCAATAGTTGGCCAGGCAATGATTCGGGTCAATGCAAGTCCGGCCATTCACTACTAATGCGTCCGATTAACGCACGTAATCAGTGAATTTTTGTAGGGTTTTCGTCCGAGCGTAAAAATTCTCAATAATTTCCTGCACCACCTCCGCCACCGCCACGACCTAATCTCTGCCATCAAAACCGGCAAAACCTTGCCAGCACTGACCTGCGTCAATTTCGCGCAGTTAAAACAGGAACAGGCATGCTTCTTGATACAGGGCCAACGGAAGCACCGTAGCTGCGACCTTTAGCCCCACAGGGGAGAAAGGGTCAGTCATTACCGCATCAATGAGGGGGCTATCAGCGCATGGCAACTCGTATTGAGACGGCTTTAACAGGCTACTTCGAATTAGAAAAAAACGGAGGAGTAACTCCATGTCCACACGTCCTGCTGCCTACGAAAACCTTGAGCTGCAACCTATTGCTGGTCAGTGGCGCGCTGGTTCTTCCAGCCGTACCCTGAGTGTGCTCAATCCATTCAACAACGCTGAGCTGCTGACCATTCCACTGGCCACCCGTGAAGACCTCAATGAGGCTTACGAAGCGGCTCGCACTGCACAGCAGGCATGGGCTGAAACCGGCCCGGCACAGCGCGCAGCGATCATGGTGAAAGCGGTCGAAATCTTCGATCAGCGCCATGAGGAAATCGTTGAGTGGATCATTCGTGAATCAGGCAGCACCCGTATCAAGGCTGAAATCGAGTGGGGTGCGGCACGCGCTATTACTCTGGAGTCGGCCAGCCTGGCAAGCCGCGTCCATGGCCGCATCATGGCCTCTAACGTACCGGGTAAAGAAAACCGCGTTTACCGCGAAGCACTGGGCGTGATTGGCGTTATCAGCCCGTGGAACTTCCCGCTGCACCTGACTGCACGCTCGGCTTCCCCTGCTCTGGCCCTGGGCAACGCAGTTGTGGTCAAACCTGCGAGCGATACTCCAGTGACTGGCGGCCTGCTGCTGGCACGTATTTTCGAAGAAGCTGGCCTACCTAAAGGCGTACTGAACGTGGTTGTGGGTTCCGGCGCAGAAATCGGTGATGCCTTTGTTGAGCATCCGGTTCCGGCATTCATCTCCTTTACGGGTTCAACTCAGGTTGGTCGCAACATCGGCCGTATCGCCAGCGGCGGTCAGCACCTGAAGCATGTGGCGCTGGAACTGGGCGGCAACAGCCCGTTCGTGGTTCTGGCTGACGCGGACCTGGACCAGGCCGTTAACGCAGCAGTGGTGGGCAAATTCCTGCACCAGGGCCAAATCTGCATGGCGATCAACCGCATCATCGTTGAACAGCCGCTGTACGAAGCGTTCTGCGAGCGTTATGCCGCCCGCGTTAAAACCCTGCAATACGGTGATCCGAGCGACCCGAAAACCGTGGTTGGCCCGGTCATCAACAGCAAACAGCTTGATGGTCTGAAAGAGAAGATCACCACTGCCAAAGCCGAAGGCGCCAAGGTGCTGGTTGAGGCTGAGCCGCAAGGCAACGTCATGCCGCCGCACGTGTTTGCTGACGTCACCGCCGACATGGACATCGCCCGCGAAGAAATCTTCGGCCCACTGGTAGGCATTCAGTGCGCCCGCGACGAAGCCCACGCACTTGAACTGGCCAACATGAGCGAATACGGCCTGTCCAGCGCTGTGTTCACCCAGAACCTGGACCGTGGTGTGCGCTTTGCCCGTCGTATTCACGCTGGCATGACTCACATCAACGACATCCCGGTCAACGACGAACCAAACGCCCCGTTTGGTGGTGAGAAGAACTCCGGTCTTGGCCGCTTCAACGGCGACTGGGCTATCGACGAGTTCACCACGGATCACTGGATTTCGGTGCAACACCAGCCACGTCACTACCCTTTTTAAACCGTGTCTTATAAAAACCAGGAGCACCACATGTTCCAGCTGAAAAAAAGCGCGTTGCGTGGCAGTGCCATCGCAGCCTGCCTTGCACTGCCAATGGCCCTGATGAGCACTACCGCCTCTGCTGATGGCGATGGTGTCTGGAAAGGCGGCGCGAACGTTTACGCGAAAGTGTGCGGCCACTGCCACGACGCGGGCGTAGGCCCGGTGATCAAAGGTCGCCAACTGCCGCCTGAGTACATTCAGGCGATCGTCCGTAACGGCTTCCGCGCGATGCCTGCCTTCACTGCGTCCTACATCGACGATAAGTCGCTGCAGCAGGTTGCCGAGTACATCCAGAAGTCTCCGGCTCCGGCTGCTGTAGCCAAACCTTGAGGAGTGACGCTATGAACGTCGCACGTCGTACTCTTCTCAAAGGGGCTGCCGTCAGCGGTCTGTCCGTTGCTGCACTGAGCGCCTCGGGCCTCTCTGTAGCCTCTGGCTTGCTGCGTGATTCGGCTCGCCCGTCGCTGGCGTTGGTCAGTGGCAATGCGGCTGAAGCTGCCTTCCTGCTGGGCGCACGTAACGCTCAGAGCGCTATCCAGGTTCAGCGTACGGATCTGGATGCTGCCTACATGCAGGCACTGGCCGCTCAACTGGCCAGCCCGCAGCAGCAGCGCATCATCGGTCTGGTGGATGATGCCAGTGCCACGCTGATTCTGGATCTGGCCCGCAGTGCCGGTGCCCGTGTTCAGTGGGTCGGCCTGCATGCGGCTGACAGCAAAGGCTCGCGCCACGAGCTGCTCAGCGCCGATAGCAGCGACAGCTGCGCACTGCGCCTCGGCCACCAGCTGAGCAGCTGCGGTGCAGCCTTCACCCTGCGTGAACAGCGTCAGGGCGAACAGCGCCTGAACCTTGATCTGGCCATCAACGCCAAGCGCACTGACGCAGCCGATCAATGGGCTGCCACCCTGGGCCATGTACTGGCTTCAGCCGGACGCACCGACGCAGGCAATGCGCCACGCATCAGCAATCAAAACAAGCCGCTTCGCGGCCATTTCGTTTCGTTCTCGATCGAGTCCGGAAGGAGTCATAACGTATGACCGAGCAAAATACCCAACTGCTGCCTAAGGGCGTAGACGCTGCCAACTTCGAACAGGCCGTTGCCAAGTTCCGCAAGCTGGTCGGCGATGAAAACGTACTGGTTAAGAACGAGCAACTCGTCCCGTACAACAAGATCATGATGTCCACCGAGAACGAAAACCACACGCCTTCGGCGGCAGTTACTGCCCTGAGCGTTGAGCACGTTCAAGGTGTGGTGAAGATCTGTAACGAGCACAAGATTCCGGTGTGGACCATCTCCACCGGCCGTAACTTCGGTTATGGTTCCGCTGCCCCAGGCCAGCGCGGCCAGGTCATCCTTGACCTGAAGAAGATGAACAAGATTCTTCACATCGACCCAGAGCTGTGCACCGCTCTGGTTGAGCCGGGCGTGACCTACGGCCAGCTGTACGATTACATCCAGGAAAACAACCTGCCGCTGATGCTGTCCTTCTCGGCACCGTCGGCCATCGCCGGCCCCCTGGGCAACACCATGGACCGTGGCGTGGGTTACACCCCGTACGGCGAACACTTCCTGATGCAGTGCGGTATGGAAGTGGTTCTGGCCAACGGTGACGTGTACCGCACCGGTATGGGTGGCGTTAAAGGCGACAACGCCTGGCAAGTGTTCAAGTGGGGTTACGGCCCGACACTGGACGGTATGTTCACTCAGGCCAACTACGGTATCTGCACCAAGATGGGCTTCTGGCTGATGCCGAAACCACCGGTGATGATGCCGCTGGAAATCAAATTCCCGAAAGAGACCGATATCAACGACATCGTTGAATTCATCCGTCCGCTGCGTATCGCTCAGATCATCCCGAACTCGGTCGTTATCGCCGGTACCCTTTGGGAAGCTGCGGCTGCTGGCGTACGTCGCTCTGACTACATCACTGAGCCGGGTGCCACTCCAGACGCAGTGATCCAGAAGATCCGCGACGACAAAGACATGGGTGCATGGAACGTCTATGCGTGCCTGTACGGCACCCAGGAGCAGGTTGACGTTAACCTGAAGATCGTTAAAGGCGCGTTGGCTCAACTGGGCAAAGGCAAGCTGTACACCGAGAAAGAATCCGCCGGTAAGCAGCCGTTCAAATACCGCTCCGAGATGATGAAAGGCATCCCGAACCTGCAAGAATTTGGTCTGTACAACTGGCGTGGGGGCGGTGGCTCCATGTGGTTCGCCCCAGTCAGCCAAGCGCGCGGCAGCGAATGTGACAAGCAGTACTCACTTGCCAAGAGCATCCTTAACAAACATGGCCTGGACTACGTCGGTGAGTTCATTGTGGGCTGGCGTGACATGCACCACGTGATCGACGTGCTGTTTGACCGCACCAACCCGGAAGAGCTGAAGCGCGCTGATGCTTGCTTCAACGAACTGCTGGACGAGTTCGAGAAGCGCGGCTACGCGGTATACCGCGTTAACCCGCACTTCCAGGATCGTGTTGCACAGAGCTACGGTACGGTTAAGCGCAAACTTGAGCACACCCTCAAGCGTGCACTGGACCCGAACAACATCCTGGCTCCGGGCAAATCAGGTATCGACCTGAACAACGACTTCTAAGCAGTACCAACCTCGCCGGGTCCCTCCGGCGAGGTTGTATTGAGCGCTCGTAACCTGAGCCTCAGCCAGGACTTCAATCCAATGGAAATGGCAACTTAAACCTGCCGGGCGCCAGCCTGAGCACCAAGTCAGTAGGCATCCAAACGATCTCTACACGCATGCCTGGGCCTAACCCATGGCACAGGCTTTTGGGTCTGCCGTACCCGGCTCGCCCTGCTCTCCTGCACCAACACTCACAACACTCTCGGTTCAGCCCACGCTGAACTGTGGTTGTTGCCATGCAAAATTTCCAGACGGATTAGCTTCATGCTTAACAACCTGTCCTTGCGGACCAAAATTCTCACGCTTTGTGGTGCCAGCCTGCTGGTACTGTTGATCATCGCAATCACCTTCTTCAGCATTCTGACCCAACACTCGCACAGCTATAAAACCTTAAGTGCCAACGCTCTGGAGGCCTCGCGATACATTGCTCAGGCAGCCCAATCCTACACACTGCAGTTGAGTGAACTCTCAGCTGCTAATCAAGCTTATGACTCGTCCTCGCCAAGCCGTGAACGGTTTGAGGCCGAAGAGAAAAAGGTTCAGCAGTACCTCAATGCACTGGCACGCCTGCAGCTTGATAGCGCGATAGAAGATGAACTCAGCGAACTGCGTGCAGACCATGAAATGCTCGGTGATCAGTTCCGCAACAACGCAGACGCGGCCTCGGCTCGCATCGAAAAGATTGCCAACGATGGCAGCCTGCATTTCAGCAACCTTATCGACAAGATCAGCGAAACCTCAGAACAACAAATCGCACACATCGACGAGCAGGTTACGCGTACCTGGATCAGTGGCAGCCTGTTCATAGGTGCATTCACGCTGCTGAACTTCCTAGCCTTCTGGTGGTGGCTGTCGAGCCAGGTGATCTCACCGCTGTCACGGGTTACCCATGCACTGGTCCAACTCAGCCGGGGCAACTTTGGTGAGCGCATTAACAACCAGCGCCGTGACGAAGTCGGTGAGCTGGCTGAAGCCAGTAACAGGCTGAGCGATTTTCTGGCTGACACCTTTGCCAACTTGAGCAAAAACACCAGCCACTTGGACCAGTCCAGCGATGAGCTAAATGTAATTGCCTCACACATGACCCAAGGCATGCACGAGCAAAGCCTGCGCACTGATCAAGTTGCAGCCGCTATGGAAGAAATGACCGCTGCAGCCCAAGAAGTGGCCGGCCATACAGTCCGCGCCTCGCAGGCTGCCGACGACGCCGAGCGCGCCACTCAGGATGGTGAGCAGGCGATGATTGCGCTGGTCAGCAGCATCATCAACACCCGCGATGAGATCAGTCGCACCACCGAAGTTATCCTGCAACTGGAAGACGACAGCGGCCGTATCAGCGAAGTACTGGCAGTCATTCACAGTATTGCCGAACAAACCAATCTGTTGGCCCTCAACGCAGCCATCGAAGCCGCACGCGCAGGCGAAAGTGGCCGCGGCTTTGCGGTCGTAGCGGATGAAGTTCGCAACCTGGCGCAACGCACTGCGCAATCAACGGCTGAAATCAACGTCATCATCAGTGCTGTTCAGCGCGGTGCTGAAAGCGCTGTAAAAGCCATCGAAAGCGGCAAACAAAGCAGCGTCAAAGGGGTCGAGCAGGTTCAACACGCTGGCAAGATCCTTAATGGTGTGACAGACGCCGTTCAAACCATCCGCGATATGAACATGCAGATCGCTACCGCCGCTGAAGAACAGACCCTGGTAGCCGAGGACATCTCGCGCAACCTGACAGATCTGGTGAGCATTGCGGCCAACAATCAGGAGAACGTCACCCGCACCGAACAGGCCAGCAGCAACCTACGCGATGTCTCACGCAGCTTAGCGTTGATCATTCAAAACCAGCATCGTTGAATGACGTAGGGCACCTGTGGCCTGGATTATCCCTAGACGCATTTCGGGGCATCACCGCAACGGTGGAACACTCCGCTCTAGGGATAAACAGGCCCTGAAGGCGCGGCTTAAGCCGCAAAGCGTTGATGCTCTGACAATAAAAAACCGGCCCTATCAGCCGGTTTTTTATTGTTCCTTGACCCTGTCAGGCGTCGTTCTGCAACGACTCAACACCCACTTCATCCCACACCGACTCAGCCAGGTGGAAGGTGGCATTGGCTGCCGGGATGCCGCAGTAGATCGCGCTCTGCATCAGCACTTCTTTGATCTCGTCGCGGGTCACGCCGTTGTTCTTGGCGGAGCGCAGGTGCAGCTTAAGTTCGCCTTCACGGTTCATGCCGATCAGCATCGCAATGGTGATCAAGCTACGGGTGTGACGCGGCAGGCCCGGACGGGTCCAGATATCGCCCCAGGCATGACGGGTGATCATCTCCTGGAACTCTTCATTGAATGGGGTCAGGCTTTGCAGGCTGCGGTCTACGTGAGCATCGCCCAGCACCGCACGACGTACCTGCATGCCGGCTTCGTAACGTTCTTTCTCGTCCATTTCTGGCACCTATATTCAGAGGCGCAGCGTCCGCAGGCGCTGCGCAAAAAACTTATGCGTTAAGGAAGTTGACCAGTGCGGTGGTGAACGCGTCACCCGCTTCGACGTTGGACAAATGCGCGGCATGGAAATCGACTTGTTGTGCGCCAGCGATGCGCTGTTGCATAAAGCGGCCATCTTCCGGAGTGGTCACAGCGTCGCCAGTGCCGCAGATGATCAGGGTCTTGGCTTCGATTTGGCCCAGTTGCTCACGGAAGTCCGCATCACGCACGGCAGCGCAGTTGGCAACGTAACCCGCAGGGTTAGTGCTGGCCAGCATGGAGACAATACGATCAGCCACTGCCGGATTGGCAGCGGAGTACTCCGGAGTGAACCAGCGGGCGATGGAGCCATCACGCAGCTCAGCCATGGCCTTTTCGCCACCAGCATTTACCGTGTCGATGCGGCTGTTCCAGCCTTCAGCGTTGCCGATTTTGGCAGCGGTGTTACACAGCACCAAATGAGTGAAACGCTTCGGCGCGTTGATACCCAGCCACTGGCCGATCAGACCGCCCATGGACAGGCCACAGAATGCGGCGCGCTCAACCTTCAGCTCATCCAGCAGCGCCAGTACGTCGCGGCCCAGCTGTTCGATGGTGTAAGGGCCTTCAGTCACGGATGACTGGCCGTGACCACGGGTGTCGTAACGCACCACACGGAAGGATTTGCTCAGTTCCGGGATTTGCACATCCCACATGCCCAGGTTGGTGCCCAACGAGTTGGACATCACCAGAACCGGAGCGTCGGCCGGGCCGTCGATTTGGTAGTTCAACACGCCATCAGCCAATTGCAGAGTTGCCACGACAATTCTCCTTCAGAATTTTTCATGTTCAGCTACAGCGCGGGCGACCCAACGCTCAGCTTGTCCGAGGTAATGGGCCGGATCGAGTAGACGATCCAGCTCATCGCTATTGAGTTGCGCGCTGACTTCAGCGTTATCGCCCAGCACGGCACGCAGGTGACGGCCTTCGGCAATTGCCTGACGGCAGCAGGTTTCGACCAGATGGTGCGAGGCGTCGCGGCCAATGCGCTGAGCCAGTGCAATGCTCACAGCTTCAGCCAGCACCAGGCCCTTGGTCAGGTCGAGGTTACTGAGCATGCGCGCACTGTCCACTTCCAGCCCCGGCACGGCGATCAGCGCCTGTTGCAAGGCACCGGCAACCAGACGGCACAGCTCCGGCAGGGTTTCCCATTCAGCGTGCCACAGGCCCAGGCTGCGTTCGTGCTCCTGCGGCATACCGGCAAGCATGGTGGAGACCAAGCCCGGTGCGCGTGTAGCAGCTCCGATCAGCACGGCGGCACCGACCGGGTTGCGCTTATGCGGCATGGTGGAGGAACCACCTTTGCCCGGTGCGGACGGTTCGAAGACTTCCCCCACATCGGTCTGCATCAGCAGGCTCAAATCGCGCCCCAGTTTGCCCAGGGTTCCGGCGATCAAACCGAGCAGGTTGGCGAACTCCACCAGCCGATCACGCTGGGTGTGCCACGGCTGCTCAGGCAGGCCCAGATTCAGTTCAGAGGCCAGCGCTTCGCTCACCGCCCAACCCTGCTCGCCCAGCGCCGCCAGCGTACCGGCAGCACCGCCGAATTGCAGGACCAGCACACGGGGCTTCAGCTCAGCCAGACGCTGACGATGGCGGGTCACTGCACCCAACACACCGGCCAACTTCATGCCCAACGTGACGGGCGTGGCGTGTTGCAGCCAAGTGCGCCCCGGCAGTACAGTAGCGGCGTGGCGGCTGGCTTGTTCTGCCAGCGCATTGGCCAGCTGAGCCAGATCAGCCTCAATCAATTCAATAGCCTGACGGACTTGCAGGATCAGACCGCTGTCCATCGCGTCCTGGCTGGTCGCACCGAGGTGCACATAACGCTCGGCTTCAGCATCGCTGGCGGCGATACGTTTACCCAGCGCCTTAACCAGCGGAATGGCCGAGTTGCCAGCGGTGGCAATAGCCACAGCCAGCGCCTGATAGTCGAACAGCTCGGCTTTACAGGCAGCCTCAATCGGCGCGACAGCGGTTAGAGGAATCAGCCCCACACGGGCTTCAGCCCGCGCCAGAGCAGCTTCGAAATCCAGCATGCCTTGCACACGGCCCGCGTCGGAAAACACGGCGCTCATGGCCTGGCTGCTGAAGTAGCGTTCGAACAGTTGATTCCCCATACCCTGCATCATGAAAAAACCTTAATGATCGTTGTGGAGGTACTCCGCCTGCTTAGGCAGACGCAAGCTAAACAGGAATGCAATCACCATCATGGCCGTCACATACCAATAAAACGTGTCTTCCATGCCCAAGCTCTTCAGACCCAGGGCAACATATTCGGCGGTTCCGCCAAACATTGCATTGGCTACCGCATAGGCCAAGCCGACGCCCAGCGCACGCACATGGGGCGGGAACATCTCAGCCTTTACCAGACCACTGATGGAGGTGTACAGACTGACGATAGCCAAAGCGATGGTAATCAGCACAAAGGCCATGAACGGGCTATCCACCGCTTTCAGCGCATGCATCAGCGGCACAGTGCACAGCGCACCCAGCGCGCCAAACAAGAGCATGGAGTTACGCCGACCAATGCGGTCGGATAGCATGCCGAACAACGGCTGCATGCACATATAGACGAACAATACGCCGGTCATCACGAAACTGGCGGTTGATTTGTCCATGCCCGCGCTGTTGACCAGGTACTTCTGCATATAGGTGGTGAAGGTATAGAAAATCAGCGAGCCACCGGCGGTGTAACCAAGCACCGTGATGAAGGCAGCCCAGTGGTTGCGGAACAGCCCTTTGACGCTGCCAGCGTCTTTGCTTTCACGCTCTTGCGGTTTGCTGGTTTCCACCAGTGAGCGACGCAGGAACAGCGACACAATCGCAGCCAGTGCCCCCACCACAAACGGGATGCGCCAGCCCCAGTCGTGCATCTGCTCTTCACTGAGCAGCTGCTGCAAGATCACGATCAGCAATACCGCCAGTAATTGGCCGCCGATCAGGGTCACGTACTGGAACGAAGCGAAGAAGCCGCGCTGACCGCGTAAAGCCACTTCACTCATGTAAGTCGCGGTGGTGCCATATTCCCCCCCCACCGACAGACCTTGCAGCAGGCGCGCCATCAGCAGGAAGAACGGTGCCCAAGCGCCGATCTGGTCGTAAGTCGGCAAGCAGGCAATCACCAGTGAGCCGACACACATCAGCATCACCGAAATCACCATGGAATGTTTGCGGCCCTTGCGGTCAGCAAGGCGCCCGAATATCCATCCGCCAATCGGTCGCATCAGAAAACCGGCAGCAAATACGCCAGCCGTATTCAGCAGCTGAACAGTGGGATCGTCGGAAGGGAAAAAGGATGAGGCGAAATAAATCGCACAGAACGCATAGACGTAGAAGTCGAACCATTCGACCAGGTTGCCGGATGAGGCGCCGACAATGGAAAAGATGCGTGAACGCTTTTGTTCGGCGGTGTAGTGAGTTGTTGTCATTTTCAGACTCCGTGGCAATAACCTGAATCGGACATTCACCACACACCTTCGTTCCAGTTCAAAACCCCGACAGGCTTTGCCTGCCGGGGTTTGAGACCATTCTGATCAGACGCGCTCAACCGCCAGCGCCAGACCTTGACCAACACCAATGCACATGGTCGCCAGCCCCAGCTTGCCGCCGGTTTTTTCCAGCTGATGAACGGCAGTCAGCACCAGGCGTGCACCGCTCATGCCCAGCGGGTGACCCAGTGCAATCGCGCCACCGTTAGGGTTAACGCTGGCTGCGTCGTCGGCCAGGCCGAGGTCACGCATGCAGGCCAGGCCTTGCGCCGCGAAGGCTTCATTCAGCTCGATGACATCGTAATCTTCGATCTTGATGCCCAGGCGCTCATTGAGCTTGCGTACCGCCGGTACCGGGCCATAACCCATGATGCGTGGTGCTACACCGGCGCTGGCCATGCCCAGCACTTTGGCGCGGGGAGTCAGGCCGTACTTTTCCACCGCCTCTTTGGACGCGAGGATCAGCGCGGCAGCACCATCGTTGACGCCGGAGGCGTTGCCTGCGGTGACGGTCTTGTCTGCACCATTGACTGGCTTGAGCTTAGTCAGCGCCTCAAGGGTGGTGTCCGGGCGCGGGTGCTCGTCGGTGTCGACGATGGTGTCGCCCTTCTTGCCCTTGATCACAACCGGCACGATCTCTTCCGCGAAGAAACCTTCAGCCTGAGCGCGACCGGCTTTTTGCTGGCTGCGAATAGCGAAAGCATCCTGATCAGCACGGCTGATGTTGAAATCATCGGCCACGTTGTCAGCGGTTTGCGGCATGGCGTCAACGCCATACAGCTCTTTCATTTTCGGGTTGATGAAGCGCCAGCCGATGGTGGTGTCTTCAATCTTTTGGGTACGGCCAAACGCCGTGTCAGCCTTGCCCATCACGTACGGCGCACGGGACATGGACTCCACACCACCGGCAATCGCCAGGTCCATTTCGCCACAAGCGATGGCACGGTAAGCCGTGCCCACTGCATCCAGACCGGAAGCGCACAGGCGGTTTAGGGTCACACCCGGAACGCTGGCCGGAATACCGGCCAACAGCAGCGCCATACGGGCGACGTTACGGTTGTCTTCACCAGCCTGGTTGGCACTGCCCATGAACACTTCTTCAATGGCAGCTGGGTCCAGCTGTGGGTTGCGTTCCAGCAGTGCCTTCAGCGGAATGGCAGCCAAATCGTCAGCCCGAACGGCCGATAGCGAACCACCAAAGCGACCAATGGGCGTACGTACCGCGTCGCAGATATACACTTCGCGTGTCATTACTCGTCACCACTCTTCTGGCCGTGGGCAATTGCTGTGCGCTCTTCGAGGGCACGCAGGGCTTCCAGCTCGTGCGCTTGCGGCACGGCAGTTTCGGCTACCACATCAGCAAAGCGGATGGCCCAGCCGGTGTTCTCGATGATCTGCTCGCGGGTAATACCCGGGTGGATCGAGGTGACGATGAACTCGTTAGTGCCTTCTTCCGGCTCCATGATGCACAGGTCGGTGATCAGTGCCACCGGGCCAGCACCTGGCAGGCCCAAACGTTTGCGGTGGTCGCCGCCTTCGCCGTGGCCCACGGAGGTGATGAAGGCCAGCTTATCCACAAAGGTGCGATGACCTTGCTTGAGGATGATGAACACCTTCTTCGCGCTGCCTGCGATTTCTGGCGCGCCACCGGCGCCTGGCAGGCGCACTTTGGGAGCGTTGTAATCACCGATTACGGTGGTGTTGATGTTGCCGAATTTGTCGACCTGCGCCGCGCCCAGGAAGCCTACGTCGATACGGCCGCCTTGCAGCCAGTAACGGAAGATTTCGCCGGTCGGCACAACAGTGTCAGCGGTTTCAGCCAGCTCGCCGTCACCGATGGACAGCGGCAATACGTTCGGCTTGGCACCGATCGGGCCTGATTCGTAAATCAGGGTCACGTCAGGTGCGTGGGTCAGGCGAGCCAGGTTAGCCGCCTTGGATGGCAGGCCGATACCTACGAAGGTCACGTCGGTGTTGGTCAGACGACGGGCAGCGGCCACGGTCATCATTTCGTTAGTGGTGTAGGCGCTCATTATTTGGCCTCCTGCAGCTTGGCCTGAGCCAACTTTTCCTGGAATTGGGCGAAATCAGCAGTACCACGGATGTAGGTGTCGATCCACGCGTTGAAGGTGTAACGCTCGCGGGCAATCGGGTCCCACGCTTGGTAGAACGCGTTGTCACGCTCGTAGTAACCGTGGGCGTATGACGGATGCGCACCACCCGGTACCAGGCAGACTGAGGTCAGCGCCCAAGTCGGCAGCACGCAGGCGTTCATCGGTGCGTTGAGGTCGTCGACGATCTCTTCCACAGTGACGATGCAGCGCTTGGCAGCCAGCGCAGCTTCTTTCTGCACACCCAGGATGCCCTGGATCAGCACGTTGCCTTTGCGGTCGGCTTTCTGTGCATGAATCACGGTCACGTCAGGGCGCACGCTCGGTACTGCAGCCAGTTGCTCGCCAGTGAACGGGCAGTTGATGAACTTGATGTTCGGGTTGACCTTAGGCAGGTCGGAACCAGCGTATGCACGCAGCACAGCGAACGGCAGGCCAGATGCACCGGCCACGTAGGAGTTAGCCAGGTCAGCGTGACTGTGCTCGTCGATTTCCAGCGGCTGCGGCCACTGCTTCTCAACCGCATCACGCAGGCGATGCAGTGAGCCAACACCAGGGTTTCCGCCCCAGGAGAAGGTCAGTTTGCGCACGCAGCCAGCGCCGATCAGCAGGTCATAGACCAAATCCGGCGTCATACGAACCAGGTGCAGGTCTTTCTTGCCCTGACGGATGATCTCGTGTGAAGCAGCAGTCGGAATCAGGTGGGTAAAACCCTCAAGGGCTACCGTATCGCCGTCGTTGACGTAGCGCGAAATGGCTTCGCCGAGGGAAATGATATCGGCCATCGTGTGGTTCTCTCTCAAGTGACAGACGCCACCTGGCTGGGTGGCAGTGCGCTGAGATTAGGCCGGAGCCGGAGCCGGAACAATCCGATAATCGCCTTAATGTTCGATTATCGAACATTAGTAGACTAATGGATTAGATCGATCATCCCTCTGCAACAGTCAGCCGATCAGGCATAGCAAAGGGATTGATCAACTGACTTAGGGAGCGCGGAATAGCTGGCTGCTGAGTTCACGGCTGGCATTGAGCATCATCGGCAAATAGCGCTTTTCCAGTTCACTGGCAGGCACTCGCCCGGCGTGGGTACTGATGTTCATGGCCGCCAAAACGTGGCCAGCCGAGTCATACACCGGCACCGCCAATGAGCGCAGCCCCTGCTCCAACTCTTGATCAACAATGCACCAGCCCTGCTGCCGGACATTTTGCAGGCAGTCCCACAACTCATCGCGGGTGCAAAGGGTGCGGCTGGTCTTAGGCTGTAGCTCAGCATTGGCCAGGTAGTCGTGCAGCTGGTCGTCATCCATAGCCGCGAGCAACACGCGCCCCATGGATGTGCAATACGCAGGCAGGCGGCTGCCCACACTCAGATCAACCGAGATCAAACGCTGGGGAATGGCTGAGCGAGCGATGTAAAGAATCTGCTCACCTTCCAGGGTGGCCAGGCTGCACGCCTCGTGCAGTTTCTCACTGAGGCGGTCCAGATACGGCTGCGCTGACACCGCCAAGGGTGTTGATGACAGATACGCATGACCCAGAGTCAGGACTTTAGGCAGCAGCGAATAGGTGCGGCCATCGGTGGTAGCGAAGCCCAACTTCATTAGGGTGTACAGACAACGCCTTACTGCTGCACGGGGGATTTCGGTGCGATGACTGATCTGGGCAATGGTCAGCTGCCGTTTACGCTCCTGAAATGCATTGATCACCGCCAGACCACGGGCCAGCGACGCCATAAAGTTCGGATCACCGCCAAACTCTTCAATACGCTTGGCCGGTGAGACATAGGGCGGAGGCGCCAACATGGAGGTCGACGGACGGTTATCGCTCATGAGAACTCCAAAAATAACCACGGAAGGTCAGTCGATTATCGAACCAATGTTCGATAATCGCAAACAGCCGCCACCCTGATGAGTCAAACGGCAACGATCTGCACCTGCCTTAACTGCGCCAATCGGCTACGTGTGCGGGCAAAATCACTGTGGCCACATCCTTCACACAAGTCGCCCAGCCCTTTCTCGGCTTGTAGCAGTAACTCGACACCGCAGTCATAGGCGATATCAACAAAGTTCACCCAGCGCTGCTGCTCATCCAGCGTCAACATGGCCATTTGCGGCACTGCTGATACGACTATCTGACGAAAGCGCTGACACAACTGTATGTAGTCAGCACTGGCCAAAGGCTGCTGGCATAACTCATTGAATGCCACCCACAGACGCTCGCTATCCATGGCCTGCACCGTAATACATCGCCTTCCCAGCTCAAGGCTGTTACATACCGGCCAATCACTCAGGTGATCGCTCAGCAGTTGGGCGCTACCCTGGAAATACCGTCCCCAGTGATGCTCACTCAGCGGGCGATAATCACAGCCCTCCTCCATGCGTAATACCAGGCACTGTTTCTTCAGCAGGTTGGCAAATGGCTTGAAGCGGCTGTGATACAGCGGATTGGGGCACAAACCATCCGGCTCAAAGTTAGAGCTGAAGAGCAGGATGCAATCATGTTTGAGCAATTGCTCCAACAGACGCCCCAGCAGGATGGCATCGCCAATGTCGTGTACATGAAATTCATCAAAAAACAGCAGGCGCGCTTCGCCGGCTAATTCTTGCGCGACCTTGATCAGTGGATCGCCCTGCCCCAAGTAGTGCAACGAGCGCTGCTGAATCTCCTGCAACAACGCGTGCACGTGCACACGGCGCTTTTCAGGAACAGGCGCAACCGCAAAGAGGCTGTCGAGCAGCAGGCTTTTGCCGCGCCCGACCTCCCCATAAAAATAGGCGCCACGCGGCGTGCGGCGCAGCCAGCCAGACGGCTGCAAGCGCGCCTGCAACCATTCGGCCAGACGATGCAATGCGCGTTGCTGCGCAGCATCCGGTTGCAGACCGCGCTGTGCGATGACAGCGCAGGCCTGCTGGTACAACTCAGAAGTCAAAGAACACCGTCTCGCCTTCACCCTGAATGCGGATATCGAAGCGGTAGATGGTCTTGCCGTCGACCACTTCGCGCTTGGCGATCAGGGTCTGACGACGCTCCGGCTGTTCAATGAAGTTCAACACCGGGTCAACGGCGTTGGCATCTGCTTCGTCTTCGAAGTAGATGCGCGTAGCCAGGTTGATGTTGATGCCACGGGCGAACAGCGACACGTTGATGTGCGGCGCCTGCGGACGGCCGTCAGCGGCCAGGGTCACACCCGGTTTAACGGTGTGAACGGTCCACTCACTGCCCGCCTCAAAGGTGGTCGCGGTACGGGCAAAGCCATTGAACGGTTTGTCGAGGTTGTATTCCTCGTCATACACGCCTTCGTGGTTGGCTTGCCACAGTTCCAGGAACGAATCACGCACCAGATGGCCGTTGCCATCGAATACACGGCCGATCACGGTGATGTGCTCGCCCGGCGCTTCGGGCTTGGCCATCACGTTCCAGATTTCCTGTTCGCGGGTCGGGTTTCCGGCAGCAGCCAGCGCCAGGCCGATGTGAACGTACGGGCCAGCGGTCTGGGAGGTGGTCTCACGCAGCAGATTGATCTCAGTCATGGTCGCCTCCTTATTTGTTCTCGAAGAATGTCTGACGCTCGCCACGCAGGACGATATCGAAACGGTACGCCAGGCAATCCATCGGGTTGTTCGCCGTCAGGTCGAGACGGGCGATCATGGTTTTTACAGCTTCCGGGTCGTTTACTGCTTTGACGATCGGGCAGATCGGGATCAGCGGGTCACCCTCAAAGTACAGCTGAGTGATCAGCTTGGTGCAGATCGCCGGACCACTGATGGAGAAGTGGATGTGCGCCGGACGCCAATCATTCGGACCATTACGCCATGGGTACGGGCCCGGCTTGATGGTGCGGAAATGGTAGCGGCCTTCACTGTCGGTCAGGGCGCGACCCACGCCACCAAAGTTCGGGTCCAGTGGCGCAAGATAACGGTCGTTCTTGTGGCGGTAGCGGCCACCTGCGTTGGCTTGCCACATTTCCACCAGCGTGTGCGGAACTGGCTTACCGAACTGATCAACCACACGACCATGAACGATGATGCGCTCACCAATCGGCAGCGCACCGGTGTTGAAGTTGAGCAGCAGGTCATTGTCGTGCTGCCCCATTTTCAGGTGCGAAAAGTCCGGCCCAGTAGTCTCAGAGATCGACTGTGGAATGGTGACCAGCGCCTGACTCGGCGAACGGGCTACAGAGGTCTTGTAGTCAGGTGTCAGGGCTTTCGGGTGCCAGTTACGGTCACGAATGACGAAACGGCGATGCGGCGCATCGGACATGTCGATCTCCTCTTCGGATTGTTTGCGTTATCTGCAGGCGCAGGCACAGACGCGCAGTCTTATGCAGATGCAGGCAAGTGAAAATTGAAAAGATCGGCCACATCAATAACCTATCGGTTATGGCTCAAGGGTATCCCGATAACCTTGAGCCGCTTCACGAAGTGCCTCACAGCACCATTGCGCCGCCAAAGACATGAGCGCCGCTGGGTTACTACAGATCCCCACCGAACCACCGGGCTCGCGCAAACCGATGTTCAGCTCATACAGATCGCCGCGCACCAGATCCTGACGAACCGCATCCAGCGGTGCGACCCAGACCGCATCGCAGGACTGCACGTAACGCCGGCTCAAGGCCACAGAAATAGTCTCCAGCCGCTGGGAGGGCAGACCAATTCCACACTGCACAAACAGGCTATTGGCGTAGCGCCGGATGATGGTTCCGGCCAGAGGCACAACCACGGGGTAATCCGCCAGCATCGCCACATCCCGCAGCGGGGTTTGCAGCAAAGGGTGCCCTGGACGCACGACGAGAATCATGGACTCGCTGTACAGATGCTCAAAGGTCAGGCCTTCGATTCGCGGGCTGTCACTAACCCGCCCAACAACCAAGTCCAAATCCCCCGCGCGCAGCTTATCCAGCAGTTCCGTGCTTTGACCTGTGGCCACACTGATCACCAACGCTGGGTGACGCTCATGCAGGCGCCGCACCACATCCGGAATCAACGAGCTTTCAACGGTGGAGAGCACGCCAAGGCGCAGTTGCCCCGCCTCATGCTCGCCACTGCGCAGGCTGCGCACCCCTTCACGCAGGGCCTGCACACTAGGCCCCGCATAACGCAGAAAAGCCAACCCGGCGGCCGTCGGGGTCACCCCATGCTTGCCGCGCTCAAATAAACGCGCATCAAGCACCTCCTCCAGCTCCTTAAGGGTCTTGGAAACCGCAGGCTGACTGATCGCCAGCACCTCCGCCGCCCGTGCCAAACTGCCCTGACGCGCCACTTCCAGGAAGCACTGCAAATGTCGGAACTTGATGCGATTGTCGATATTCATGGACGAAGACCACAGAAGAAACTGGATGCAGCCTAACGCCGAATGCCTCAATAACCAACCAAATGGTTATGTCTGGACAGCTGATTCGACCAACAGACTACTAATAAACTGCAACCACGGGTGGTCTGAGTGCCCCGCATCGGCGAAACTCTGCGCTTTGGCCTGCCGCTCAGCAGCCACCAGCCTGATACTGCTCAAGGACATTCCATGCGCGCCATTGCAACTGCCATCCCAGAGGTCATGATCCTGGAACCCAAAGTCTTCGGTGACGAGCGCGGTTTCTTCTTTGAAAGCTTCAATGCCAAAGCCTTCGCAGAAGCCACCGGCGTCAAACGTGAGTTTGTTCAGGACAACCATTCGCGCTCCGCTCGCGGCGTACTGCGCGGCCTGCATTACCAACTGCAGCAGGCGCAGGGCAAGCTGGTACGCGTAACCGCGGGTGAAGTCTTTGATGTGGCGGTTGACCTGCGTCGCAGCTCGCCGACTTTCGGCAAGTGGGTCGGTGAAATTCTCTCGGCTGAAAACAAGCGCCAACTGTGGGTACCGGAAGGCTTCGCCCATGGCTTTGTGGTACTCAGCGACTATGCCGAGTTCCTCTACAAAACCACCGACTACTACGCCCCGGAGCATGAGCGCAGCATTCGTTGGGACGACACTGATCTGGCCATCGAATGGCCCTTTAAGGAAGCACCGCAACTCTCGGGCAAAGACCAGGCGGCTGTGAGCTTCAAAGACGCCGACGTGTTCGCCTGATCCCCTTCGCTATCCATCCTCCCAAGGGTGGATAGCGATCCCGGTGCAGCGGGGATTTATCCACTCAGGATATCCCCGGACAGTTTGACGTCTTAAGCCATACTGAGCCTAAAGTAGCCAATCATCTGCCAGCGGCGGAAGTTTGCCCGCATATTGCATGGCAGTTACCCAGTACGTGCTTATTGAGAGAAAACATGTCCCACAACCGGCCACCTCACCGCCCCCGCTGGCGCAGCCTGGTCATCCTGTTTCTGCTGCTATCGCCACTGCTGATCCCATTGCATCAGTTGGCTGAGCGCTATTACCGCAATGTCCTGCTTGAGCAGAACACCCAGACACTCGACCTATATGTCGCCAACCTGCTCGGCACCTTGCGCCGATATGATGTACTGCCTCCGATCCTGGGTGATCTGCCTGTAGTGCGCCAAGCTCTGCTAAACCCAGATGACCCTGAGCTGCGTAACAAGGCCAACCGACTGCTGGACCAATTGCGCGATCAAGTCGGTGCCGATGTGATTTACCTGATGGACCCCGAAGGCAACACGCTGGCCGCGTCAAACTGGCAACGTGAAGACTCCTTTGTTGACCGCAACTTTGCATTCCGCCCCTACTTCCGCGAAGCCATAGAAGGTCGCCCTGGGCGCTTCTTCGGCCTGGGCACCACCTCGGGACGTCGTGGTTACTACTTCGCCTCAGCAGTAAGAGAGGGTGATCAAAACCTCGGGGCATTGGTCATCAAAGTCGACTTCAACAAGACTGAAACACTGTGGGGTAAAACCCCCGAACAATTGCTGGTTACCGATGCCCACGGCGTGGTGATTCTTACCTCGCACAGCCCATGGCGGTTTACCGCCACACGCACCCTCGATCTCAGTGAGCGGGCCGCCATTTCAGCCAACCGGCCCTACCCCACACAGAACCCACCCATGCTCACTCTCAACCCCGAGCACTGGATCCGGCTTGATCACGACCTTAAAGAAACCGGCTGGACCGTTAGCATCCTCACCCCACGCGCCCTGCTCGACCGCCCGGTGCATACCGTGCTGGTGGCTGGCGGCGGCGTATTGCTGCTGCTCATGCTGCTGCTGGGACTGCTGATGCAGCGCCGCCGCCATTATCTGGAACGTATCGCCCTGGCCAGTAAGGCCCGCGCCGAACTGGAGAAGCGTGTACTGGAGCGCACCGAGGATTTGGAACGCCTGAACAGTCGCTTGAAACAAGAAGTTCTGGAGCGCGAACAAGCTCAACAGGAACTGGTTCGCGCTCAAGACGAGCTGGTGCAGGCGAGCAAACTGTCAGCCTTGGGCACCATGAGTGCCAGTATCAGCCACGAACTCAATCAGCCATTGGCGGCCATCCGCAGCTATGCCGACAACAGCGGCGTACTGCTGGATCACGGGCGAACCGATGACGCCCGCGCCAACCTCAAACTGATCAGCAAACTCACCGAACGAATGGCCTCCATCACCGCCCATTTGCGCGCCTTTGCCCGCCGCGACCGCCACGCACCGGAAACCATGGCCCTGCAACCAGCCATCGACGATGCCCTCGCCCTGCTAGCCAAACGCCGCCGCGCCATGGACGTGGAACTCGTGCGCGACCTGCCTGAGGCCACGTTATGGGTTCAAGCTGGGGAAACCCGTTTGCGTCAGGTGCTGGGCAACCTGCTGGCCAACGCGCTGGACGCGCTCAGCGAAGTACCGCCACCACGCCGCCTAATGATCAGCGCCGAAATCACAGAGACCGGCGTAGACCTCATTCTGCGAGACAACGGCCCTGGATTCAGCGAGGAAGCCATCCAGCGTGCCCGCGAACCCTTCTTCACCACCAAAACCAGCGCGCAGGGACTGGGCCTAGGCTTGGCCATTTGCGACACCCTGATGCGCGCACTGGGAGGCGAGTTGCTGATCGCCAATCACCCCAGCGGTGGCGCCCAGCTGACCCTGCGCCTGCAAGCAGGCGAACAAGGCATTAAACCCCAGTCGTCAGAGGATTTTGTTGTATGAGCATGATTGATGCCCGCACTCAGGTACTGCTGATTGATGATGATCCTCACCTACGCCAGGCGGTCGGACAAACCCTGGACTTGGCGGGCTTTAACGTCACCACGCTGGCGGATGCCCGAGGGGCTGCTGCACGCATTGAGCGTGACTGGCCCGGTGTCGTCATCAGTGACATCCGCATGCCTGGCATTGACGGCCTGCAACTGCTGCAACAGCTACAGGAGCTAGATGCCGAACTGCCGGTACTGCTGATCACCGGCCATGGCGACGTGCCTCTGGCCGTGCAAGCCATGCGTGCAGGCGCCCACGACTTTCTGGAGAAACCGTTCGCCAGCGAAGAGCTGATCGACAGCGTGCGCCGCGCCCTTAATCTGCGCCGTTTAGTATTGGATAACCGCAGCCTGCGCTTGGCGTTGGCTGACAAACAAGCCCTGAGTGCCCGGCTGGTTGGCCAGTCACAACCGATGCAGCGTTTGCGCGAACAGATTGGCGCACTGGCGGCGATCAACAGTGACGTTTTGATTTTGGGTGAAACCGGGGCAGGCAAAGAGGTCGTCGCACGCGCTCTGCATGATATGTCCAGCCGCCGTAATGGCCCTTTTGTCGCCATCAATGCCGGGGCCCTGGCCGAATCGGTGGTTGAAAGCGAACTGTTCGGCCATGAGCAAGGCGCTTTTACCGGCGCTCAAAAACGCCGTATCGGAAAATTTGAGTTTGCCAACGGCGGCACCTTGTTCCTCGACGAAATCGAAAGCATGAGCCTTGAGGTGCAGGTCAAGCTCCTGCGCCTGCTGCAAGAGCGTGTGGTTGAGCGACTTGGCGGCAACCAACTGATTCCACTGGATATCCGGGTAATTGCCGCTACCAAGGAGGATCTGCGCCAGGCCGCAGACCAAAACCGCTTCCGCGCGGACCTGTATTACCGCCTTAACGTCGCCTCACTGCGCATTCCCCCCTTACGCGAGCGCAACGAAGATGCTCTGCTACTGTTCCAGCACTTCACTGAAGCAGTCAGCACACGCCATGGCTTGCCCGAACGCCACCTCACGCCCAGCCAACGCGCGGCTCTGCTGCGCCATAACTGGCCTGGCAACGTTCGCGAACTGCAGAACGCGGCCGAGCGTTTTGCCTTGGGGCTTGGGTTTGAGCTAGGCAGCGAAAGCAATGCTCCGATTGAGGAGAACCCCGGTGGCCTCAACGCCCAGGTTGAGGCCTTTGAGCGCAGCCTGATCAGCGCAGAAATGAGCCGTAACCACAGCTCACTAAGAAGCCTGGCAGAAGCCCTTGGTTTGCCCCGCAAAACCCTGCATGACAAACTCCGCAAACACGGGCTCAACTTCTCGGACCAAGGCGGAAATCCGCCACACATAGGCGAATAAAAGGCGATATCTCGCCACTTAAAACGTAAGTCCTTTTACGCCCGTCCCATAGACCTCAATACGGACGGGCGTTCCATCGTATATCCCGCCCAAACGCCTTAAGCGCACTGGCTGGCATGCCGGTTGCTCTGTCTAGTGCTCTAGGTCGCACTATGCTGACTAGAGGCCTTCTGCCGGTTAACCGTCAATGTAGTGGGGCCAGCCCTGTCTGAAGCTGCTTTATCCACAGCGCAGTACTGACGCTCAACTACACAAAAACAAGAGGTACCACCCCATGTTTAAACTGACTGCCAAAGCATTCACATGCGCACTGTCATTGCTCGTTGCGGGCATGGCACAAGCTGCTGAGCCCATTACCATCAAGTTCTCCCACGTAGTTGCTGAGCACACGCCGAAAGGCCAGGGTGCCCTGCTGTTCAAGAAGCTGGCTGAAGAGCGCCTGCCGGGTAAGGTCAAAGTCGAGGTGTACCCGAACTCCTCGTTGTTTGGCGACGGTAAAGAAATGGAAGCGCTGCTGCTGGGCGACGTCCAACTGATCGCTCCGTCGCTGGCCAAGTTTGAGCACTACACCAAGCAAATCCAGATCTTCGACCTGCCGTTCCTGTTTAACGACATGGCCGCTGTTGACCGCTTCCAGCTGAGCCCGGAAGGTCAGGCACTGCTGAAGTCCATGGAATCCAAGAACATCACCGGTCTGGCTTACTGGCACAACGGCTTGAAGCAGCTGTCCGCTAACAAAGCGATCCGCGAGCCTAAAGACATCCGCGGTCAGAAATTCCGCGTACAGGCCTCTGCTGTTCTGGAAGAGCAATTCAAAGCCGTTCGCGCCAACCCACGTAAGATGAGCTTCGCCGAGGTTTATCAGGGTCTGCAGACTGGCGTAGTTAACGGTGCGGAAAACCCGTACTCCAACATCTACAGCCAGAAGATGCATGAGGTTCAGAAGTACATCACCGAGACCAACCACGGCCTGCTGGACTACATGCTGATCACCAACACCAAATTCTGGGAAGGCCTGCCAGCAGACGTTCGCAGCGAGCTGGACAAGATCATCGTAGAAGTCACCGCAGAGGTGAACAAGCAGGCAGATGACCTGAACCAGGGCGACAAACAGCGCATTCTGGACGCCAAAACCACCGAGATCATCACCCTGACTCCAGAACAGCGCAACGCATGGCGCGACGCAATGAAGCCTGTTTGGAAGAAGTTTGAAGGCGAGATCGGCGCAGACCTGATCAAAGCAGCCGACGCTGCCAACCAGCAGTAACGAAACACCCAGCGTTACTGAACATCCAGACCTTCGGGTCTGGATGGACTGCACACTCACCGGAGACTCACACGATGAATGCCTTACGGCGCGTCTGGGACCACTTCGAGGAAGGTTTTATCGCCTTCCTGCTAGCTGCCATGACATTGGTTACGTTCGTCTACGTAATCCTTAACAACCTCTACACGCTGTTCTACAACCTGGCTGACCGCTGGGAGAGCACCAGCGATTTCTTCTTGAATATCGGTGACTTCATCCTCGACATGGCTCAATCCATGACGTGGAGTGTGGCGCTGACCAAAGCGCTGTTCGCTTGGCTGATTTTCTTTGGTTTGGCTTATGGCGTACGCACCGCGGGTCACATTGGTGTCGACGCTCTGGTGAAGCTGGCCAGCAAGCCGGTTCAACGCGTCATCGGCATCATCGCCTGCCTCGCCTGCCTGGGCTACGCAGGCCTGCTCAGCGTGGCCAGTTATGACTGGGTGAAAACCCTCTTTACCGCCGCCATTGGCGCAGAAGACCTGGGTCACTTTGGCATCATGCAGTGGCATATCACCGCCATCGTACCGCTTGGGTTTGCCCTGGTTTTTATCCGCTTTGCCGAAATTCTTGTGCGCATTCTGCGCAATCAGCAAACCGGCTTGGGCTTGGCTGATGAAGCGGCCGACGCCTTGAAAATGAATGAGCATGAGGAGCACAAGTAATGACCATTCTGTTCCTCTTCCTGCTGCTTTTCCTGCTGATGTTCATCGGCGTACCGATTGCGGTTTCGCTCGGTCTGGCCGGTTCCATGACCATCATGCTGTTCAGCCCGGACTCGGTTCGCTCGCTGGCGATCAAACTGTTTGAGACATCCGAGCACTACACCCTGCTGGCGATTCCGTTCTTCCTGCTTTCCGGCGCCTTTATGACCACCGGTGGCGTGGCCCGTCGCTTAATCGACTTTGCTAACGCCTGCGTCGGTCACATCCGCGGCGGCCTGGCCATTTCTGCCGTATTGGCCTGCATGCTGTTCGCAGCACTGTCCGGTTCGTCACCGGCGACTGTTGCGGCGGTTGGCTCAATTGCCATTGCCGGGATGGTGCGTTCAGGTTATCCACAAGCATTCGGCGCCGGTATTGTCTGTAACGCCGGTACGCTGGGCATCCTGATTCCGCCGTCAATCGTGATGGTGGTCTATGCCGCAGCGACTGAGCAATCCGTCGGCAAACTGTTCATGGCGGGGGTTATCCCAGGCCTGCTGCTGGGCCTGGTGCTGATGGTGGCGATCTACATTGTGGCGCGCAAAATGAACCTGCCTGCCATGCCACGCGCCACCCTGCGTGAGTTCCTCAGCACTGCACGTAAGGCAGTATGGGGCTTGCTGCTGATGGTGATCATCCTCGGCGGTATCTACACCGGCATGTTTACCCCGACCGAAGCCGCCGCCGTAGCAGCGGTGTACTCCGCATTTGTCGCCCTGTTCGTCTACAAAGACCTGAAGATCAGCGACTGCCCGCGGGTGCTGCTGGAGTCCGGCAAGCTGAGCATCATGCTGATGTTCATCATCGCCAACGCCATGCTCTTCGCCCACGTGCTGACCACTGAGCAGATCCCACAAACCATCACTGCCTGGGTGGTGGATATGGGCCTGCAACCCTGGCAGTTCCTGTTGGTGGTGAACATCGTGCTGCTGATCGCCGGTGCCTTTATGGAGCCATCCGCGATCATCCTGATCCTGGCGCCGATCCTGTTCCCGATTGCCATGCAACTGGGCATCGACCCGATCCACCTGGGCATCATCATGGTGGTGAACATGGAAATCGGTCTGATTACGCCGCCAGTTGGGCTCAACCTGTTTGTCACCTCTGCGGTGACAGGGATGCCGCTGACAAGCGTAGTCAAAGCAGCTTGGCCATGGCTGATGCTGCTGATCAGCTTCCTGATCGTGATCACCTACATTCCGGCGATCTCGCTGGCCTTGCCAAACTGGCTGGGCATGAGCTGATTCGAAACATTCGATTCGAGCAGGCGATCCCTGCTCCCTTAAGCCCAGCACAACGCTGGGCTTTTTTTATCCAGGCGTAATCACCCTCAGGCGCGGGCCAGATCCGGCAAGTCACCCGACAGGCCCAGTGCCTGGCGCACAAACATGGCTTTGGCTTGGGGCATTTCATCGACCCATTTGAGGCCGGTGTTACGCAGCCAACGCAACGGCAGCTGATCAGACTGGAACAGGCGCTCGAAGCCCTCCATCGCCGCCATCATCGCCAGGTTGTGGGGCATGCGGCGACGCTCGAAACGACTGAGCACCTTCACATCATTCAGCGCTTCACCGCGCTCAGCGGCATGCAGAAGTACCTCAGCCAGTACCGCCACATCAAGAAAGCCCAAATTAACGCCCTGCCCGGCCAACGGGTGGATGGTGTGCGCAGCATCACCGATCAAAGCTAATCCGGGCTCCACGTAACGTTTGGCATGGCGTTGACGCAGCGGAATGCACAGCCGTGCATCGGCGTGCTGCACATCGCCCAAGCGATACTCGAAGGCTTCACTCAGCTCAGCGCAGAAAGCCGAATCATCCAGCGCCATTAAGCGCTCCGACTCTTCAGGCGTGACCGACCAAACAATCGAGCACCAATGCTCCCCCGCAGCCCCTTGCAGCGGCAGGAAGGCCAACGGGCCGTGATCAGTAAAACGCTGCCACGCTGTAGCCTGATGCGGCTTGTCACAGCGCACGCTGGTGACGATGGCATGGTGCAGATAATCCCACTCTCGGGTTTCACACCCGGCCAGACGCCGTACTGCCGAGTTAGCACCGTCCGCCGCAATCACCAGTTTTGTGCGCAGCTCGCGACCATCATTCAAGGTCAGCAGCCAGCCATCACCGGAGTGACGCAAGTGCTCAAGACGGGAATTGGCCAACAGACCAATCGAGCTTTCATGCAGGCGCTCAAGAAGTGCATCCTGCACCACCCGATTTTCAACGATATGCCCCAACGCGTCGGCATGAACGCTGGAGGCGCTGAAGTGAATCTGCCCGGTGCCGGAGCCATCCCACACCTGCATTTCGCTGTACGGGCATGCACGCCGGGCTTCTATACCCTGCCAGGCGCCAAGGCGCTCAAGTATGCGCTGGCTGGCCATGGACAGAGCACTAACACGGGGCTCGAATCCACCGCCCTGAAAAGGCGACACCTCAAGTGAACTGCCATCCAGTAACAGAACGTCCAATCCTTTGTTTTGCAGGGCCAGCGCCAATGCGCTGCCTACCATTCCAGCACCGACGATGATCAGATCAGCTTGCATAGTCCTTCCTTATCCCACCTGACGAGCCTGCGGCTTAAGCCGCACGTAAAGGGTTTTGTGCACCCGCGCCACCAGTTCACCGGCAGCATCACGTACATCCACCTGTAGCTCAGGCAAATACTTTTCGCCACTAGCCGTGCGCTGGCGGATCTCATCCAGCAGGGCTTGGTCGATGCTGAAATCGGCATACACCGGCCCCTTGCCCGGCGCGACGAAATCAATGCTGGCGGCCTTGTCCCAGACAATGTAGTCACGCCCGAGGTTCTCCATCACCATCAGCATGTAGAACGGATCGGTCATGGAGTACAGGCTGCCGCCAAAGTGGGTACGCACATAATTGCGGTTATACCAGCGCAGCGGCATTTCCACCTTGATATGACGGAAGTCCGCGCTGATGTGCCGCACCCACACACCCGCCCCCAGATACGGCGGATAGAAATTCATAACCCAGCGCAATATGCGCGCTTTGCGCGCCAAATTGGCCGCCATTGTCAGGACTCCGCGCGAACGCCAAGGCCCATGGCCTGGCGGGCAAACCAGCGTTTTGCCGGTGGCAGTAGATCAAGACCAATCAAGCCGAGGTTACGCCCTGCCACCAGTAACGGCTGACCACTGCTGAACAGGCGGGTGACCTTGTCGGAGAAGCCCACGGTCAGCTGCTGGTCGAGTAACTGGCTGTCGACATAGCGCTGCAACGTGTTCAGATCACCCAGCGGCGCATCGCTGTCGAGCAGGGTTTCGGCCAGTACCCACGTGTCGCGCAGGGACAAGTTATAGCCCTGCCCGGCAATCGGGTGCAGGCTATGCGCTGCGTTGCCCAGCACCACCAGATGCGGACGCACCTGCTCAATCGCAGAGGTCAGTGCCAACGGGTACAGATGACGAGTCCCCACCTGACGCAGCTGGCCCAGCCGATAGCCGAAAGCCTGCTGCAACTCCTCAAGGAATGAACGCTCATCCAACCCGTGAAGACGCTCGGCCTCTGCGGTTACACGGGTCCATACCAACGCACAGCGGTTGTCCGTGACCGGCAACATGGCCATTGGCCCTTCATCGGTGAAGCGCTCAAACGCCTGTCCCTCATGGGGCAATTGCGGGGTGATATTGGCAATCAGCGCACTCTGGCCATAAGGCGAGACACTGACGGTAATCCCCAGTTGCTCCCGCAGGCCGGACCGGCCGCCTTCGGCCAAAATAGCCAGCGTACACTCAAGCTCGGCACCGTTTTCCAGGGTCAGCCGATAGCCGTCAGCAAGCGCTTGCATACGCGTCACTTGGGCCGGGCTGTGCCAGCTCACCACATCGGGGTCCAGCGCTTTCCACAGGCACTCGCCCAGCCAGGCGTTTTCGACCACATAACCTAACGCTGGCACGCCTTCATCTTCGGCGTGCATGCGGGCTGCGGCAAAACGGCCACGGTCGGATACGTGAATCTGGGTAATGGGCTCAGCCCGCTGACTGATGGCCTGCCACAGACCAAGGCGTTGATAAATTTGCTGCGAACCGTAAGACAGCGCTGTGGAGCGCGCATCGTAGCTGGGCTGATAGCCCTGGCCAGGGGTGAACGGTTCGATCAGGCAGATCGTCCAGCCACGCTGTTTAGCCTCAGCTTGTAAAGCCAGCGCCAGACTGGCACCGACCAGCCCCCCTCCGATAATCGCAATGTCCACGCGCTGCATAGGTCAAGCCGCCTCGCTGCGCGCCGCAGCCATCAGCGCTTCGATCTCTGCGACCGTCTTCGGCACGCCGCCGGTAATGATTTCGCAGCCATTTTTGGTGACGATCACATCGTCCTCAATGCGTACGCCAATACCGCGCCACTTCTTCGCGACATTCTGGTTGTCAGCTGCGATGTAAATGCCCGGCTCAACGGTCATCGCCATGCCCACTTCCAGCTCACGCCATTCGCCGCCGACTTTGTATTCGCCTACGTCATGCACGTCCAGCCCCAGCCAATGACCGGCACGGTGCATGTAGAAGTCTCGGTAGGCTTCGCTTGCGATCAGCTCATCGACGTTGCCTTTGAGCAGCCCCAGTTCAACCAGCCCGCTGGTGATCACGCGTACGGTGGCTTCGTGGGCTTGGTTCCAGTGTTTACCCGGTGCAATTTCCTTGAACGCTGCTTCCTGCGAGGCCAGCACCAGCTCGTAGATGGCCTTTTGCTCTGGAGAGAACTTGCCGTTAACAGGGAAGGTGCGGGTGATGTCACTGGCATAGCAGTCGATCTCGCAACCGGCGTCAATCAGCACCAGATCGCCGTCTTTCAGCAGCGCGTCATTCTCACGGTAATGCAGGATGCAGGCGTTTTTGCCCGCAGCGACGATGGAACCGTAAGCGGGCATTTTCGCCCCGCCTTTGCGGAACTCGTAGTCCAGCTCGGCTTCAAGGTGATACTCGTAAAGGCCTGCACGGCTGGCTTGCATGGCGCGGACGTGGGCACGGGCGGAAATCTCAGCCGCGGCCTTCATCACTTTCACCTCAGCTGCCGACTTGTACAGACGCATGTCGTGTAGCAGGTGCTCCAAGGTGATGAACTCGTTCGGCGGCGTAGCGCCTTGACGTGCCTTGGAACGGATCACGTTGATCCACTCCATCAACTGGCGGTCGAACTCATGGTTGGTGCCCATGGATGAGTAAACCCGCTCGCGTCCTTCAATCAGGCCCGGCAGAATGTCGTCGATATCGCTGATGGGGAAGGCATCATCTGCACCATATTGGCTGATTGCGCCTTCCTGACCGGCACGCAAGCCGTCCCAAAGCTCGCGCAGCGCGTCACGCTCACGGCAGAACAGGATGTACTCACCGTGCTCACGGCCCGGCACCAGAACAATGACCGCTTCCGGCTCCGGGAAGCCCGACAGGTACTGAAAATCACTGTCCTGGCGATAGGTGTGCTCCACATCGCGGTTGCGGATATACACCGGCGCAGCCGGCAGAATGGCAATACTGTTAGGTTCCATTTGCTCCATCAGCGCTTTACGGCGACGGGCATATTCGGCTTTTGGAATGCTGGTCATCTTGGACTTATCCTTTTCCAGTGGCGATCGATCAATGCAACGACGGTTTTGCTTCTACAGGCGCGGATTTGCCGCACTCGCTAAACAGCAGCAGCGGAGCAACACGCAGGTATTCCATTACCTCCATATAGTCATTCTCGCCGTCATCAGACTCCTCTAACGCATCCTGAATCTGGGCAATCGCAGAGAGATCCTGAAGAACTTCCATGGCTTCAGCGCTCAGCGCGTTGTCGCGGGCTGTCAGGCCAAAACCGGCAAGGAAGCCCTGACACCAGAGCCCAAGTGCGGTGGTGCGCTCAGCCAATGGGGCATCATCATTGGGCAGCAGCAGAACCAGGGTAACGTCGGTGCTGTTCAGTTCACCTTTGACCATTTCCTGCAGGCCAATCAGTGCCTGACGCACAGTCTCTTCAGGCTCGGAACCCAGCAGCTCGGTCGCTTCAAGCAACCATGGCTCGGCATCAAAGGTTGCACCTGCGCAACTGCGGCCCAATAACAGGCCGTGCAACTCGGCAGGGGATACGGTGTAACCGCTATTGGAAAGCAGAGCGGCGAAAGCGGAATATGGAGAATTCGAAGTGGGCATAGGTGCTAGGCGCCAGGCAGCGCAATGTCTAAAATGATGGCCTCGTATCCTAGCACCGGCAGACAGGGCAAGACCATTAAAGCGCTCACCGGTGCCAGCAGAAGGTTCGACGGGTACTCACCGCCACATCATGTTTCAGTCCGCAACACATCCGACAGAGGCCCAGAATAATCCCTTCAGCTCATGCAGGTTGTACCGCAATAAAATCCAGCAGCCTTTTGCCTGAACGGCTGAACCCCCTGATATAGAGCTGGTGGCCCGAACAAAACGATAACTATCTACTGGATTCTGGCAGTAAAGCTGAACATTGCACTGTCACAGTCCATTGAAAGACGCTATTTTCAACCGTTAGTCCGCTTTAACTTTCACGAGAAGAGCCCCATGGACGATGCTGACCTGCAAGCCCTCACGCAAAAACTGGAGCTCCTGATCCAGCGTGTAGAGCAGCTCAAAGCACAAAACCGGTTGCTTCTGGCGAGCGAAAAAAACTGGCGTGAAGAACGCGCCCATCTCATTGAAAAGAACGAAATGGCCCGGCACAAGGTCGAATCCATGATTTCGCGCCTTAAAGCACTGGAGCAGGATTAATGACTCAGCCAAACACCCTGACTGTCCGCATTCTGGACAAAGAATATTGCATTGCTTGCCCGGAAGATGAACGCGCCAATCTTCAAAGCGCTGCGCGTTACCTCGACGGCAAGATGCGTGAGATTCGCTCAAGTGGAAAAGTGATCGGCGCCGATCGCATTGCTGTGATGGCTGCCCTGAATATCACACACGATTTGCTGCACAAACAGCAAAACCTCGATGAGCAGGCCGATGCCAACCGTGAGCAGGTGCGTGACCTTATTGACCGGGTCGATAAGGCTCTGGAACGCGACCCCGATGTATAAATAAGACGCCTGTACACCTTAGGTTTGGGATATACTCCACAGCGCTCCCTGTAGTGTGCGCCAGTTGGTGATGTCCCTGAGCCGATACGCACAAACCCGGGGGTTGTATGTTGAGGCCGGTGTGCATGTCCGCCTGACGGAAAGCCTTAACGCCTCCTGCAACCTCCACCTTGAACTTTCGGGTTCAAGGGCTAAACCGACAGCGGCACGTCGGGGAGTCCTCTTTTAAGATGTTCGACAGCACTTCGCTCAGTCGCCCTCAGTTACGCCGCCAGCTACGCGCCGCGCGCCGCGCACTACCCCCTGCGGCTCAACGTAAGGCCGCACAAGACCTGTACCGGCAACTGGCCCATCACCCTCTTTTTCACCGCGCCCGCCACATTGCCCTGTACCTGCCGAACGATGGCGAGATTGATCCACGCCCATTGCTGCGCGCCGCACAAAAACGCGGAAAAGCCACTTACCTTCCAGTCCTCAGCCCCTGGCCGCGCACTAAGATGGTTTTTCAACGCATTCGCCCTGGCGAACACATGGTAAAGAACCGTTTTGGCATTCACGAGCCGGCACGCAACCTCGCGCAACAGCGCAAAGTCTGGACGCTGGATTTGGTGTTGTTACCGCTTGTGGGTTTCGACTGCTATGGTGGGCGTCTGGGCATGGGAGGTGGGTTCTATGACAGAAGCCTGGCCTATCGCAGCCGACGCAAATGCTGGAACAAACCGGTGTTACTGGGGCTGGCGCATAAATGTCAGCAGGTTGACCGCTTGAGCATGGCCAGTTGGGATGTGCCGCTACAGGGCACCGTGACAGATAAGGGCTGGTATTAAGCAGGTACCGGTATCAGTACCTGCTCACAAACGCTCAGCCTGCGCTTACTGCGACACCTGCAGTTGAGCAGGTGATGTATCACTACGCTGACTCCAAAGACCTTCGGTATACCCCGTTGTTACCACCCCCAGGCCAAACACTAATACTAGAACCCAAAGCAGATCTGGCTTGCGTTTCATACTACAGATTTCCCTCTGTTGCTCAGCGCGGTGAACCCGCGTCGCATAGTTGTAAGTCGATCCCTGCGGTAGCACTTTTTACCGCGCCATAATGACTCTAGAACAGGAGCAAAGTTCATGCCTTATTGGCTAATGAAATCAGAACCCGACGAACTTTCGATTCACGATTTACAACGGCTTGAGCAAGCGCGCTGGGACGGGGTTCGCAACTATCAGGCGCGCAACTTCGTACGCAGCATGCAGCCTGGCGACCAGTTCTTCTTTTATCACTCAAGCTGCCCGGAACCGGGCATTGCCGGTATCGGGCGTATCATTTCGGAATACTACCCAGACCCGACCGCGTTACAGCCTGACAGTCACTACTTCGATGCCAAAGCCAGCGCCGAAAAAAATCCTTGGAGCGCCATTGATGTGTGTTTTGTAGAAGCCTTCAAGCGTGTTATTCCACTGGCTCATCTTAAAGCTCAGACGGCCCTGATTGAGTTGCCACTGGTACAGAAAGGGACGCGCCTGTCGGTGATGCCTGTGACAGAAGAACAGTGGCAAGCCATTCTCCTCATGCGCTAGAGCCTTCTGGTACGATCGTTTGACTGATGTCAGCTTGGGTTTCGCTTCCAAGTGGCACACTGAACCAAACGATCTGGAACCAGCTGCCCCATGAGCAAACCCAACAATCTCGTGTTAAGAGGCATTGCCTTACTCCTCGTCATCGGCGCTGCAACAGGCCTTTGGTACGAACTGCGCCCTACGGGGCTTGGTGATGGATTTACCAGCGGTAACGGGCGAATCGAAGCGACAGAAGTTGATATCGCAAGCAAGCTGGGCGGCAGAGTCGCCAGCATTGAGGTTGAAGAGGGCCAGATGCTGGAGCCAGGCCAACGGGTCGCCCGTATGGACACCCAGAGCCTGAATGCCCAGCTACAACAAGCGCAGGCCCAAGTACGACAAGCTGAAAGTGCAGCACGTACGGCCGCTGCTCAGGTGCAACTACGCGAGAGTGAAAAAGCCACAGCACAAGCTATCGTGCAACAGCGACAGGCCGAGCTGAATGCCGCGCAGAAACGTCACAGCCGCAGCGCCACGCTGGTTAAGCGTAATGCGCTGCCGCAGCAAACGCTGGATGACGATCTGGCCCGGCTGCAAAGCGCTCAAGCGGCTCTGGCCGCAGCCCACGCCCAAGTGGCCTCTGCAAGTGCCGGTATCGCGGCGGCCCATGCCCAAGCTGAAGAAGCCAGCTCCGCCATTGAGGCAGCCAAAGCCATCGTCGGACGCCTGCAAGCGGATATCGACGACAGCGAGCTTAAAACCCCTCGCGCCGGGCGGGTGCAATACCGTATTGCCCAGCCCGGTGAAGTGCTCGGAGCTGGTGGCAAGGTGGTCAATCTGGTCGATCTGTCCGACGTTTACATGACCTTCTTCCTACCCGAACGGGTGGCTGGCCAAGTTGCATTGGGTAGCGAAGCACGTCTGGTGATCGATGCCGCACCGCACTACGTCATTCCGGCCAAAGTCAGCTTTGTCGCCAGTGTGGCGCAGTTCACCCCCAAAACCGTGGAGACGACCAGTGAGCGGGAAAAACTCATGTTCCGGGTCAAAGCACGCATCGACCCGGAGCTGCTGCAACGTCACCTGGCTTACGTCAAAACCGGCGTACCGGGTATGGCCTACCTGAAGCTGGACCCGGAACAAGAATGGCCTGAGCACCTGTCGATCAAGGTTCCGCAATGACCACAGCACCAGCCCCGATAGCCCGGCTGGACAAGGTTTCTCTGCGCTACGGCAACACCCAGGCCTTGGCTGAGATCAGCCTGACGGTTCCGGCACAGCGCATGGTCGGCCTGATCGGGCCGGATGGTGTAGGCAAATCCAGCCTGCTGGCCCTGATTGCCGGTGCCCGCAAAATCCAGACAGGCCAGATCGAAGTCCTCGGCGGTGATATGCGCAGCCGTCGGCATCGCAGGCTGGTTTGCCCGCAGATTGCGTACATGCCACAAGGCTTGGGCAAAAATCTGTACCCGACGCTGTCGGTGCTGGAGAACCTGCACTTCTTCGGCCGCCTGTTCGGTCTTGATGCCGAAGAGCGCAACCAGCGCATTGCCGACCTGCTGCGCAGCACCGGTATGAGCGCCTTCGGTGAGCGCCCGGCAGGCAAACTCTCTGGAGGCATGAAACAGAAGCTGGGGCTGTGCTGCGCACTGATCCACGACCCTGACCTGCTGATTTTGGATGAACCCACAACCGGGGTTGATCCTCTTTCCCGCGATCAGTTCTGGCGCCTGATCCAACGTATCCGCCAGCAGCGCCCACAGATGGGAGTGTTGGTCGCCACGGCCTATATGGATGAAGCCGCCCGCTTCGACCACTTGGTGGCCATGGATAGCGGCCGTATTCTCGCTGAAGGCAGCCCCACGGAATTGCTGCAAAATACCGGTTGCAATGACCTTGAGTCTGCCTTCATCGCCCTGTTGCCGGAAGAAAAACGCCGCGCTCACCGCGCCCTGGAGATTCTGCCCAGGCAGAACGCAGGCAGCGGCGATATCGCCATTGAGGCCCGCGACCTGACCTGCCGTTTCGGCGATTTTGTCGCGGTGGATCACGTTAACTTCCGCATTGAGCGCGGCGAAATCTTCGGCTTCCTCGGCTCCAACGGCTGCGGTAAAAGCACCACCATGAAAATGCTCACAGGCTTGCAGTCGGCCAGCGAGGGCGAGTCTTTTCTGTTTGGCCAGAGCATTAACCCGAATGACATGAGCACCCGCCAGCGGGTTGGCTATATGTCCCAGGCGTTCTCCCTATACGGCGAGCTGAGCGTGCAGCAGAACCTGGATTTGCATGCCCGCTTGTTCCATGTCCCCAGCAATGAGCTGGAGGCCCGCATCGAAGAAATGGCCCGCCGCTTTGATCTGGCGGATGTCATGGACATGCTTCCCGGCAGCCTGCCGTTAGGCATTCGCCAGCGCCTGTCGCTGGCAGTGGCGGTTATCCACAAGCCGGAAATCCTGATCCTTGATGAGCCCACCTCCGGGGTTGATCCGGTGGCGCGAGATACGTTCTGGCAGTTGATGCTGGACCTGTCACGCGAGGATGGCGTGACCATTTTCATCTCCACCCACTTTATGAACGAAGCCCAGCGCTGCGACCGTATCTCCCTGATGCACGCCGGCAAAGTGCTGGACAGTGACACGCCGCAAGGCCTGATGAACAAGCGCGGCCTGCCAACCCTTGAGGCGACCTTTATCGCCTACTTGGAAGAGGCCGCCGGGCTGGCGGGAAAACCAGAAGAAAGCCCACCGGCCTCCCAGCAGGCGAGCAGCCACAGCGCTAACCTGCGCCAGCGCTTCAGCCTGCGCCGCCTGTTCAGCTACGCCCTGCGCGAATCCCTGGAGCTGCGCCGCGACCCCATCCGCGGCACCATGGCCTTGCTCGGCACAGTACTGCTGCTGTTTATCATCGGTTACGGCATCAGCATGGATGTCGAAGACCTGAGTTTTGCTGTCCTCGACCGTGACCAGACCACTACGAGTCAGGCCTACACCCTGTCTCTGTCAGGTTCACGCTATTTCATCGAGCAGCCACCGCTGCACAGCTACGAAGAGCTGGACCGACGCCTGCGTGACGGCAGTATCAGCCTGGCAGTGGAAATCCCACCCAACTTTGGCCGCGACCTTAAACGCGGTGATGTTCCGCAAATCGGCGTATGGGTTGATGGCGCCATGCCAACCCGTGCCGAAACCATCAAAGGCTACGTGCAGGGCATTCATACAACCTACCTGCAGGAACTTGCCCGCACCTCAACAACCGGCAGCGCAGCCAGCCCGGCCGGGATTGAAGTGCGCTATCGCTACAACCCGGATGTGGAAAGCCTGAAAGCCATGGTGCCTGCAGTCATTCCCATGCTGTTGATGCTGATCCCGGCGATGCTCACGGCCCTGGGCGTAGTACGGGAAAAAGAACTGGGTTCCATCATCAACCTGTACGTCACTCCGGTGACGCGACTGGAGTTCCTGCTGGGCAAGCAATTGCCTTATATCGGGCTGGGCATGATCAACTTTGTTCTGCTGGTGATATTGGCCATAACCGTTTTCAACGTGCCGCTTAAAGGCAGCGTTCTCACCCTATTGATCGGGGGGCTGCTCTACATCATCTGCGCCACGGCCATGGGGCTGCTGATGTCGACCTTCACCACAAGCCAGATTGCCGCCGTGTTCGGCACAGCGATCATCACCCTGCTGCCTGCCATTCAGTTTTCCGGCCTGATATACCCAGTGGCGACACTGGAAGGGTTCGGCGCACTGATCGGACAGATTTACCCCACTTCTCACTTTCTGGTGATCAGCCGGGGCGTGTTCTCCAAGGCGCTAGGGCTGGCCGACCTGTACGGCTACTTTATCCCCCTGCTGCTGACCATCCCGTTACTGCTGGCGGTGTGTGTCAGCCTGCTGAAAAAGCAGGAGGCCTGAGATGCGCAAACTACTCAACATCTTCAATCTTGGCCTGAAAGAGCTGCGCAGTCTGCAACGGGATTACGCCTTACTGTTGCTGATTATCTGGTCGTTCAGCATGGGGGTTTACTCCTCTGCCAGCAGCATGCCGGAAAGCCTGCATAACGCCTCACTGGCCGTCGTCGATGAGGATCGCTCGCAGCTTTCCGAACGCATCATCCATGCTTTCCAGCCCCCCTATTTCCGCCCACCGCAGCGCATCGACCTGAACGAAATGGATCGCGGCATGGACGCAGGGCAATACACCTTTACCCTGAATATTCCGCCCAACTTTCAGCGCGACTTGCTCGCCGGACGCTCCCCCACCGCGCAACTGAACGTGGATGCCACCCAGGTTAGTTCAGCCTTTACCGGCGCCGGTTATATCCAGAGCATTGCCGCCGATGAAGTGGCCGAGTTTGTACGCAGTTACCGGGCGACCTTACCCCAGCAAGCCGAACTGGCCGTGCGGGTAGCCTTCAACCCAAACCTGACGCGGGCCTGGTTTGGCTCGGTGATGGAGGTGATCAACCAGATCACCATGCTCTCGATCATCCTCACCGGCGCAGCACTGATCCGCGAGCGCGAGCATGGCACCGTCGAGCACCTGCTGGTGATGCCCGTTACACCGCTGGAGATCATGCTGGCCAAAGTCTGGTCAATGGGCCTTGTCGTACTCAGTGCAGCCGCTTTGTCTCTGACACTGGTGGTGCAAGGCTGGCTGAATGTGCCGATTGAAGGCTCAGTCGCGCTGTTCCTGTTCGGCGCAGCGCTGCATCTGTTTGCCACCACCTCAATGGGAATATTTTTCGGCACGGTGGCCCGGTCTATGCCGCAGCTGGGTCTGCTGATCATTCTGGTGCTGTTGCCCCTGCAGATTCTCTCTGGCGGCACCACACCACGGGAGAGCATGCCTGAAGTGGTGCAGCACCTGATGCTGGCAGCGCCGACCACGCACTTTGTGGCGCTGGCGCAGGCGATACTCTATCGCGGGGCAGGGCTGTCGATTGTGTGGCCTCAACTGCTGGCAATCGCAGGCGTTGGGGCGCTGTTCTTTATTGCCGCACTCACCCGCTTCCGCCGAACCTTGGCACAGATGGCCTGATTGCTCGGCCCTTACTGAACAATCAGGTTGTTGAACAGCAGGTCCTCAACCAACGGCAGACCTTCTTCCTCAGTCAGTACGCTCTGCACCTGCTTCAATGCTTCCATGCGTAATGCTTCACGGGCGCCCGGTGCAGACATGGCTTCATCCGTCTGCTGCGAGAAAAGCATCACCAGTTGGTTGCGAATCAATGGCTCGTGGTGCTTCACCTTCGCCTCGACCTCAGCATTGGGAACACGAAGGGAGATATCCGCCTTGTAGAACTTCATGCGCGGACCATTACCGAAGTTTCCGACAAACGCCGGCACCATGGTCACATAGGAAACTTTCGGAACCGATTTATCGTCCTCCTGAGCAGCAGCCAACGCAGGCAGAGACAGAGCCAACAGCAACATCATCAGGGCTTTCACGGACTATTTCCTCAGCATGTAAACGGCAGACACATTGGTTGCAGAGCCTAGGCTCCGTACGAAAAGTCTCCGAGCGAAGATCAGGCGAGGCAAAAAACGGTGAGGAAGCGGAGTTTACAAGTGGTAAATGAGCATTCCGAACCGTTTTTTAACGAAGCATCATCGAGCGCAGGCACTTTTCGTGCAGAGCCTAGCATAGCCACTGCCTGGCCAGCATCGACAGCCGGACTTATGCACAACCATCAGGAACAGGCATGCTCGTTGACCTCCCTCTGGTCGAACCTAAACTGGGATGCATCTATAAAGGAGGAAGCGCCCGATGAAAGCCGTGCTGTGCAAAGCCTTCGGCCCTGCCGAAACGCTGGTTGTGGAAGAAACCGCCAGCCCCGTTGCCAAAGGCAACGAAGTGCTGATTGATGTTCATGCTGCGGGCGTCAACTTCCCAGATACCCTGATTATCGAAGGCAAATACCAGTTCAAACCGCCCTTCCCGTTCTCACCGGGCGGTGAAGCTGCCGGTGTTGTCAGCGCTGTGGGAGATAAAGTCAGCCACCTGAAAGTCGGAGACCGTGTCATGGCGCTGACGGGCTGGGGCAGTTTTGCCGAGCAAGTTGCCGTGCCCGCCTACAACGTATTGCCCATGCCAGGCTCAATGGATTTTTCCACTGCGGCAGCCTTCAGCATGACCTACGGCACCTCGATGCACGCCCTTAAACAGCGCGCGAACCTGCAAGCCGGTGAAACCCTGCTGGTATTGGGCGCCTCTGGCGGCGTGGGCCTGGCCGCGGTGGAAATCGGCAAGGCTCTGGGTGCCAAGGTAATTGCAGCCGCCAGCAGCGCGGAGAAACTGGCCGTGGCCAAGGCCGCAGGTGCCGATGAGCTGATCAACTATAAAGACAGCAGCCTGAAAGACGAGATCAAACGCCTCACCGGCGGCAAGGGCGTGGATGTGATTTACGACCCCGTCGGCGGCGACTTGTTTGAAGAAGCCTTCCGTTCGATTGCCTGGAACGGCCGCTTCCTTGTGGTCGGCTTTGCCGCTGGCGGCGGCATCCCAGCCCTGCCGGCCAACTTGCCGCTGCTCAAGGGAGCCTCGTTGGTGGGCGTATTCTGGGGCGCGTTTGCCCAACGCCAACCGCAGGACAACGCCGCCAACTTCCAGCAACTGTTCGCCTGGCACGCGCAAGGCAAACTCAAACCGCTGGTATCACAGACCTTCCCGCTAGCTGAGGCTGCCAAAGCCATCGACACCCTCGGCCAGCGTAAGGCAGTGGGCAAGTTGGTTATCAGCGTTCGCTAACATTGCGGGCTCTGGCTCACAGCCAGAGCCCATTCTCTGTTGCAGCCCCGCAGGCTGATTTTTTTACCCCTGCCCCTACTGCCCGCTCCGATAAAACAGTACTGTTCCGCCCCCGCACTGGATGCACCAAAAATGACTAGGGAGTTAGTCCATGTTTGCTTTCTTTCGCCCTGCGCCGCATCAGCCGTCCATTCCGGCTGAACAGGTAGACAGCCATTACCGGCGTCTGCGCTGGCAGATCTTCGCTGGCATTTTTATCGGCTACGCCGGTTACTACCTGCTGCGCAAAAATTTCTCGCTGGCCATGCCTTATCTAATTGAAGAGGACGGTTACACCCGCGGCCAGCTGGGCCTGGCCATGTCAGCAATTGCCATCGCCTACGGCTTGTCCAAGTTCATCATGGGCATGGTTTCAGACCGCTCCAATCCACGGATCTTTCTGCCCTTTGGTTTGCTGATTTCAGCAGGCGTGATGCTGCTGATGGGCTTTAGCCATTGGGCTACGTCCAGCGTGGCGATCATGTTCGTGCTGCTGTTTATCAACGGATGGGCACAGGGCATGGGCTGGCCCCCAAGCGGACGCACTATGGTGCACTGGTGGTCGCAGAAAGAGCGCGGCGGCGTGGTGTCCGTGTGGAACGTGGCGCACAACGTCGGCGGCGGCCTGATCGGCCCGCTGTTTCTGCTCGGGCTGTTCCTGTTTGCCGACTGGCGCTCCGCCTTCTACCTGCCTGCATTTGTCGCCATTGCCGTGGCCCTGTTTGCCTATGTGACCATGCGCGACACGCCACAATCCTGCGGCCTGCCGCCGGTTGAGCAGTACAAGAATGATTATCCGGAAGGCTATAGCGAGCAACACGAGCAGGAGCTGTCGGCCAAAGAGATCTTTGTCACCTATGTACTGCGCAACAAGCTGCTGTGGTACATCGCCTTTGCCAACGTATTTGTCTACCTGCTGCGCTACGGCGTACTGGACTGGGCACCGACGTATTTGAAAGAGGCCAAGGGTTTCACGGTGGATAAGTCGTCCTGGGCCTATTTCCTCTACGAGTGGGCGGGTATTCCCGGCACCCTGCTGTGTGGCTGGCTATCGGACAAACTGTTCAAAGGCAACCGCGGCGCTACCGGCGTGGTGTTTATGTTGCTGGTGACCGTCGGCACACTGATCTACTGGCTCAATCCGGCTGGCAATCCGGGCGTGGACATGGCAGCGCTGGTGATGATCGGATTTCTGATCTACGGCCCGGTCATGCTCATTGGCTTGCAGGCCCTGGAACTGGTGCCGAAGAAGGCCGCAGGCACTGCAGCGGGTTTTACCGGACTGTTCGGTTATTTGGGTGGCTCGGTCGCCGCCAGCGCACTGGTCGGCTACACGGTGGATCACTTCGGTTGGGATGGCGGCTTTAAGCTGATGCTGGGTGCCTGCGTGCTGGCGATCCTGTTCCTCAGCCTGACTCTGCGTAAGAAACCCGCCGCTGTCTGACAGCGGCGGTCATGCCATCAGTTGCGGGGCGCGTAGGCAAATACGTCGGCACGCATCTGGTGGGCATCCATCCCGGCATCCACCAGCGCATCCAGAGTGGCATAGACCATGGCGGGTGAGCCGCTGGCATACACATGCAGCGCCTTGAGATCAGGGAAGTCCTGCGTCACGGCTTCATGCAGCAGGCCGCAACGCCCGGTCCAACCGCATTCGTCACTGACAACCTTGTGCAGGAACAGATTCGGCGTCTGCTGCCACTGCGCCCAATGTTCGATTTCATAGAAGTCGCTTGGGTTGCGCGCCCCCCAATACAGGTGCACGGGGTGAGCAAAGCCTGATTCGCGGCAATGTTCGATCAGGCTCTGCATCTGGCCCATGCCTGTGCCCGCAGCGAGCAGCACCAGCGGGCCATCCGGCAGCTCAGCCAAGTGGGTGTCGCCAAACGGCATTTTCACCCGCACCACTGATTTGCTGCGCAGCTGCTCGATCAAGGCAATGGCGGACTCTTCTCGGGCCAGCACATGCAGCTCCAGCAGGCGGCCGTTGTGCGGCGCCGATGCCAGGGAAAATGCCGAGTAATCGTCGCGGCGCTCCAGCAGCAGGTATTGCCCGGCATGGTAACGCACACGTTTACCGGCCGGTGCCTGCAAGCGCACTCGCACTACATCACCACCCATGTCATCGCAGGCCACCACCTGGCAGGCCATGTCCCGCACCGGCAACTCGCCCGGTGCCAACACGCCATCCCAATGCAGCACGCAATCCTCCAGCGGTTCAGCCAGGCAAGTGAACAACTCGCCCTGCCCCAGTTCGACACCGTCTTGCAACACTTTGCCTTCTACCAGCAGCGCGGCGCACACATGGCAATTGCCGTTGCGACAGCTCTGCGGGCAGTCATAACCTAACCGGCGCGCGGCATCGAGGATGCGCTCGCGGGGTTGAACTTCAAGTACCGCACCTGAAGGATTCAGGGTGACCTTCATTAATCAATTCCCAACTCAGACCACAGTGCATCAACGCGCTGCTTAACCGCTTCATCCTGGACAATTGCCCGTCCCCATTCGCGGCTGGTCTCGCCCGGCCACTTGTGGGTGGCATCCAGGCCCATCTTGGAACCCAACCCAGAGATCGGCGAGGCGAAGTCCAGATAGTCGATCGGTGTATTGTCGATCATCACCGTGTCACGTTTGGGGTCCATGCGCGTAGTGATCGCCCAGATCACATCGTTCCAGTCACGCGCGTTGATATCGTCATCGGTCACGATAACGAACTTGGTGTACATAAACTGTCGCAGGAACGACCACACCCCAAGCATCACGCGCTTAGCGTGGCCTGGGTACTGCTTCTTCATGGTCACGACGGCCATGCGGTAGGAGCAGCCTTCCGGCGGCAGGTAGAAATCAGTGATCTCCGGGAACTGCTTTTGCAGAATCGGTACGAACACTTCGTTCAGCGCAACGCCGAGAATGGCCGGTTCATCTGGCGGACGTCCGGTGTAGGTGCTGTGGTAGATCGGCTTCTGGCGGCGGGTGATGCGCTCCACGGTAAACACTGGGAAGCGGTCCACCTCGTTGTAATAACCGGTGTGGTCACCATACGGACCTTCATCGGCCATCTCACCGGGATGGATCACACCTTCAAGAACGATCTCCGCGCTGGCAGGCACTTGCAGGTCACTGCCGCGGGCTTTGATCAGCTCGGTTTTGTGTCCGCGCAACAGACCGGCGAAGGCGTATTCGGAGAGACTGTCCGGCACCGGCGTGACCGCGCCGAGAATAGTCGCCGGGTCAGCGCCCAAGGCGACCGCAACTGGATACGGCTTACCGGGATATTTCTCGCACCACTCGCGGAAATCCAACGCGCCGCCACGGTGGCTGAGCCAGCGCATGATGACCTTATTACGACCAATCACCTGCTGGCGATAGATGCCTAGGTTCTGCCGTTCTTTGTTCGGCCCTTTGGTGATGGTCAGGCCCCAGGTGATCAGAGGGCCGACGTCGCCTGGCCAGCAGGTTTGCACCGGCAACTTGTACAGATCGACATCATCACCTTCTTCGATCACCTCCTGACACGGCGCGTCCTTGAGGACTTTAGGCGCCATGTTGATGACCTTCTTGAAGATCGGCAGCTTGCTCCAGGCGTCTTTCAGACCTTTCGGCGGCTCTGGCTCTTTGAGAAAAGCCAGCAGTTTGCCGATTTCACGCAGCTCCGACACTTCCTCAGCGCCCATACCCAGCGCCACACGCTTAGGCGTGCCGAACAGGTTGCCCAGTACGGGGACGTCATACCCCGTGGGGTTTTCAAACAGCAGTGCCGGCCCGCCTTTGCGCAGGGTGCGGTCACAGATTTCGGTCATTTCCAGTACCGGGGAAACCGGAGTCTGAATGCGTTTGAGCTCACCGCGATTTTCCAATTCGCGGATGAAATCGCGCAGGTCGCGATACTGCATGCTGAGGTCTCGTGATGGAGAGCGGACTGTAAAGTTTACCGCTTAGCTGGGAGATTCCCCAACTACATATCGCCGGAAGGCTTTACCCCCTTGCTTAAAAACCGCTCTCACGCAGCAAAACCGCCGCAGCACTTTTAATCCCACTCCATAGCGGACTGACACTCTCAGCCTCAATGTGCACACTGCCTCGAGTTTGACGAAGTTCGTTCAGGGGCTGCGCCAGTTGCAGACGAACCCGGTACAGTGCCGCACTGGGCTCGGCCTCACGGCGGCTGGCATGGGTGGCGATCTGTCCGCCGTGACGGTCCGCCAACAGAGGAAGAACTAACTCACGCGCACGGGTGGTGTCGATCTCCAATACCTGAGCAGGAATCCACTCAAGGCTGTTCTCAGCACGGAAGCGGGCCTGATTGCCCAGTGCAATGCGCTGCACATCCTGCTGTTCCACATAGGCGTCCACCACCCAGGCCTGAGGGTCGACCAACACGCCCAGCGGCTGATCACTGGCGATCCAGACGCCCTCGCGCACCAGCGGATCGACATCCAGCCAGACACCGTCAAACTCGGCCAATATCCTCAACAGCGCGCCCTCCTCATGCACGGACGACAACTCCGCCATCTGCTCTTGCAGGCGCTCACGCAGGGCTGGCTGAGCAGCTATTCCATCTTCTTCCGCCAGCAAACCGCCGATGCGTTGATGCAGTGCCTGCAACGACGCCTCAGAACGGGCTGCGCGTAAATCCAAATCCCGCGCCGAGAACTCCACCAATTGCGTTCCCTGCTTCACTTCACCTGCCGCCCTCAGCGCTTGTAGTTGGGCGGGCAAAGGGGCAAACACCTGCTGTACGCGCTGTGGCTGCGCCACCGCCGGAGCCTCAACATCAAAGGTCCAGGGCATGGCCAGTAACGCCAAAGCAGCCAGGGACGCGCCGCCAATGGCACATCGTCTGCGAATACGCACTTCATCCCAGCGTTTAACCCACACACTGACCTCCGACCACACAGGCCGTCCAATAAACCAAATCAGCTCGACGCACAGCAGAAAAATCCCCAGCACTTTGAAAAAGAACAGGTACACGGCCAGGGCGATCCCCAAAAACATGACCAGCCGGTACAACCAAGTACAGAAGGCAAACAGAATCAGCCCCCGCCGCACGCGGGCTGGGAAAACCTCTGGATCAGGCTCGTTAAGACCAAGCAACGTGCGCCGCAACCAAGCACGAGCAAGTGCCCCGGAGCGTTCATGCAGGTTAGGGAAGTCGAGCAGATCGGAGAGGATGAAATACCCGTCAAAGCGCATAAACGGGCTCACATTCAAGGCCAGCGACAACACCCAACCCGTGGTGGCCAGATAGAGCATGGCCTGGCGCAGTGCACCGTCATCCAACAGCGCCCACGCTAAAGTGGCCACCCCTGCCAAGGCCATTTCCGTGCTGACGCCGGCCACCGAAATGGCTAGCCGCTGGCGGTGTGAACGCAGCCGCCAAGACTCTCCCGTGTCGGTGTAAAGCATGGGCCACATCACCAAGAAGGCCACCCCCATATGACCGACACGAACACCCAAGCGTGTTGCAACAAAGGCGTGACCTAATTCATGCAGCGTTTTTGAAAGCACCAGAGCCAAAGCAAAGCCGAACAGACCACTCGGGGTGAGCATGTCCATCACATCATGGGTAAATGTGTCCCACTGCCGCGCCACCAGCAATACGCCGGTTAGCGTCGCCAGTAGTAACAGGAACAGCGCCGTTGGCGTGAACAGCGGCGACACCCATGGCATCGCTCGCTCTAACGAGTGCTGGGGGCGAATCAGCGGTACCCGCAAAAACAGATAGTTGTGCAGCCACCAGCGCCAGTCACGCCAACCGTGATCGCGGGTTTTCTCCAACAAGCGCTGGCGGCCTTCAGCGCCAGGACGCAGCAGTTGGTTAAACTCCAGAAAACGGGCGAACTGTTCGACCTGCTCAGGCTCCACGCTGAGTGGCGTGTGTGCCTCGATATCAGCGGCAATTTGCTCAGGCTGGGCTGGCCAACGCAACAGACACTCATATTCCAACCAGCCAATGCGGAAGAAGCGATTGCTGACAGGGTCCTGAATCGCCCACATGGGTGCTCCACTGCGATCCGCACCGGACTCAAACAGTCGCAAGTCTTCACGCAGTGCAGACAGGCTGGAGGCCTGAGCCATCACCATCCACTTAACTCACGCAAACTGGCCAACGGCCGGCGCATCAGGTAGTAACCCAGCACGGTCCAGTCGCCATACACCTTGGCGGTGCCACGCAGGCCGATGCGGGCTTGTTCACTGGACGCGTCAAAGCGGGCACGCAAACGGTAACTGGCAATACCTTCGGCTGAAAGCTGAGCCTGATAACTGCTTTCAATCACACGGGCGCTCAATGGCGAGAGCGGCTGTACCGTCAGAAACAGGCGGACTTCAGCACCGGGCTGTAAAGTCACCGCATCCGCCACTGGTACTTCAATTAAAACGCCTGCGCTGGACGGCTCCGCCAGTTGCATGATGCGCTCGCCTGTTCGCACCGGCCGCCCGAGCCAGTCATCTGGGTCACTAAACACCACCACGCCAGCTTGCTCAGCACGCACATCCACCCGGCGCAACTGAGCCTGAACCTGAGCCAGCTCAGCGCGACGTTCCTGAGCGCGGCCATTGAGCAGGTTTAGCTCACTCTTGCTACGTGGATCGTCAAAGGCTTTCTGGGTGCTGGCCATCAACTCAGCATCGGCCACCGCCACAGATTGGATCAGCACGGCCTCTCGACTGCGCAAGGTCGTGTCATCTAGCGAGAACAGAAGATCGCCTGCCACGACCGCCTGATTCGGCCGCACGTGCAGGGTTTTGATCACGCCATCCATCGGCGCAGACAGCACTGTCGCATCCAGCGCTACCACTTCAGCAGGCGCCAGCAAGCTCTGCCGCACAGGCAGCAGCGGCACGGCCAGGCAACAGACAAGAATCACCAGACGCTGAACACGCCCGATTTTTTGCCAGCGCTTAAGAATGCCTTGGCGAGGTTTACCGGCCAGCATTTCCCAGCAGTATCCCCATGACTGCGCCAACTGCATAATTGCCTGATGCTGCGACTCGGCAGGAGCCTGCGCCATCAGGAAGCAGACCCACCCTAGCAGCCCCCCATCACGGCGCTTCAACGGAATGGCATACACGCCAAGCGGCCACCACTCAGCCCAACCCTCGATTAAATCAGGGGAGGCCTGCGACAGATCCTGCGCCACCAGCCAGGCTGGCTGCTCATTGAACCGCTGTTGCAGCTCCGGCCAGACTCGCTTCAACCAAACCAGATAGGGGCTGTCTTCACTCAATTTGGCCAACCCGGAGACACAGCTCAGGCGGGCACTGTTGCCATCGGCGCTAAACACCAGGGCTTGCTGAAAAGCCAGCAGTGCATAGCTGTCGTTAGCGACACTGAACTGCAGCTCTGCCACGTTGAGCGCTTGTCTGGCACGGGCCTCTAGCGCAGGCAGTATGACGGCCTGCGGTTGATCACTGTTGGTGTTCATAGCGACGCTGGCGTATCCGCAACAAACCGAGCCACACCACTCATGCCGGGCAGCAACTCAGCGGAGACCTCATCCAAGCGGCCCTCCAACTCAATGGTCTGCGCGACCGCATCCACACGGCCATTGATCGCTGTGACCTTGGCGCTATAGCTGCGCCCAGTCTCATCAATCTCAACACTGAACGGCGTGCCTGGGTTGATCTCGGACAACAAGCGTGACGGCACATTGAGGCGGATTTTCAGCGCACCGCTACTGACCAGCTCAACCAATGGCGCGCCGACATTGACGCCCTGATAAGGCTTAACGTGGGTTTTCACAACGCGCCCGTCAAACGGCGCGAGCACAGTGCAATGCGCCATTTGCGCGGTGCTCATGGCCACCGCAGCTTCACTGCGCCGCAGCTCTGTACGGGCCAGTGACACCTCCAGATCTCCAGCAGCGTCCAACTTGCGCAGATTGTCCTTAACTGAGAGGGTTTCTTTGGCGGAGTCACGCTCCGCCTGAGCCATCTTCAGACGAGCCTGAGCTTCAGCACAGTCAAAACCCACCAAAGTCTGTCCCTTCTTAACGGTGGCACCAAGACTCGCATTCAGCGTCGCAATCTGTCCCATCATCTGCGCCACCAAGGTGGTCTCGGTCTGCGCACTGAGCAATACACGAATAGCGTTGGGATCAGCCAGTACAGCGTCAGCATCATTCTGCGCCCAGCTGTGCGAGGCAACAGCAGCCAGGGCCAGGAGCACGATGCTGGCCCGTTTTGTACCTACACACATGCTTATAACGCCTTAGCGCTGGTGAATACCTGCTGCTGCCATTGATCGACAGTGCTCTGCATGGCCGCTGCCAGTGTTTTAACGTCGTTGCTTTCAATCACATCAGGCATCACATCCAGCCCCACCGAGTTGTACACCCGGCCCCAGGCTGCCTGAGCATTGGAGTAAGCAACATAGCGCTGGTATTCGGTGAGCAGCGCGCGGGCTTCGGCGCGGATCACTTCAAGTTCGGAGTCAAAGCGGCTTTGGGCTGCCGCACGAGCGTACTTGAGCAGACTCTGGTCGACACGCAAGCTCTCTTCGGCCATTTCCAGCTCAGCCAGCGACAGGTCGTAGCGCTGCACGCCCACGCGAACTTGCGTCAGCACCGCCATGGACAGAGACATACGACGCATGTCATCTGCCTCATTTTGCATCTCGTGCGAGCGTTTAAGCGACGGGTACTGCGACAGTTTAAGGATGTTCCATGACAGTCGAACGCCCACATCAGTCCAGTGACTGCTGTAGTTATAACGGTTACTGTCGTACTGCGGCCCGGCATCCACACTAAGGTTAGGCCAGAGCAACAGTTTGGCCGCTTTGATATCGTTTTCGGTGACACGCTTGCGATACCACTCCTCCATGATTTCCGGGCGTTTTTGCAGGGCCAGCAGTTCCAGCTGATCCAAGTTGGTCGGAGCTTGCGGCAGCACCTGCTCTTGCTCTTCGGCCAAACTGAACGCAGTGCCCGGCGGTAGAGACATCAGAGCTGCGAGTTCAGTTTTAGCCAGTTCGAGATCCTGACGACGCAGGGTCAGCAAGTTCACGGCATCGATCAATGCGCGCTGGTAAGCCAGCACTTGCGCCTGCGGCATCAGGCCCTGACGCTCAACCTCTTTAGCTTTGTTCAACGCGCGTTGCGACCGGGCCAGCAGGTCATCCACCTGATTCAGCAGCTTTTGTGCACCGACAGCGCGCCAGTAACTGTTGCGCACGTCCTGAATCACGTTCTGCGCCACTTTACGCCGACGCTCCTCAGCCATCAGCACCTGATCCGCCTTTTGCTGCGCGCGGTAGTACGACACGCCAAAGTCCAGCGCACTCCAGGAGAAGTTCAGATTACCCAGGTAACGCTCACGCTCCTGGCTGGTGGATGCCCGTAAGCTTTCTTGGCGATCTTCTATGCCAATGGAAGTGCCACCAGAATCATTGCTGCGCCATGAATAACCGGCCCCCGCCACCACCCGAGGCAGCATCTCATGCAACGAAGACTCGTGCAGGTTCTGACTGAGGGCGTTTTCCATCAGCTTCAGGCGATAATCCAGGTTGTACTTCAGCGCCCGGGCAGCGGCCTCATGAAAAGTAATCGGCGCTAACACCGGCTCCTGCTCGGCAAACATGCCCTGGCGGTCAACCTGAACCCGGTTACGCACTTCTTCGTCGCTGTATGGCACTGGGCTCAGCGCTCCGCAACCTGCCAGCATGAGCGCCACCAGTAAGGGGGCCACTGGACGCAGACCTCTGGTTTTTACCACTTGCGTGTTCGTTACAAACATAAGCTTTCTCTTAGGAATACTGTTAACGGCTGAAACTAGCGCACGGCCAACGGTAAGCGGCGCTCACCTTGACGCAGCTGTTCGGTGAAGGATTTGGCCGAGCCGACTGTGGCATTGCCACTATTTCGGCTGACGCCAACCTGCTCAGATGCATCCTGCGTCCCACGCTCATCCGAATCGCTGTCGGGCTGCTCAACACCCTCAGCCCCTGCCTCTATAACGAGTGGAGCAAATCGACCCGCCGCGATTTCAGCAAGACGCTTGGCGAGCATTTGCGTGTTGAACACTTCACCCTGAACGTATTGGCCCGGTACAAACCCAGGATCAGTGGCGATAAAACGCCGAGGCTGCTCCGCTGGATTGAAGTAAGCGCTCATCTGCGCACGCTGGTCATCACGTTCACGTTCGGCCTGGGTTCTGGCCACTTCGTTGTTGATGAATAGCGCCGGATGCAGTGGGATGGGCAAGCGCGCTACACGATCAAACACCGAGCCGTCAAAGAACACGCTCAGCGGCCTAGCTTGATCCTCAAGCAGTAATGACTGAGCCGGACGAAATGCAGCAGCCGAGGCATCGCTCCAATAAGTGAAGCTACCCTGCGGCCGCCCCCAAGAGGAATCGTCTGCCTGCGGGACTGGCGCAACCTGCACAGTGATGTTCCAGGTGCCGGTCGCGCTGCGCCCGCTTGGATCGCTGAGGGTGTACTGAATCGTCAGGCTTTCCTGCGTCCCAGGCTTGGGCGTGAAAGTAATGCGCCCCTCGCCATCCAAACGAATGGTGCCCTGTTCAATCACAATAATCTGACCCGGCCGCACAGGCTGGCCGTTGATCTCTGTGACACGCAACGGATCACCATTCGGATCAGAAGCTTCGCGCACCACATCCACGGTGATCGGACGGCCGTCCGGCGACTCGCTACTCAGCACAGGGCCTGCGCTGGGATTATTGTCATCGCCCGGCACTACATCCGTGCGCGGTTTGCCATCCGGGCCGAACACTGTACCGGTGCCATCATCAGTGATAGTGGCAGTCCCTTCAGCAGGGTAGCCACCTGGCGGCGTGACGGTGACAACCAGCGTCTCGTTGTTGTCTGGGAGCGCGTCGTTGATCAGCGGCACACGAATCAGCACCTCACCAGATGGCGGCGTGACCACTGACGTGCCCGGCTCATAGATGCTCCAGGTCTGACCGTCGTCGATGGAGTACTCGACAACAGGCTGGTAATCGCTGCCTTCAGTGGCTGTGCCGCCACTGATTTCAATCTCAAGCGCTTGGCCCGGCGTACCGGTTACGGTGTAGACGACATGCGGCGATGACTCATTAACCTGCGGACTGGTCACCGTGACACGGCGGTCATCGTCACGCTGGACGTAGCCCGGCGTACCTTCGGTGTCTGGAGCCAACGAACCGTCAGGATTAAAGATATCCCCACTGCCCTCATCCAAAATGGTTGCCGTGCCTGTGCTGCTGTGCCCACCAACAGGCGTAGCTTGCAGCAGCACGGTTTCACCATTGTCGGCAACGCTATCGTTGACCAGCGGCACTCGTACCAGGAAATCACCGCTGGCTGGGGTAACTACTGCTGCGCTGTAGTCATGCCATGTGCTGCCGTTGTCGGTGCTGTACTGCAGGGTGCCGTAATAGTCGACACCGCCGTCTGTCGCAGTGCCGCCAGCAATCGCCAACTGCACCGCCTGCCCTGCCGTACCACTGACGGTGTAAACGATATGCGGCGACGCTTCGTTAACCTCCGGGCTGCTGACGGTGACGCGACGATCATCATCCGGCACCACATACCCCGTATCAGCCGGATCTTTAGGTGCTTCGCTGCCATCGTCCTTGAAGATATCGCCGGTGCTGTCGTCTCTGATGGTCGCAGTGCCGCTTGAGGTATGGCCGCCGACCGGAGTGACCTGCAGGATTACAGTTTCGCCATTGTCGGCAAGGTCATCGTTGATCAGATCTATACGTACCAGAATCTCGCCATCCGCAGGCGTGACCACCGGTGTGTCGGGGCTGTAAGTGATCCAGCTGCCGCCATTATCCGTGGAGTACTGGATGCCGGTTGTGTAATCCACGCCGGACGTGGCCGTACCACTGCTGCCCAGCGCCAGATCAACCGACTGCCCTGGTGTGCCGTTGACGGTGTAGACGATGTAATCAGAAGCCTCGTTAACGTCCGGACTGCTGACGGTGACCGGTCGATCATCGCCCGGCACTACATCCGTGCGCGGTTTGCCATCCGGGCCGAACACTGTACCGGTGCCATCATCAGTGATAGTGGCAGTCCCTTCAGCAGGGTAGCCACCTGGCGGCGTGACGGTGACAACCAGCGTCTCGTTGTTGTCTGGGAGCGCGTCGTTGATCAGCGGCACACGAATCAGCACCTCACCAGATGGCGGCGTAACCACTGACGTGCCCGGTTCATAGATGCTCCAGGTCTGACCGTCGTCGATGGAGTACTCGACAACAGGCTGGTAATCGCTGCCTTCAGTGGCTGTGCCGCCACTGATTTCAATCTCAAGCGCTTGGCCCGGCGTGCCGGTTACGGTGTAGACGACATGCGGCGATGACTCATTAACCTGCGGACTGGTCACCGTGACACGGCGGTCATCGTCACGCTGGACGTAGCCCGGCGTACCTTCGGTGTCTGGAGCCAGCGAACCGTCAGGATTAAAGATATCCCCACTGCCCTCATCCAAAATGGTTGCCGTGCCTGTGCTGCTGTGCCCACCAACAGGCGTAGCTTGCAGCAGCACGGTTTCACCATTGTCGGCAACGCTATCGTTGACCAGCGGCACTCGTACCAGGAAATCACCGCTGGCTGGGGTAACTACTGCTGCGCTGTAGTCATGCCATGTGCTGCCGTTGTCGGTGCTGTACTGCAGGGTGCCGTAATAGTCGACACCGCCGTCTGTCGCAGTGCCGCCGGCAATCGCCAACTGCACCGCCTGCCCTGCCGTACCGCTGACGGTGTAAACGATATGCGGCGACGCTTCGTTAACATCCGGGCTGCTGACGGTGACGCGACGATCATCATCCGGCACCACATACCCCGTATCAGCCGGATCTTTAGATGCTTTGCTGCCATCGTCCTTGAAGATATCGCCGGTGCTGTCGTCTCTGATGGTCGCAGTGCCACTGCCGGTGTGGCCGCCAACGGGCGTAACCTCAAGTACAACAGTTTCGCCACCGTCCAGATCGCTGTCGTTGCTCAACGGCAGACGCACCAGCACGCTGCCTCCGGCTGGAGTCACCACCGGTGTGCCTGTTGTGTAGGTATTCCAGTTCAGACCGTTGTCTGTGGAGTACTGGAGAGTGCCCTGATAGTCCGTAGCCACCGTCGCGGTACTGGTCGCACCAACAGCCAACTCAATCGACTGCCCAGCAGTGCCGCTGACGGTGTAAACGATATGCGGCGACGCTTCGTTAACATCCGGGCTGCTGACGGTGACGCGACGATCATCATCCGGCACCACATACCCCGTATCAGCCGGATATTTAGGTGCTTCGCTGCCATCATCCTTGAAGATATCGCCGGTGCTGTCGTCTCTGATGGTCGCAGTGCCGCTTGAGGTATGGCCGCCGATCGGAGTGACCTGCAGGATTACAGTTTCGCCATTGTCGGCAAGGTCATCGTTGATCAGCTCTATACGTACCAGAATCTCGCCATCCGCAGGCGTGACCACCGGTGTGTCGGGGCTGTAAGTGATCCAGCTGCCGCCATTATCCGTGGAGTACTGGATACCGGTTGTGTAATCCACGCCGGACGTGGCTGTACCACTGCTGCCCAGCGCAAGATCAACCGACTGCCCCGGTGTGCCGCTGACGGTGTAGACAATGTGATCAGAGGCTTCGTTTACCTGCGGGCTAGTCACCGAGACGCGACGATCATCGTCTGGTACGACATAGTCCGGCGCACCTGGGACAAGCGAGGCTTGGCTGCCGTCAGACTTAAAGATATTGCCGCTGCCATCATCGTTGATCGTGGCAGTGCCCGTTGCACTCGAACCACCGACCGCCGCAACGGTCAGGGTAAAGGTTTCGCTGCCCTCATCATCCGCATCACTGACAATAGGGGTACGCACCAGCAGGTTGCCATCGCCTGTGGTGAGGGTAAATGAGGAGCCCGTGTATTCAATCCAGGTCTCACCGTTATCAAGAGAGTACTCAAGATTGGGATCTGAGGTTTTGCTGCCGAAGTCGGTGCCCGCGCCTTGAGCGCCCTTGGCCCCAGTGCCATCGGCCAATGCCAGCGTCAGCACCTCGCCAGGGGTGCCCGTTACTGTAAATACGGCATAGGGTGAAGCTTCGTTAACCACGGGGCTGGTGATGGTGACAGGTTCTGGGATAACGACATGCGCTACCGCAGCCTCACTGCTAAGCCCGGCGAGATCAGTAACGGTAAAGCTAAATGTGCGCTCACCGCTGCTCGCGGTACCACTCGGGGCAGCGTTTTGGTACTGCAGCGCAGCAATTACGGATTTGGCCTCTTCCACACTCATCGGAGCAGCATCGGTGCGGGTGATGGTGAAGCTCGAACCAGAGTGACTGATCTTGAAGTCCACCCCAGCCACCTGCACAGAAGCTACGCTGGCTCCGGCTGCGGAGAAGGTCTGCGAGCCCAGTTTGAGTTGCTCATTACTCCCGTCTTTCAGGCCATCGACCGTGATACTTATGTGTGCCAACAGACCGCCATCCTCAGCCAAGCCTACAGGCGAGGTGCTGACATCCAGACTGACCGCTGAACCATAGGTGATCACTCGATCATCCAGGGTTTTAGTGTCAGCAGGGTTCAAATCCAGCGTAGGAGCAATCGTGTCGATGATCAGCTCAGCGCTGCTGATGTCATCGCGGCTGTTGCCTGCACGGTCGAAGGTGGTAGCGGTGACGTTATAGGTTTGGTTTGGCGTGAGGGCATCGCCCTGCGGAATCACCAGCGTCCACTGATTGTTGACCCGCAGCAGATTGCCATCGCCTTCGGCATAGGTGACACCGTTAACCGTCACTTCGAGGTATTCACCGTCACGAACCTCAGCGCTGCCGGTAATGGTCGGCGTCAGGTCACTGGTGATCTGACTCACCACTGTCGGCGGCTCAGGCGGCAAGGTATCGATAACCAACTCATTGGTTGTAATGTCGGTGCGGTTTTCAGCGCCATCAGTAACCGTAGCGGTGACTGGATAAGTCCCATCTGCTAGGGCATTAGCGTCAGGGATTGTTAGCGTCCACGTGTGCTGGTCCGGATCGTACTGCAAGGGCTCACCCGGCGCAGAACCTTCCTGCCAGCTGTAGTCAACGCCATTAACCGTAACCGTCAAGGTCTGGCCGGGCGGCACATCAGCCTGCCCCGTCAGCGTTGGGGTGCTGTTGGCAGTGTATAGGCTATCCACCGTGGGTATCTGCACCCCAGCACTGCCGCTGCCTCCAGTTACCTCAACAGTGGCAACGGCTGGACTGGATTTAACCCCAGCCTTGTCGGTAGCCGTAATGTTGAACACACGCTCGCCATTGGTAGCAGCGTTGCCTAACTCATTGGAGTACTGCAAGTTAGCGATGAGGGTCGACGCCTGCTCCTGGCTGAGAACCCCACCGCCATTGCGGACAATGGTAAAGGTGCCGTTGCTGTAGCTGATATCAACGATCACGCCATCCACGTTTACACCGAGCTGCGCACCAGAACCGCCGGAGGCGTCGAAGACGGCGCTACCGATAATCAGACGCTCATCGCCTTCGTCTCGGATACCGTAGATGGTGATATCAATGCGGGTGATTTCGCTGCGGCCGTTGTCTTTCTCCACCACCAGAGCGGGGCCATTATTGTTATCCAAGCTAACCGCTGCGCCAGCCAAACTGGTGGCTCGCCAGTCACGGGAGCTGTCATTGGCGGTGTCCAGATCAATCACCGGAGCGGTGGTGTCGATCTCAAAGCTGATGCTGCCGCCGTCAGTCAGTTGATTGCCTGCATCATCGAGAATGCCTGCGCCATTGGGCACACTCAGCTCATAGCCCCCCGTCGGGCTGGTCACGGCTGAAAGATCAATGGTCCAGGTTGTACCGCTGCCACTGACCGGGGTGTTAGCCGGCAAAGTGATAGTCTGACCGTCGCGGGTAAGGGTGAAGTCGCTGATATCGACGCCCACAACAGGCTCGGAAAACACGATTTCAACTTTACCAACCGGAGTACTACGCGGCCCGACATTGCCGTCGACCACGCTGACCGTGGTTATCTTCGGCGCAATGCTGTCAGGCGCCTGAATGGTGATTTTGTAGTCTTCAACCTCACCATCCATGCGCGGGCCGTAGGAACGCTGGTCATGGCCATTAACATCGGTCGCGGCATTCCATTCACTGGCGATACGCAAACGAACATAGGTGTCCCCCGTCGTGAGCGTCACACCTGCAGGCACCGTCCATGTCAAACGCACCGTGCCATTAACCGTATTGGCAGGCACCGTAATGGTCGCCGCCTCGTTGACACTGAACTTGCCGTCTTTGTTGAAATCAATCCAGCCGATCAGCGTTGCAGCTTCACCGCCTGTGTTAGTGACCTTCACATCGACGCTGTAGCTGCTCATACCCTGACGCAGAGCGGGGAACTCAGTGACGGCCTCGTCGCTATCGGGTGTCGTGCTGCTGTCACTCTTAGCATCGGTCTCAGCATCGGGCCGACTACCCAACCAGACCTCACTGCCCAATAAGTTATGCCGCGCGCCGTCATTGCTTAACGTCGTCTTATAGCGACTATCCGCACTATCACCAAAATCGAGGTTGATGGTTACTACCCGCCCGGCGTCCCCCGTGGTCGGCAAAGTGGCGCCCGCATTAATGGTAGTCACCTTGCGGTAATCAGCCGCCGCACTATCCGAGACGTTGACGCGATAGATCGTTGTGCCACCGTTGGTGAAATAGAAATACCCATTCGTATCGAAATACTGCATGGGAAATCCATAGAGCGAAGTGGTTGGGATCGCCACTCCGGTTGTAGTCACCTGCGTTGAGGTAGCAGTCGGGGAGTCGCCGTCCAGTCCAGCGAAAGTGACCTCGTAGAGCTTCCCGGAATCAGCAGTAAACAGCCGACCGTCCTTGCTGAACGACATGTCGGTACCGCCATAAGCGCTTACGGAAATTGGTTTGAGCCACTGGCCGTAGGTAGCCGACTCTGGGTTCAGATCCAAGCGATAAAATTTACTGTCACGGTACAGCCACATCACACCCTTGTTATCAAAGTCTGCTGAGTTAACAGCACCTGTACCAGTCGGCGCGTTGGTGTGGTCGCTGTATTTGCTTATTTGTACAAAGGTTTTCGTTTCCGCGTCTAAGCGGATAACCCCTCGAGGATCGGCATTTAGAGATGCATACAGGTGGCCGTCAATCGGGTTAAAACCCAGAGCATTGACGCTAGACGACGTGAAGTCGTTATACGCACTGCCATCGGTGAGCTTTACCGTATCGACTGTCCCCATCACCAAGTTGACGCCGACCAGATCGAAGCCAGTACCGCCAAAATCAGAAATCTCGCCGACCAGGTAAGAGGTTGTGGTTGCATCAAGAGAAAACGCCGTACCCAGAACATAAATGCTTCGTGTAGCAACCGCCGAGTTGGCCTGCCCGTCATTCACCGTCAGGCTGATCGTTCGCTTAGCGTCCTTATCGGACGATGCCGTGAAGCGCACGCTTTGCAGCGCCGTTTCGTACTGTTCCCGAGTCGCATGGCCAGTGAAGGTCAATTTCCCCGTAGCTGCATCGAACTGGTAACGGATGCCTGATTGCAGTGTGCCGCTGACACTCAGAGATTGGCTGAGCGGGTCCCATACGCCCAGTTTGTCGCCACTTTTAAAATTGCCACTGATGCTGGCGACCGCCTTTTCCAGCTCGGTATCATCTGCGTCGGTCAACAGCAAGGTTCGAGTGTCGTTGGCAAGCCGCGAACCGAACACCGCAACAGCCGGGTCACCCAAGCTGTACCAGGTGGCATTCTTGCCTGCAGCAAATGCGGTTCCACCGATCACCGGAGCCTGATTACCGGCTTTCGTATCATTGCTAATGAGCAAATCGCTGAAATGAAGTACCCGGCCGTCCGCCGCATCCCTCAGTGCGTTACCACCGTAGCTGACCTTGATGACCTGTCCTGCCTGTACGGGGTTGGCTAACGTCAACTGCACACGATTGCCGCTGACGGCAATATGTACAGGCGTCACCAGTGAACCGTCGACATTCACACTAAAGTCCGTCAGCGCCGGAACCCCACTGTTTTTTAGAGGCTCGTTGAATTGCAACGTGACAATGATGTCGCTGACCTTGCTCGCACCTGGATCCGGCACAGGCAAACCGGTATCAATCTGCAAAACATAGGCCTCAGCCTTGGTGTTTCCCGCGGCGTCATTACTACGCACCACCAGGTTATAACTGCCATCGGCCAGAGCTGCAGCAGGCCGCACTTGTACGGACCATTCTCCGTCAGGGTTGGCCACTCCACTGCCCACCAGCGCGCTGCCCAAATAAATACGCACCGTATCGCCTGCATCGGCGCGACCACTCAAGGTAAATTCGGAATTAGCGCTGGTGATAATGGTGGACTGACTCACCTGGCCGACATCAATAGCCGTGGCACTTGGCGCGTTAATCACACGATCGATGCTGTAGCTGTGATCGCGACTAGAGTCAGTCGGATTAGTCGCCGCCAGCGCTATATCAGTGGCCTGACTTTTGACGCCTGAGTTGGCCGCCAAATCAATGTTCAACGTACCACTGCCGCTCAGATTGCCGACGACAACATCGTATTGTCGACCATCAGAACCCACGGATGTTACCAACTGAATTGTTGCGCCACTGAGCGAACCGGGAGCAATCACAAAGGAGTTGGCGGTGACGCCTTTAACCTGCTCACTGAACGTCACCCTGAAGGTCACACTTTCCGCGCCGGTAGTATCGAAACTCGGGGTCTGACGGAGAATGCTTTCAATCTCCGGTGCTGAGCCAAACAACATGGGCATAGCAAACGCAGCTGGTACGGCCCCTTGCTCTGCCTCGGGTGCATGCTGAACAGGCTCCCCAGACGCTGGAAGCTGCTCGACAGCCGCGACCGCACCTGCCCCATCAAACAAAACCCTAGGCTCAAGCGCATAGGCTTGAGAACGTGCAGGGAAACGCGACTTGTTATTCGTCATGGAAGGACCATCCTTTGGAGCATATATGCCCATCCATGAACAAACTGCCCAGCCACAAGCGTTCGACCACCCACTCACCACCAAAACAGCTTTTCGGCGACGATACTCCATGATGGCATTTGGATATTAGCGTTGCACATTGCTCACACTGAACGCAATGTTCGACGGGGCTTAAGATGAGAAAAAAACTAGATTTTTCGGATACTTAGCAAACATTTGACATGAATCAAAAAAACCTTCCAAACACAATAACTAGAAACTGGTAATTAACCCCCGATATATCCCGATCAAATTAGTAGGATAAAAAACAATTTAAAGAGGAATAAAAAAAGCCCCTGCGGGAATCCCGAGGGGCTTTCTGATTACGGCATCACCGCAATTATTTGCGCTTCATCGACTGGAAGAACTCATCGTTGGTCTTGGTGACCTTGAGCTTGTCGATGAGGAATTCGATGGCAGCGATTTCATCCATCGGGTGCAGCAGCTTGCGCAGAATCCACATACGCTGCAGTTCGTCTTCAGCAGTCAGCAACTCTTCGCGACGGGTACCTGCGCGGTTGATGTTGATGGCTGGGAACACGCGCTTCTCAGCGATACGGCGGTCCAGCGGCAGCTCCATGTTACCGGTGCCTTTGAACTCTTCGTAAATCACTTCATCCATCTTCGAGCCGGTTTCAACCAGCGCGGTGGCGATGATGGTCAGTGAGCCGCCTTCTTCGATGTTACGGGCAGCACCAAAGAAACGCTTCGGCTTCTCCAGAGCATGGGCATCAACACCACCGGTGAGCACCTTGCCGGAGCTTGGGATGACGGTGTTGTAGGCGCGGGCCAGACGGGTGATGGAGTCGAGCAAAATGACCACATCCTTCTTGTGCTCAACCAGACGTTTAGCCTTCTCGATCACCATTTCGGCCACTTGCACGTGGCGGGTTGGCGGCTCATCGAAGGTCGATGCAACCACTTCGCCGCGCACGGTGCGTTGCATCTCGGTTACTTCTTCCGGACGCTCGTCGATCAGTAGAACGATCAGGTGGCACTCTGGATTATTACGGGCAATGTTTGCTGCAATGTTTTGCAGCATGATGGTTTTACCCGCTTTCGGCGGTGCCACGATCAGGCCACGCTGGCCTTTACCAATCGGAGCACAAAGGTCGATCACACGGCCGGTGATGTCCTCAGTGGAACCGTTACCAGCTTCCATGAGCAGGCGCTCATTAGGGAACAGCGGCGTCAGGTTCTCGAACAGAATCTTGTTCTTCGCGTTTTCTGGACGGTCGAAGTTGATGGTATCAACCTTCAACAGGGCGAAATAACGCTCGCCCTCCTTCGGCGGACGGATCTTACCGACGATGGTATCGCCCGTGCGCAGGTTGAAACGACGAATCTGGCTCGGCGAGACATAGATGTCATCGGGGCCAGCGAGATAGGAAGCATCCGCAGAGCGGAGGAAGCCGAAACCGTCCTGGAGTATCTCCAGCACGCCATCACCGGAGATTTCCTCGCCGCTTTTTGCATGTTTTTTCAGCAGAGAGAAAATCACGTCCTGCTTACGCGAACGGGCCATGTTTTCCAGGCCAAGTTGTTCGGCGAGTTCCAGCAGTTCGGTAATCGGCTTTTGCTTGAGTTCGGTCAGATTCATAGGAATGACGTAATCATTGTAAGGAGGGAAATAAGCTATTCAGCTTGATAAGCCGTGCCGCTGAGAACGGCTGAGCGCCTGCTTTAATTGTCGATAGTTCGAGTAGAAGTGCCGGCGACGGCTTGCAGAGGGCCACATAGAAAATGCAGCGACAACGAATGTAACACTTGAATATTTATCGCGTCTAGTATCTTTAAACAAAAAACCCCGCATATAGCGGGGCTTTTGTTAACGCTTAAATCAGATATTGGCGTCGATAAAAGCAGCCAGTTGCGACTTAGACAGTGCGCCAACCTTGGTGGCTTCAACGTTGCCGTTTTTGAACAGCATCAGAGTCGGGATGCCACGCACGCCGAACTTAGGCGGAGTTTCCTGGTTCTCGTCGATGTTCAGTTTGCAAACTTTCAGCTTGCCCTGATAAGCCTGAGCAATCTCATCCAGCACCGGAGCGATCATTTTGCAGGGACCGCACCATTCAGCCCAGTAATCGACCAGAACCGGACCTTCAGCCTGGATGACATCCTGCTCGAAGCTGGCATCGCTGACGTTGGTGATGAATTCGCTCATGGAAAATCTCCGTTTACGGAAGCATAAAGATGGCCGACATGATAGCTGTCTTGCCCCCTGACAGGAAGGCAATCGCCATTGAGCTTATCTATAAAGGTTATCAACGCAGACATATGAAACTGCAAAGTCAGGGAATTTCAGACAACTGGTCAGACTTTCAACGGACACCTTTATAAACTTCACTGTAACGAACCCCTGCGGCATCAGAATGCGTTGGCTAGGCTGCCCTATCGTGGCAGGATGGCGCGGTTCAGCCTCGAGAATTGTCTGTTATGCCGCATAAAACTGCCGAATCCTTTCCTCTTATAGCCGCCATTGATCTGGGCTCTAACAGCTTCCATATGGTGCTGGCCAAGGCCGATCATGGAGAAATTCGCATCCTCGAACGGCTCGGGGAAAAGGTTCAACTGGCAGCAGGGCTGGATGAAAACCATCAGCTCAGCGAGGAAGCGATCAATCGCGGTTTGGATTGTCTGCGCCGCTTCGCGCAAATGATTGCCGGGCTGCCAGAAGGTGCAGTGCGGGTAGTCGCCACCAACGCCCTGCGTGAAGCCCGTAACCGTGCGGTATTCATTCGCCGTGCAGAAGAGATTCTCGGTCACCAAGTCGAGGTCATCTCGGGTCGTGAAGAAGCGCGCCTGATCTATCTGGGCGTTTCCCACAGCATTGCCGACACCCCGAACAAGCGTCTGGTGGCGGATATTGGCGGCGGCAGTACCGAATTTATTATCGGCCAGTTCTTCGAGCCCCTGCTGCGTGAAAGCCTGCAAATGGGCTGCGTGAGCTATACCCAGCGCTTCTTTAAAGACGGCAAGATCACTGCCGCACGTTACGCCCAGGCTTACACCGCTGCCCGGTTGGAACTGATGGGGATTGAAAACGCCCTGCGTCGGATCACCTGGGAAGAAGCGGTAGGCGCCTCAGGCACGATCAAAGCTGTTGGCTTGGCGATTAAAGCAGCGGGACTGGGTAACGGTGAAGTTAATACCCAAGGCCTGGCATGGCTTAAGCGAAAGCTGTTTAAGGCCGGTGATGTAGAGAAAATTGACCTGGATGGTATCAAGCCAGATCGCCGCACCATTTTCCCCTCAGGCCTGGCCATTCTCGAAGCCATTTTCGATGCCTGTGACCTCGAGCACATGAGTCACTCTGAAGGCGCCCTGCGCGAAGGCGTTCTGTACGACCTGCTAGGCCGCTACCAGCATGAGGACGTGCGCGAACGCACGCTGACTTCCTTCATGGAGCGCTACCACGTCGATCAGTATCAGGCTGCTCGGGTTGAGGCCAAAGCCCTGTCCGCCCTGAATAAGGTCGCCAAAGACTGGGAGCTGGAAGAGGAATGGCACAGCGACATGCTGCGTTGGGCTGCCAGAGTGCATGAAGTGGGTCTGGACATTGCTCATTACCACTACCACAAGCATGGCGCCTATCTGATTGAGCATTCGGACCTCGCAGGTTTTTCTCGCCGCGATCAGGAAATGCTTGCCCTGCTGGTTCGCGGCCACCGCCGCAACATTCCTAAAGACAAATTTTCCGACTTTGACGAAGGCACCCAGCTGATTCGTCTGTGTGTGTTGCTGCGTTTCGCCATCCTGTTCCACCACATTCGTGGTAATCAGGAGATGCCGGAAGTGCAGTTGAAAGCCAGCGAAAGCAGCCTGGAAATCATCTTCCCCAAAGGCTGGCTTGAGCAAAACCCGCTGACTCAGGCTGACTTTGAGGCTGAAGCCGAATGGCTTAAGCGGATCAACTTGGATCTGCGTATCAGCTGAAACTAAAACGGCAGCCTAGGCTGCCGTTTTGTTTTGCCATGCTGGCGTTATCGAGCTCGCATTCAACGCACGCTGACTTGTGGTGCTGTCAGCTTCTCCAGCAAACCGGCCTGAGCACTGCGTGGGTTCTGGTTACCACTGGGCGAACAGCGCACATAACGGCCATCGGGCTGCAACAGCCAGGCTTGAGTATTGTCAGTCAGGTAGCTTTCCAGCTCTTTCTTCACCCGAGTGACCAATTTTTTGCCCTCTACCGGGAAACACGTCTCGACACGCTTGTCGAGGTTACGCTCCATCCAGTCAGCACTGGAGAGGTAAATCTTTTCCTCACCGCCATTCTGGAAGTAGAAAACCCGGGTGTGTTCGAGGAAGCGACCAATAATTGAGCGCACCTGAATGTTATGGGAAACCCCTGGAATCCCCGGACGCAGACAGCACATACCGCGCACCACCAGGTCGATTTTCACCCCACTCTGACTGGCCTTGTACAGGGCACGAATGACCTTAGGGTCTGTCAGGGAGTTGAACTTGGCGATGATGTGCGCGGACTTCCCTTCTGCAGCCAGCGCAGTTTCCTTCGCAATCATGTCCAGCAGGGTTTTCTTCAGGGTAAACGGCGCATGCAGTAGCTTTTTCATGCGCAGGGTTTTGCCCATGCCAATCAGCTGGCTGAACAGTTTGGACACGTCTTCACCCAGCGCTACGTCGGCGGTAAGCAGACTGTAGTCAGTGTACAAGCGGGCGTTACCAGCATGGTAGTTACCGGTACCCAGGTGGGCATAACGGACGATTTCGCCGTTTTCGCGGCGCAGGATCAGCATCATTTTGGCGTGGGTCTTGAAGCCCACCACACCATAAATAACCACTGCACCCGCCGCTTGCAGGCGGCTGGCCAGCTGCAGGTTGGACTCTTCATCGAAGCGCGCGCGCAGTTCAATGACCGCGGTGACTTCCTTGCCGTTACGGGCAGCCTCCACCAGCGCATCGACGATTTCCGAGTTCGCCCCAGAGCGGTACAGCGTCTGTTTAATGGCCAACACATGGGGATCTTTAGCCGCCTGGCGCAGCAGGTCAACCACGGGGGTGAAGGATTCGAATGGGTGCAACAGCAGGATGTCCTGCTTGCTCACCACGTTGAAGATGTTCTCTGCATTTTGCAGCAGCTTGGGGATTACCGGAGTAAACGGCGCGTATTGCAGCTCCGGGTGACTTTCCAGCCCGGTAATGCTGAACAGGCGGATCAGGTTGACCGGGCCATTAACACGGTACAACTCGCCTTCGCTCAGGCCGAACTGTTTGAGCAAGTAATCCACCAGCGGTTTCGGGCAGCTGTCGACCACCTCCAGGCGCACCGCATCGCCATATCGACGGCTGAGCAATTCGCCACGCAGGGCACGGGCCAGGTCTTCGACATCCTCGGTATCCACCGACAGGTCGGCGTTTCGGGTCAGACGGAACTGGTAGCAACCCTTCACCTTCATGCCCTGGAACAGGTCATCGGCGTGGGCGTGGATCATGGAGGACAGGAATACGAAATTGTCCCCTGCGCCCCCCACCTCTTCCGGCACTTTGATAATGCGCGGCAACAGGCGTGGGGCTGGGATGATTGCCAGACCGGAGTCGCGGCCAAACGCATCCACCCCTTCAAGCTCAACGATAAAGTTGAGGCTCTTGTTCACCAGCAGCGGGAACGGGTGAGTTGGATCAAGACCGATCGGCGTAATGATCGGCGCAATCTCATCGCGGAAGTAACGGCGCACCCAGGTCTTGATTTTGGGTGTCCAGAAACGACGGCGGATAAAATTAATATTGTGCTTGGCCATCTCCGGGAACAGGGTGTCATTGAGGATGGCGTATTGACGCTCAACCTGCTCATGCACCAACTCAGAGATGCGGGCCAAAGCTTGGTGCGGCTGTAAACCATCCGCACCGGCTTGTTCACGGGCAAAGTTGATCTGCTTCTTCAGGCCAGCAACCCGAATTTCGAAAAACTCGTCCAGGTTGCTGGAGAAAATCAGCAGGAACTTCAGGCGCTCCAGAAGCGGATAGGACTCATCCAGCGCCTGTTCCAGCACGCGGATATTGAATTGCAACTGCGACAGCTCACGATGGATGTACAAGCTGCTGTCATCCAGCCCAGGAACCGGTGCTGCAACAACCGGGGCAGGTGTTTCGACACAGGGTGTCTCGACCACGGCCTCCTCTGGTACTGCGACGGTGCTGTCCTGCAACTCAGTATTCGTGAGTCCTTCGGTATTCATGGGTGCTCCTGGTTAATTATTGCCCTTGTTTCAAGAGTTCTGCTGCACGTACGGCGAAGTAGGTCAGAATGCCATCTGCACCGGCACGTTTGAAGGCTGTCAGTGACTCAAGGATCACCGCTTCACTCAGCCAGCCATTTTGGATGGCGGCCATGTGCATCGCGTATTCACCACTGACCTGATACGCAAAGGTCGGCACCTTGTACGCATCTTTAACTCGCCAGACGATATCCAGATACGGCATGCCCGGTTTGACCATGACCATATCGGCGCCTTCGGCCAAGTCCGCTGCCACTTCGTGCAGGGCTTCGTGACCGTTGGCAGGGTCCATCTGATAAGTGTTCTTGCTGCCTTTGCCCAAGTTAGCCGCCGAGCCGACAGCATCACGGAACGGACCGTAGTAGGCACTGGCGTATTTGGCGGAGTAAGCCATGATGCGCACGTTGGTATGGTCAGCCAGCTCCAGCGCCTCGCGAATGGCCTGAATGCGACCGTCCATCATGTCCGACGGTGCAACGACCTGAGCACCCGCTTCGGCGTGGGACAAGGCCTGCTTAACCAGTGCATCGACGGTGATGTCGTTCTGCACGTAGCCATCTTCATCGAGAATGCCGTCCTGACCGTGGGTCGTGAACGGGTCCAAAGCGACATCGCTGATGATGCCCAGCTCCGGGAACTTGGCGCGCAAAGCGCGGATAGCACGCTGAGCGATACCGTCGGGGTTCCACGCCTCTTCACCCTGCAGGGATTTCTTCTCCAATGGCGTTACCGGGAACAGCGCCAGCGCCGGAATACCAAGGGCAACCCAATGCTCAGCCTCTTTCAGCAGCAAGTCGATGGACAGGCGCTCCACGCCCGGCATGGACGGAATGCTTTCACGACGGTTTTCACCATCCAGAACAAACACCGGCAGGATTAGGTCATCGGTGCTCAGGCGGTTTTCACGAACAAGACGGCGGGAAAAGTCGTCACGGCGGTTACGACGCAGACGAGTTCCGGGAAACAGGCGATTGGCGGGGGTAACGCTCACAGCAGACTCCGTAGCCTGTAGCACAGGCAAGCAGGACAGTTATAAGCGGACATTATGACCAAATGGTTACAACACATCACTGATGTGTACACGCCAGCCTGCCAGCGCTGCATGCGCTGTTTACACCAGGAAGACTGAACGCGGGATGGCCAAACTCGACTGTGCAATAAGCGCTGCTAGCATGCGCAAACGCCATTCATGCAGAGCCCAGGTCCGGATCACCATCCATGGTACCACCCCCTGGGCCTGCTGCCTGCCACTGCGAGACAGGCAGCGCACCAAAGTCGTAAGACGATAATGCTCAGGCAGTACGCGCCGGAGCCGGACGCGGGGCCCAAAAAATCACAATGAGGCTAATCAGGCTGTAAGTCAGCAGCGCCCACCAGAGCACAGGCTGTTGCGCAACCATACCGACCGCAATAGCCAACCAGAGAAACACCGCATTCAGCACCAATCGCAGCAGCTCCAGCGCTTTGGCCATAGGGCGGTTTTCCAGCCAGGCGCCAATGCAATACAGGCCAAACGCTACCCATACGGCCCCCACCAAGGCCTGCGCCATGGTCATCGACTCTCCTAATCCCAGCAGAGCACTGCCCAACGCAAGGTAAAGGGCAAACTGGACACCGGCATAGATTTTTTGCGCCAACGTCAGGGGCACATCAAACTTCACAAAACGACTTAAGTCCGGTTTTTCTACGGGGTATTTCGCCGCCACATCAGCGGGACGCCACCCAGTCGGCATAAACCAGATGCGCACCTTGTCCCACCACGACTCGGCCCGTACCGCATCCTTCCACAGCGCCACATAGAACTGGATATTTGCCCACAGCGGGTTCCAGCTGGCCAGCGGCGTGGTAACACCAAAGATCGCAGGTTCCTCATCCAGCTCCTCCTGAAAGGTGCCAAAAATCCTGTCCCAAACGATGAACACACCACCGTAATTACGATCCATATAACGTGGGTTTTGCGCGTGGTGAACACGATGGTTCGACGGCGTGGTCAGAATCCACTCCAGCCAACCCAGCTTGGGGATATGCCGTGTATGCACCCAGAACTGATAAAGCAGGTTCATCGCTGCAACGGTCAAGAACACCAAAGGCGGTACACCGACAACCGCCATGGGCAGGTAGAAAATCCAGCTGAACAGAAAACCACTGCTGGTCTGGCGCAAGGCAGTACTGAGGTTGTAATCCTCGCTCTGGTGATGGACCGAATGAGCCGCCCACAACACATTGCGCTCATGCCCCAGGCGATGGTTCCAGTAGTAGCAGAAATCGTAGAAGACAAAGGCAAACAGCCATACCCAGAGGTCATCGGCCGACAGCTCAAAAAGCCCCAGGTATTGCCAGGCCAGTGTGTAGGTGATGAGCCCTACCACCTTGGTGATCAGCCCAAACGTGGTGGACAACACGCCAGTGCTGAGGCTGTTGATCGCATCAGAAAAGCGATAGGTGCTGACACCACGCCAACGGTCCGCCAGCAATTCAAGGGCGATCAATACAAAGAAAAACGGTACTGCGTAGAGTATGTAGTCCATGTCTCTCCCCGACGTGCTCCGGCATGTCTCTGCATTGAGCAGGACTGTCGATTTGTATTTATAGGTCTGCCGTATCGCGAGAACCGGCTTACAGCTAGGATTACTTCATAAAGCTTAATTCAAGGTTTGTCAGGCCTCACGGCCAACTGTGCCAACCCTGGTAGCGTTTGGCGACAGATTCGTTATAAGGCGATGCCCTTCGCCCTGCATTTATCAGGAGATAGAGATGAACAAAAAAGTCGCGGTGATTCTTTCCGGCTGCGGCGTCTACGACGGCGCAGAGATCCACGAAAGCGTGATTACCCTGCTGCGCCTCGACCAGCGCGGTGCGCAGGTGCAGTGTTTTGCTCCGAATATCCCGCAACTGCATGTGGTGGATCACTACAGCGGTGACGAAATGGACGGCACCCGCAACGTACTGGTGGAATCAGCCCGAATTGCCCGGGGCAACATCAAAGATGTCAAAGAGCTGCACGCAGCTGACTTTGATGCCGTGATCCTGCCGGGTGGCTTTGGTGCGGCTAAAAACCTGTCGGACTTCGCCACCGCTGGCGCCAACTGCACCGTCCAACCCGACGTATTGCAAGCCGTACAAGCGTTTGCCAGTGCGGGTAAACCAGTAGGGCTGATGTGCATTGCCCCGGCCATGGCCGCAAAAATCTTCGGCGCTGGCGTGATCTGCACCATCGGTAAGGATGCTGATACAGCGGCAGCCCTGACCCAGATGGGCGCCCAACACGAAGAATGCGAAGTATCCGACATCGTCGAAGATGAAAAGCACAAGCTGGTCACCACGCCGGCTTACATGCTCGCCCAGTCCATCAGCGAAGCGGCTTCCGGCATCAACAAGCTGGTTGACCGCATCCTGGAGCTCAGCGCCCACCCTGCAGCGTAATCTGCACGTTGGCCATTGAGAGGGTGCCTAAGGCATTCGCGACAATGGCTACGCCACTCCGGCCTGCCCTCTGGTCAGGCCGGGTGTGCTGCGGCAGTTTGCAGGCATTCTTTTGCAGGCAGGGCCGCCATGAGCACAAAACCGTTTGAACTCTCAGCTGAACAGCGCGACGCGGTGATCAACTTTTTTCAGCGCATACCCTTCAATCAAGCGCTGGGCATTCAGATGGGCGAAATGAGTGCTGAAAAAGTCATCATGACTCTGCCCATGAAGCCCGAGCTGATCGGTAACTTTGTCCATGGCATCCTTCACGGCGGCGTGATCAGTTCACTGCTTGATGTGGCGGGCGGAGCGATGGCACTGATCGGCGCCTTCGACAAACACCAACATCTGTCGGCCAGCGAGCGCATGGCCCGTCTCTCCAAGCTAGGGACTATCGACTTGCGCGTGGATTATCTGCGCCCAGGCCGCGGCCAATTGTTCACGGCCAGTGCAGTGCTGCTGAGAAGTGGCAATAAAGTCGCAGTGGTACGCTCGGAGCTGCACAGTGACGATGGCACTCTCGTTGCCGTAGGTACAGGCACTTACCTCTGCGGATAAGGCATCAGCCTGCGGGCTGCTTGCGTTGCAGGCGAGTCAGGATGCGGTCAAGGCTGTTGGCAAAGGCCTGTTTGTCACGGTCACTGTAAGGGGCCTGGCCACCTCCGACCTGCCCCAGCTCACGCAACTCGGTAAACAGATTTCGGGTTGCCAGTTTGTCGCCCATATTGCGCTCATCAAACTCACGTCCACGCGGGTCAAGTGCGCTGACACCCTTCTTGACTAGGCGATCTGCCAGCGGAATATCGCTGCAAATAACCAGCTCGCCCGCCACAGCATGCTCGACCAGATAGTCGTCTGCCGCATCAGGGCCACTGGGCACCACAATCAGCCGCACGCAGTTGAAGGCAGGTTTGATCTGCGACTGGCCAGCCACCAGAACGACCTCAAAACCTCGTTTCAGGGCAAATTTGACCACCTGATCCTTGGCAGCCTTTGGGCAGGCATCTGCATCAATCCAAACTCGCATGGTTCGCTTCTAACTCAGGCAAAAGCCGGCATGGTACGCCATACCGGCTTTCATCGCCCTACGCACTGACAGCGGCTTTACGCCGTGCCGCCAGCCAGCTGCGGCCATACAAAACAACGATGGCAAGCAATGCCAGTGCTTGTGCAGACAAGGTGTAGGCATCGTCATGAATGCCAAGCCAGTCAAATTCGAAGAACGCCACCGGCCGAGTGCCCAGTACGCCAGCCTCTTGCAACGCTGCCACACCATGGCCTGCAAACACCACCGAGAGCACGCATAACAGCACTGCATTCAAGCCAAAGAAGGTCGCCAGCGGCAGCTTGCGCGAACCGCGCAGAATCACCCACGCCAGCCCCAACAACAGCACCAACGCCGCAGCGGCGCCGGCCAGAACCATGCCATGGCCTTGCGGCCCAGCCTGTAACCACAGGGTTTCGTAAAACAAAATGACTTCAAACAGCTCGCGGTAAACCGAGAAGAACGCCAGCACTGCAAAACCGAAGCGTCCACCGCCGCTGACCAAACTGCTCTTGATGTAATCCTGCCAAGCGGCGGCATGGCGGCGGTCATGCATCCACACACCCAGCCACAGCACCATGACACTCGCGAACAGGGCTGTAACGCCCTCCAGCAACTCACGCTGGGCGCCGCTGACATCAATCAGATACGCCGCCAGGGCCCAGGTCGCCACACCGGCAACCAGCGCCAGTGCCCACCCCACATGCACACTGCGTACAGCATGGTGCTGCTCGGTATTGCGCAGAAAGGCCAAAATTGCCGCCAGTACCAGAATCGCTTCAAGCCCCTCACGCAGCAGAATCAGCAAGCTGGAAATGAAGCTCAGGGAGGCGGACATACCTTCGCCCTCAAGCAATTTGGCCGACTTAGCCAGTTCAGCCTTGGCCAGTTCCAGACGCTGCGCGGCCTGAGCCACCGGCTGGCTGTCCTGCAACGCCTGCCGATAAGCCATCAGCGCTCGCTCAGTGGTCTTGCGCTGCTCGGTATCGAGGTTATCCAGAGCGCTTTCGACCAGCTCAAAGCCTTCCAGATAGGCCCCAACCGACAAATCGTAAGCCTGCGCCGAATCGCCCGCCTGGTAGGCAGCCAGGCTTTGCTCCAGGGTCTGCACGGTATGCTCGATCAACTGCTTAGGGCCGCGCTGCTGCATAGGCGGCTGCGCACGCTGGGCCCGAAACAGCTCGGCCGCTTCAGCGCCACGCTGTTCGGTCACCTGTGCCGGCGTCAGGCTGGCCAGTTCACTGAGGGCAATGGGCTCGCCCTTGAGCGCAGGGTTTGCGGTGAACCCCGCGATGTAGCTGGCGATATCCCAGCGTTGCCGCTCATCAAGCTGATCCGCGAATGACACCATATCGGTGCCCTCAATACCCAACCCGACGGTATTGAACAGGTCGTACAGACTCAGGTGATCCATACGTGCATGGCTGCGCAGGTTGGCAGGGGGCGGCTCCATGCCCATGCTGGCGGGGCCATCACCGGCACCTGTCGCTCCATGGCAAACGCTGCAATTTTCAGCAAACAACGTCGCACCCCGGGATGGATCAGGGGTTATCGCCGGAGTCTGCGAAACGTCATAGGCTTTGGCCAGAATGGCTGCCAGTTGGCGCGCCTGTGCTGCCACCGCGGCGCCATCCTTGCGTTGCTCAACAGCCTGCTGCAACTCGTTTACACCCTGCTCAAGGGTTACCCGCTCAGGCCGGGCAGGAAGCGCCACAATTAGGCCATGCAGCACGCCCAAGAACTCGACTTGCTCGTTGTACTCACCAGTATCAATCACCTGCCCTGCTGCTACGGTCGCAGGGTAGTCAACACTCAGGTAGCCCAGCAGATGCAGTGCCTGAGCGGCACCATCGACCGGCCCGGCTAAGACATTCAGGCTGCAAAAAGCCAGAACCGGCAACAGCATCCAGTTGCAGAATCGGGAGAGGATCTTCATTGGGAAGGAGTACCAAATGCAAACAGTTAGCGTTCGATTATGAGCGCCAGCCTCTCCATCAGCAATAAACTGTTACAAATAGTTAGCTTGGGCGCCCGTTGTAGACATCGGCCCAAGCCTTGGGTTTCTACCGTCCGGCCCTCAACTAGCCGCCCGACGCACCGTAGCCAGTAAAGCCGCAGCACCAATAAACAAGCCACCAAACGTGCGATTGAGCACACGCTGCTGACGCGGTGAGCGCAAAGCGCCCAATACTCGGGCCGCCAAACCGGTGTAACCGGCCATGACGATCAAGTCGACTGTGATCATAGTCACCCCCATGATGAGGTACTGCATCAGCAACGGAGACTTCGGATCAATAAACTGCGGCAGTACCGCCAGCATGAAGACGATTGCCTTGGGATTGCTGATATTCACCAGAAAGCCCCGCGCCACCAAACTCAGTGGACGGCCAATGGGTCGACCAGCATCCGCCTGCATTTCACTGGGCTGAGCTTTCCACTGCAGGTAGCCGAGATACACCAGATAGGCCACACCAAACCACTTGATCAACCCAAACGCCAGCTCAGAGGCCGACAACACCGCCCCCACACCCGCTGCAACAATAGCGATCTGTACGGCCAGCGCTATTTGCAGGCCCAGCGCATTCCAGTAGCCACGCAGAAAACCGTATTGCAAACCCGCTGACATGGATGCAATCGCTCCGGCACCGGGCGATAAGCTGATCACCCAGCAGGCCACAAAAAACGCCAGCCATGTCTCAATCGCCATGCTGCTCAACTCCATTTCCGAACACATAAAAAAGGGGTAGGCCTTAGCCTACCCCTGTCTTGACGCTACGCACAGACTGTAATCAGTACGGCGAGCCCTTACGCAGCTGCACCGGATCAAGCTCTTCCTTCCGGGCACGAGCGCGCAGTGTACGCATGCGGATGTTGATCGCCTCAACGGCCAAGGAGAAGGCCATGGCGAAGTACACATAGCCCTTCGGCACATGCACATCGAACGACTCGGCAATGAGCACGGTACCCACAACGATCAGGAACGACAGCGCCAGCATTTTCAGGCTCGGGTGCTTGTCGATGAAGTTGCTGATGGTACCGGCGCACAGCATCATCACCAGAACCGAGATCACAATGGCAGCCACCATCACCGGTACGTTGTTGACCATACCTACCGCGGTGATCACCGAATCCAGCGAGAAGATGATGTCGATGATGGCAATCTGAATAATGATGCCCATGAAGCCGTAAGTCTTACCGCCAGCCTGTGGGCCTTCTTCCTCACCCTCCAAACTGTGGTAGATCTCTGCCGTACTCTTGAACAGCAGGAACAGACCACCGAAGAACAAGATAAGGTCGCGACCGGAAATCCCCTGGCCCAATACCGTGAACAGGTCGGTCGTCAGGCGCATCACCCAGCTAATCGACAGCAACAGCAGGATCCGCGTACCCATAGCCAATGCAAGACCAAAGAAACGCGCCTTCGGTTGCTGTGCCTTGGGCAAACGGCTGACCAGGATCGAGATGAAGATGATGTTGTCGATCCCCAGAACAATCTCCAGAGCAGTCAACGTCAGAAAAGCAACCCAGATCTCCGGGTTAGCCAGCCATTCCATATTTTCTTAAACCTCTTTATTACGCGGTTTGGGTTGTTCGCCATGACGCCATCGGCGCACGGCTTTTTGAAAAAAAAGACTATTCGGAATCTGCAACAAAGCCCCCGGCGCGTCGCCGGTAGCGTCTTCTAAGGTGGTATAGAACAGATTGATGGCAATCACACGTCCGCAGACACCCGGCTTGTCGGCACTTTCCATAACCTCGACATACTCCCCGATACGAAAGGGACCAAGGGCGAAAATAAGCAACGAGCAGAACATGTTTGACAACACGCTCCAAATGGCGAAAAACGCCACCGCCGCTACCGCTGCAAAACCGGTTAAAGCTGTCCAGAGTACCTGAGCAGAAACCCCTAAACGCTCTAGCACGAGCATAAATGCGCTGCCGAGTATCAACCATCGTACCAGCCCCCGTACCGGCAGCATTAACTCAGGTGGTAACTGCGGGTAACGAACAGCTAGACGGCTGATCGCACGGGTCAAAATACGCTGACCTAGCCACGCCAAGAACAGGATTAAAATCACCTGTCCGGCTCTAAGCAAAGGCTCCCGCCAGGTCAACAGCCACTCAAGTGAAGGCAACGTCAGACTCAACTGGCAGCCTCCAGCTCAGCCTGCAAAGCCTCCAGCGCTTCCAAAGCCTCCATCCAGCGCTCCTCAAGATCGCCCTCACGTGCTTTTAGCTTAGCTTGCTCAGCCAGCAAATCACGGAGCTCATCTTTGCGGGCAGGATCGTATAGGTCACTGTCACCTAGTTTTTCTTCAACAGTGGCCAGCTTCTCCTGGACCTGCCCCAGCTCTTTCTCAAGCTTTTCAGTCTCACGCTTATAAGGCGCCAACTGCTGACGCAGGGCTGCTGCAGCTTGGCGCTGCAGTCGCTTATCGGACTTATCCGGGTTAGTTTCAGCCGCAGCGGTAGTTGGCTGCTGACGGGCGCGGTAATCCACCAACCAGCGGGCATAATCATCCAAATCACCATCAAACGGCTGCACACGGCCATCAGCCACCAGCAAGAACTCGTCTGTTGTGCTCTTGAGCAGGTGACGGTCGTGGGAAACCACCACCACTGCGCCGCTGAACTCTTGCAGCGCCATGGTCAGGGCCAGGCGCATTTCAAGGTCCAGGTGGTTAGTCGGTTCGTCGAGCAGCAGCAGGTTGGGCTTGCCCCAGGCAATCAACGCCAAGGCCAGTCGTGCCTTTTCACCACCGGAGAAGTTTTGCACCGGCTCATCGCAACGGGGGCCACGGAAATCAAAGCCACCGAGGAAGTCGCGCAGTGTTTGCTCACGTTCTGTAGGCGCCAAACGCTGAAGATGGAGCAGCGGGCTGGCGAGATCATCGAGCGCATCCAACTGATGCTGAGCAAAGTAGCCGACAGACAGATTCTCACCGCGCTGTAATTCGCCACTGATGGGCTGCAACTCGTTGGATAAGTTTTTAATCAGGGTCGACTTACCTGCACCATTGGGCCCGAGCAAACCCAAGCGGGCACCGGGAGCTAGGCTCAGTTTGACCTTCTCCAGCACCACCTTGTCGCCATAACCCAGGCAGCCTTCACTCAGGCTCAGCAGCGGGCTGGAGATTTTGTCGGACTCGCGGAAGCTAAAGTCGAACGGGGAGTCAACGTGAGCTGCTGACAGCTCTTCCATTCGTTCCAGTGCCTTGATCCGGCTCTGGGCTTGACGGGCCTTGGTTGCCTGCGCCTTGAAGCGGGCAATGTACTTTTCCATGTGCGCCCGTTGCGCTTGCTGCTTCTCATACGCCTGCTGCTGTTGCGCCAGACGTTCAGCACGGGTGCGCTCAAAGGCGGTATAACCACCGCGATAAAGCGTGAGCTTTTGCTGATCAAGATGGGCAACGTTGTCCACTACAGCATCCAGAAAATCGCGGTCATGGGAAATTAGCAGCAAAGTACCGGGATAAGCTTTCAGCCAGCTTTCCAGCCACAGGATCGCATCCAGGTCCAAGTGGTTGGTGGGTTCGTCCAACAGCAGGAGGTCTGACGGGCACATCAGCGCCTGCGCCAGATTCAGGCGCATCCGCCAGCCACCGGAAAAATCGCCGACACGGCGATCCATCTGCGCGTTATCAAATCCAAGACCCGCCAGCAACTTACGCGCACGTGCATCGGCGCTGTAGCCGTCCAGGGTATCCAGCTCAACATGTAAGCGCGCCACAGCTGCGCCATCGTGGGCGGCTTCGGCGGCGGCCAGCTCGGCCTGTACTTGGCGCAGACGTATGTCGCCGTCCAGCACGTAATCGACTGCGATGCGATCCACCGCTTCGATTTCCTGGCGCATGTGCGACACTCGCCAGTCAGCCGGGATCAGGCAGTCGCCCGCATCGGCAATCAACTCGCCGCGCAGCAGAGCAAACAGGCTGGATTTACCGGCGCCGTTGGCACCGATCAGACCGGCTTTATGGCCGGGATGCAAAGTCATCTCGGCGTCTTGCAGAAGACGCTGAGGACCACGCTGTAGTGTGAGATTTTGTAGTCGGATCATAATGGCGGCGGAGTCTACCAGAGTCCCCTTTTACTTACGCGAGAAGCACGATGCCAACAGACCTGTGGCCGTTCGCTGTCACCTTATACCAACAGCCCGGAGTCGAGCAGGCTTGCCTGCAATTACAGGCACAGGGGGCTGACGTGTGTGTCGTGATCTGTGCAGTCTGGCTGGAAAAGCACCAGGCATCCTGCAGGCCCGAGCGTGTGCTCGAATTACAGAACCACACGCGCCACTGGCATGAGCAGGTGGTGCAGGCGCTACGTCAACTCAGGCAAAGCTGGCGCCAGCCAGCCCAAGAGGATACGCACTTGCTGCAGTTGCGCGAGCACGTGAAAAGGCTAGAGCTGGAGGCGGAACGTGAACAATTACGGCGTCTGACGGAGCTCACTCATCACTGGCTGAATGAGCCCGACACGACGCCGCAAGACTGGCTCGGGCAACTAGGGCCAGAGCCACTCAACCCTGCGGCCGTGCAACTGTTACGCTGCACAGCGGCAGAGCTGATGATTTAAACACCTGAGGCAGGTGCAGTGGTGTTGGTTACCGGGGCGGTAACCTCTGCAGCGGCTGGCTTAGCCTCTACTGCTTTGTTTTCTACTGGCTTAGCAGTTGCGGCAGGTGCGGCTGGTTTTGCAGCAGTTTTGGCAGCGGCAGGTTTTGCAGCTGGCTTAGCGGCAGCTTTGGCAGCGGCAGGTTTCGCGGCTGGCTTAGCGGCAGCTTTGGCAGCAGGTTTCGCAGCTGACTTAGCGGCAGCTTTGGCAGCAGGTTTCGCAGCTGGCTTAGCGGCAGCTTTGGCAGCAGGTTTCGCGGCTGGCTTAGCAGCTGTTTTGGCAGCAGCAGGTTTCGCGGCTGGCTTAGCGGCAGTTTTGGCAGCAGCAGGTTTCGCAGCTGGCTTAGCAGCAGCTTTGGTAGCGGCAGGTTTTGCGGCTGGCTTAGCAGCTGTTTTGGCAGCGGCAGGTTTTGCGGCTGGCTTAGCAGCTGTTTTGGCAGCAGCAGGTTTTGCGGCTGGCTTAGCAGCTGTTTTGGCAGCAGCAGGTTTTGCGGCTGGCTTAGCAGCTGTTTTGGCAGCAGCAGGTTTTGCGGCTGGCTTAGCAGCTGTTTTGGCAGCAGCAGGTTTTGCGGCTGGCTTAGCAGCAGCTTTTGTAGCGGCAGGTTTCGCGGCTGGTTTATTACGGCTATCCAGTGCTTTCTCAGCGGCCTCCTTCACTTTGCCAACACCCTGCGCCAGCTTGAGGCTTTCCTGAGCGTCACGCTTGAGGCCTGCGATGTATTCGCGAGTTTCAGTCTGGCTCGCCTTAAGAGCATCCAACAGATGCTCCAGCTCAGCAACGGCGTCTTTAGCCTTGGCTTGCGCCTTGCTTTTGCCAGCCTTGGCGGCTTCTTGAATCTTATTGCGTGCCTTGAGCAGTTTTTCCTGAGTTTTGCCACGCTGCTTTTCCAATTTGGTCAGCAACTTCTCAGCATCAACCAATGCCCGGCTGCAAGCATCCTCAAGATGCTCAAGGAGACTACTGGAAAGTTGCTGCAACAGATGCAGCGGAGTACTCACAGACTTCTTCTTTGCGTTTTTGACTGACGACATGGCTGCGCCTCCGGGCGTGTGAAGTTGTTGCCATACTAGACTGCCTCACACCTGTCTTTCCACCTTATGCATTGAGCTTGTCGGTCTAACAGGCATAATCGCCGCAACTTCAGACGGAGCACACCCTTATGCCACGCTTTTCTCTGCTGTTTCTTTTCCTGCTTGCCCCTCTGGCATACAGCAGTGAAGACTCGCAGGACCTGGCCTACAGCCTCGGGGTGAAACTGGGAGAACGACTGCGGCATGAAGTGCCGCAAGTAGAGCTGCAACCACTGCTCGAAGGCCTTCGTCAGGCTTATCGCGGTGAGCCCCTGCGACTCGAACCAGACCGCATTGAAGCACTGCTGGCCGAGCACGAGGCCAAATTGGCACAAGCACCCGATCCACAAGTAGAAAAAGCCAAAGCAGCTGAACGTCGTTTTCTGGCTCTGGAAAAGGCTAAAAGCGGTATCACGGCTCTTCCCAACGGCATCCTGATACAACCGCTACGAGCAGGTAACGGTCCGATGCCAAAGGCCAACAGCAAAGTGCGTGTGAACTACAGAGGTTACCTGGCCGACGGCTCGAGTTTTGATCAAACTCAAACACCACAATGGTTCAGCCTGGACAGTGTGATTGCAGGGTGGCAGCAAGCCCTGATGAAAATGCCTGTTGGCGCTTACTGGCGGATCACTATCCCGTCCGCTCAGGCATATGGAGAAGAAGGTGCAGGGGATTTGATTGCCCCTTACTCCCCGCTGATATTCGAGCTGGAGCTGCTTGAAATCAGAGACAAGTAAGGGGCGGGTGTCAGGCCTCAGCAGCAGCCTTTTCCTGATGAGCCATATGGAGGACTTCGATCAGGCAGTCCTCAAGCTCGAAACGCTCACGCAACAATTGACCCAAGCGCTTAAGTTCCTCACTCAAGCTACTGGAATCCCGGCAGTCACCGTTGTCACACAAGTCATTGAAAGCGAGGGAAACCTCAGTAATGGCTTCGATACGGGGATAGATCTGTTTGGCCAGCTCAAGGCCACGCTGGTCACCAAAGGCCTTGGCCTCATTGGTCAGTTGCTCGTAAACCCCGAAATGACCGGCAGACACATAGTCAACTAGCACTTCACAAAAACGCTGCAGTTGCTGGTCATTACAGCTGAGTTCGCGCCCGGAACCAATAATGTCCACGTACGCTACAACTAACTCTTTTCGCTCTTGCAGCCAGCGGTCAATCAGTTGGTTGACCCCGCCCCAGCGCTCCTGAGCATTCCGACATGTCTCGAGCATGGCGCTCTCCTTCCCTTTTGCTATTGCCCCGACACCTCAAATCACCAGAATGCCCGGGTCACGCTTCTATGCTGTAATTCAGTAAAGCCACCCGGAGATTAGGCTGGCAACAGGGTGGCTTCAATATGTGCAAATGTAAAATTTCATACAGCCGTTTGGACATTAAGCAGCCATTAGAAATTATTTAACAACCACATAAAAACTAGGCGAATTAATTTACAGCGCCCTAGCTCAAGGGTAATAACCGGCAACAGGATGCACCTGTGCATCTGGAAAACTGAACAATACGCGCAAAAAGCACAGATGTTTTTTTGGCACTATAGTCAGATAAAACCCGACAGACGGTAGTATTTATACGCCAGATTGTGCGGCAGCACACATGCCAAGCTGCCGCACAATCTTCTGCAGTGGCTAGCCTACTTTGGCAATCAGCGGCAGAGAGAGGCGGGAATCGAGCAGCCTTAAGCCTTCTTGATACAACTCGTTGCTACGCGCAAGTTCACCCTGCTGTGCAAGCAGGTGGGCCAACTCGGCGCAGGTTTCAGGATGCTGCTGAAAACGCAGGCTCGACTCCAGATAATCGCGCGCTTTGCCCCAAAGCTGAGTTCGCAGACACAAACGCCCCAACGTCAGCAGCAAGCCCGCATCATCGGGATGCTCTTTCAACCAGCCCTCAGCGGTTTTCAATTGGCGCGCGGCATCGGCGCCTTGAAGCAGCCCATAGAGCCTTGCCAGCGTTGTGTCGTAGCGTTGTTTTATCGCGCTGCGCAACAGCTCCTCGGCCTGAGCATCAGCCCCGGCCAGACGCAGCTGATCCACATAGACCGCCACGATCTCTGCGTTCTTATGCAAGGGAGAAGGCATTGCACTCCACACCTCTTGGAGGGCCTTGCGGATTGATTCGTTATCCCCTGCACTGTGCGCGACGGTTTGTAGCAATCGCCCGCGCCAAGCACTCTGCTCCAATACACCGAGCTCGGCATTGCCAAGAACACTGGCCTTACTCAATTCTGGGAGCAAACCGACAAGCCCAGACCAGTCCTCGCGTTGCAGGTAAACCTGCTTAAGCTGACGCAAAACCTGTTGATGATGCGGAAATCGCGTCCGCATGGCGTGCAGAGTCTCCAAAGCGGAATCCATCTCACCTCGCTCTTGCTGCATCTCGGCATGCTGCAAAGCAATCGCCAGCTCTGCTTGCGGCTGCTGATTCAGCGCTGCCTCCAGTAACTCATCACTCTCTTCATAGCGGCCAAGGTTATGTGCCGCACGGGCCGCGCCGAGAAAGTAAGCCAATGGTTCATCGCCGGTATCAGCTGCACGTTTGAGATGGCGCAGAGCCGAAGGGTAATGCCCCTCAACCAATTCGACATAGCCCCTGCGTGCTGCAATACGCGCACGGCGATTGTTATGCAGGCGCGACCACGGGTTTACCAGCCCGCCGGACGTAACCAGTATCCGCAAACACAAGCGAACCCCATACACCAGCAAACAGAGCGCCAGCACCAGCAGCAGGAAACTCCAGAGTGTGGACTCATAGCGGAAACTTTCGAACGCGATGAGTACGTAGCCTTTTTGGCCCGGTACCGGCACACCGAAGATCAACAGGCTGACTACCGCAGCAATCACCAACAGTAACGGAACAATCCAGAGCAGCTTTTTCATTCCTGAACCTCCCCTGCGGCAGCGGGTTGCTCAGCCCCCTTGGCAGCTGGGATACCTTGCTGGGCGCGGGCGGTCAGCTTCGCCTCGATATACGCCTGCACAGCATTTAGGGCTGGGCTCAGATCAGGCGGTGTCACATCAATTGGACGTTGCTCCAGCTCGACAATCTGCGTGCGCAATGTACGGCTATTGGGGTGATCAGCATCGAAATAGGTATCAAGCGTATCTCGAGCCTGCTCCATGGCCTGACGGTAGACACCTGTCTGCCCATGCAAAGCGCCCCACTGAGCCTGTTCAAGCGCAAGGTTCAGCGCCAGACGCACTTGGCCGAGCTCTTGACCGGCCAACATAGGTTTGATGTTACGGTCGGCATCGAAGTCCAGACGGAAGTATTCGGAGAGGGTTTCCAATGCCCGCTGCCACCATTGCTGCTCGCCACCGGGCTCCTGCGCCCACTCACGCAGTACACCGCCCTCGCCATCAAACACTGGTGCCAGGGCATTCAACTGAGCAGCCTGCTCACGCACCGCACCGATTTGCAGAAAAAGCCCGAGGCGATCTGGATTGTGGGTCGAGCGTAACGCAACCAGGCTCTTAGCCAGCTGTTCACGGGCAGCATAGGCAGCCGGATCATCCTGTTCATTGATGATGTCATCTGCGGCCTTCACCAGCGCCGTGGCACTGGGAATATCCTGCAAGGCGGACAAGCGCAAGCTGGCCAGACGCAACAGGTGCTCGGCCTCAGCGATTCGCCACTCCTGTCGACTCGCGCCCAACACAGTTTCGAGGCGCTCGTTAAGTAACTGCTGATCACCTTGTAAGCGACTGACCAAACGGCGCTGCGTCTCCAGCTCCTCAGAAGCTGGCAATTGATCCAACCGCTGCTGTAACGCCTCACCACGCTTCTGCTCGGCCAAAAGCCCCTGAGTCAGCCCAGCGAATTGCGCTTGCACGGTATCCAGTTGGCTCGCTTGCGTCTGCTCAGCTGTTTTCTTCTCATACAACTGCCAGGCACTCCAGCCTCCAGCGGCCGCACCACCCAGTGCGATTAGCAACGCCAGGGCTGCCAACCCTTTACCGCTGCCTGTTTGTTTTGCAGCAACCGGCTCAGGGATGACCGGCTGCTCAATGACGGGTAGTTCCGGGGACTGATCTTTCGGGGTGCTTGCTTCGCTCACGAGTTCATCCTTTACATCAGAGATCGGCGACAGGCTGATTGTGCAGCGCTGCCAGCAACGCCGCGGCGCTGGCGCCACGACAATCCACAACGGTTTGAGCGCCAGCTGCCTTTGCCAGTTCAGCAACTCGCGGGCTCGGTACAAACAAGGTTAGACGAGACAGCTCAGGCCATGCATCCCCCGCTAACTCGCGTAAATGCTCAAAGCCCTGGCCACTGCTGACGACCAGCCCATTGAGCGACTCTTCAGCGACGCGCCGGGCCAGCTCACCAGCTGGATACACAGGCATAACCCGACGATACAACGGCAGGTAATCCACCTGCACGCCCTGACTGCCCAGTCGCTGAGCCAGCAGCTCGCGACCGGTATCACCCCGCATAATCAGCACCCGTGGCGAAACCTGTCCAGCCAACGCCTGCTGTAACTGCGGCATGGCCAGTAAGGCCTCGCTGTCATCGCCGTGCGCGGGGAAATACACAGCCAGCCCCTGAGCAGTAAGAATCTTGGCGGTAGCGGCCCCCACCGTAAACCACCGGGGCCCGGCTGGGTTTTGCGCAAGACAGCGCTGCATCAATCGAATGCCCAGTGTTGCCGCTGGCTTACTGACCACAATCACTGCTGCGTAACGATCCAACCCAGCCATGCACTGCCGTTGCTGCTCGGTTTCAGCCAACGGCTCAATCGCCAGCAACGGCAGGCTGCAGCTGTAAACACCCTGCGCCACCAGCGTCAACGCCAGTTCAGCTGAATCCTGAGTTGGCCGGGTCAGCAGCAAACGCCAGCGTCTCACTCGCGCGATGCCTCACCGTAGACGGCGTGCAGAATCTCGCCTGCACCTTGAGCCAGTAGCGCTTCGGCTACGCTGATGCCCAGCTGCTCAGCATCAGCGGCTGCGGCATGTTGCTCAGCACGTAATAACTGTGTGCCATCTGGCTGGCCGACCAAACCGCGCAGCCACAGCTGCTCGTTCTCCAGCACGGCATAGCAAGCGATCGGCACTTGGCAGCCACCATTGAGGTGCTTATTGAGTGCACGCTCAGCAGTCACGCGCAATGCTGTCTCACGATGATGCAACGGCGCCAGCAACGCATGGATCTCGGCATCGGCGGTGCGGCACTCGATGCCAACAGCACCCTGGCCACCGGCAGGCAGGCTGTCTTCAACGCTAATTGAGGAGCGAATCCGTGATTCAAAGCCCAAGCGGATCAGGCCAGCGGCCGCCAGGATGATGGCGTCGTACTCGCCTGCATCCAGTTTGGCCAGACGGGTATTCACGTTACCGCGAAGGAAATGGATAGTCAGATCGGGGCGGCGCGCCAGCAACTGAGCCTGGCGGCGCAGACTGGAAGTACCGACAATGCTGCCAGCAGGCAATGCATCCAGACTGTCATAGGTATTAGACACAAATGCATCGCGCGGATCTTCACGCTCACAGATGCAATACAAGCCCAGGCCTTCAGGGAAATCCATGGGCACATCCTTCATCGAATGCACCGCGATGTCGGCTTCATTCTCAAGCAGCGCAGTTTCCAGCTCTTTAACGAAAAGACCTTTGCCGCCGATTTTCGCCAACGGCGCATCCAGCAACTTATCGCCACGGCTGACCATGGGAACCAGAGTAACCGTCAGACCAGGATGAGCCTGTTCCAGACGCGCTTTGACGTGTTCGGCCTGCCAGAGGGCAAGAGCACTTTTGCGGGTAGCAATGCGGATTTCACGAGACATGGGCAATTCCAGAAGACAAACTGCCTATGATGATAACAGGCTAACCGCGTTCAAGCCTGCCCAGACGCCAATCCCGCTCCCGACCGAATGGCCGGGAACGTGAGGCGTCACATGCGGGTGATACAGAGCCTTACAGGGTCTGCATCAGTTTACGTACCCCTGCCACATGGCGGCGACTGACGATCAAGGCCTCGTCGTTCATGCCTTTGAGGTACAACTGGAAGTGACCGAGCGGGGTTCGCTGCAAACGCTCAATCCGCTCCCGTGCCACCAGCGCGTTACGGTGGATGCGCACAAAGCGCTCACCAAACTCGTCCTCAAGGGCCTTGAGCGGCTCATCCAACAGCACCTCACCGCCGGTATGGCGCAGGGTGACGTACTTGTGGTCGGCAATGAAATAGATCACCTGCTCCAGCGGAATCAGTTCAATGCCTTTGCGAGTACGAGCACTGATATGGCTGCGCGGCACACCGCCGCTTGCAGCTGGGCGCGTTAACGCTGCCAGTTGCACTCGATTGGGTCGTTCAGCTTTTTTTAACGCCTCGGCAAGGCTTTCTGGACGCACTGGCTTGACCAGATAACCCACCGCGCTCACTTGGAAAGCCTCCACAGCGAACTCGTCGTAGGCCGTACAGAAAATAACCGCCGGAGGCGCTTCACGCTCACACAACTTCGCCGCAACCTGCAGGCCGTCCAGGCCAGGCATGCGGATATCCAAAAGCACTACATCCGGCTTCAAGCTGTCGATCAGGCTCAAGGCCTCTTCGCCATTGCTTGCAGCGGGCTCCAGCACGCGATAACCACTGAGCTCGCCGACCATGCGGCTCAATCGCTCACGCGCTAACGGTTCATCATCGACAATCAGGACATTCATAGTGCACGGGCTTCCTGCTTTGTTCTTGCACAAGGATAGCGTAGACAAGTGAAATGGCGACCTTCACGGCGCTCTACGCTAAGACTGGCCTTTGTTCCAAAAAGTGCCACCAATCGCGCCTCAATATTTTTCAACGCTTGCCGAGTTCCCCTGGAAGGTTGCACTTCCTTCTCATGTTCATAAGGGCTGCTAACGCACAGACGCAGCTCCCCATCTAGGTATCGGCCTTCCACCTTGACTAATCCACCCTCAACCCGCGGCTGGATGCCATAGACAACTGCATTCTCCAACAGGGGCTGCAATGTCAATTGTGGTATGGGTAAATCTTCTGGAACTTCACCGATCTCCCACTGCAACTGTAGACGTTCTCCGAGACGATAGCGCTCAATCGATAAATAACGGTGAGCCAGTTCAACTTCCTCACGCCATGACACCAAGCTGCCCGGCTTGGCCAAACTGGCCCGAAACAGGTCAGAAAGGTCCAGTACAGCCTGTTCGGCTTTGTGCGGATCGACCACAACCAGACTGGCAATACTGTTCAGGCTATTAAACAGAAAATGGGGCCGAATTCGCGCCTGCAACGCCTCTATACGGGAATTCAGTTCAGCCTGCTTCTGCTTGCGCCACTGGCTTTGCAAATAGAAATAGCGCAATAACAGTGCCGACATGATCAGACTGATCAGGCCGTGACGCAGGTACAGATTCACTTCCCCAGGATGAGGCAGCGGCCCACCCAGCTCAAAATAGTCGGCGACCGCCGTACAGCCCAGACATAGCACAACCACAATGGCACAACACAAGCCGCCAGCCAGAGGCGCAGGCAACTGCGCCAACAATGGGCGTAACCGGCATAACGTGGCAGCCGATAGCAACATATTCCACTGAACGAAGAGCGACGTCAGCGCCAGTTTTACCCAATCAAAGCCGGGACGCATCGGCTCCGACAGCACCAGCACCAACACCAGCAGCTCCGCCAATAACAGCATGCTCAACAGTGCTTCTGGCTCACACAGCTCAGGCACGAAGAAATCATCATCAACAGCAGGCTTTTTATTGGTTTTAAGTCTGAATGCTGACCTTGCCATCACGCCCCCACGCGCCGAACCCGCTAACGACAGTTAAGCAAGCCATATTAAAGAAGAGCTGGGGCTTTGCCTTCTTTAAACTGTGAAACAGGTACAGTTATGCATTCAATGCGTCATTCGAGGCCAATTTCAGCCAACTAAGGGCACCTCTAAGTACACATATCCCAGCACACGCTCAACTGCTGGGCTAATTTGTGGGCCAGCCTGTTATTATCGGCATACATTTTTGTTTGCCGGTCGCACAAAGCGGCCAGCCCGATTTAGCGCACCAGCCGAGCGAAACCCATGAGCACTGAAAAAACCAACCAATCCTGGGGCGGACGCTTCAGCGAACCTGTCGACGCCTTCGTTGCCCGTTTCACCGCTTCTGTCGAGTTCGACAAGCGCCTGTACCGCCACGACATCATGGGCTCCATCGCCCACGCCACCATGTTGGCCAAGGTCGGTGTGCTCAACGACAGCGAGCGCGACACCATCATTGATGGCCTGAAGACCATCCAGAGCGAAATCGAAGCCGGTCAGTTCGACTGGCGCGTCGATCTGGAAGACGTGCACATGAACATCGAAGCACGCCTGACCGACCGCATCGGTATCACCGGCAAGAAGCTGCACACCGGCCGTTCCCGTAACGACCAAGTGGCTACCGACATCCGCCTGTGGCTGCGTGACGAAATCGACCTCATCCTGGCCGAGATCACCCGCCTGCAACAGGGCCTGCTGGACCTGGCGGAGCGCGAAGCCGACACCATCATGCCGGGCTTCACGCACCTGCAAACCGCTCAGCCGGTCACCTTTGGCCACCACTTGCTGGCTTGGTTCGAAATGCTCAGCCGCGACTATGAGCGTTTGGTGGACTGCCGCAAGCGCACCAACCGCATGCCGTTAGGCTCGGCGGCACTGGCTGGCACGACCTACCCTATCCAGCGTGAAATCACCGCTGAGCTGCTGGGCTTCGATCAAGTCGGCGGTAACTCCCTGGACGGCGTCTCCGACCGCGATTTCGCCATCGAATTCTGTGCCGCCGCGTCGCTGGCAATGATGCACCTGTCGCGCTTCTCCGAAGAACTGGTGCTGTGGACCAGCGCCCAGTTCCAATTCATCGACCTGCCGGATCGTTTCTGCACCGGCTCTTCGATCATGCCGCAGAAGAAAAACCCGGATGTCCCGGAACTGGTACGTGGCAAAACCGGACGCGTATTTGGCGCCCTGACTGGCCTGCTGACCCTGATGAAAGGCCAACCACTGGCTTACAACAAGGACAACCAGGAAGACAAAGAGCCCCTGTTCGACGCCGCCGACACCCTGCGCGACAGCCTGCGCGCCTTCGCCGACATGGTTCCGGCGATCAAGCCGAAGCACGCCATCATGCGTGAAGCGGCCCTGCGCGGTTTCTCCACGGCGACCGACCTGGCGGACTACCTGGTACGCAAAGGCCTGCCATTCCGCGACTGCCACGAAATCGTTGGCCATGCGGTGAAATATGGCGTCGACACCGGCAAAGACCTGGCCGAAATGAGCCTGGAAGAGCTACGCCAGTTCAGCGACCAGATCGAGCAGGACGTATTTGCTTTCCTGACCCTTGAGGGCTCAGTCAACGCCCGCGACCATATTGGCGGCACGGCACCGAATCAGGTGCGTAAAGCTGTCGTGCGTGGCCGCGAACTGCTGTCCAGCCGCTAAGGTGCTAGGCGATGCGCTAGGACGGCGCATTTCTGTGGTCGGTTGCTCAGGATCGGGCAAGACCACATTGGCCCGCCACTTGGCGAGGGAGCTGGGCTGTCCACATATCGAATTGGATGCGCTCTACCACCAAGCCAATTGGCAGCCACTGCAGGAAGATGAATTTCTAAAACAGGTGAGCAAAATGCTGCAGCCTGAACACTGGGTTGTTGAGGGAAACTACAGCGCAGTGCGTCAGCAGATTCTGCAACACTCAGACATGGTCATCTGGCTGGACTTTCCGCGTGCAACAGTCATGCGCCAAGTCATCTTGCGCACCCTAAAGCGCCTGCTGACCCGCGCAGAACTGTGGAACGGTAATCGCGAGCGCTGGGCTAATCTATTCAGGCTCGACCCACGGCGATCTATTCTCGCTTGGACGTGGACTCGGCACCCGGTGTATCGCTCGCGCTACAGCGCAGAAATGAAAGCAGCCCCACCCTCACAACGCTACATACGCCTCGGCTCTCATGCCGAAACGGAACAGTTTTTGAACAGTTTGTCAGTTCAAGTACCGGTTAGGAGAACCTAATGTCCCTGCACATCCGCCCCGCTACCCGCGATGACGCCGCACTGATCCTGCGTTTTATCACCGAACTGGCAATCTATGAGAAAGCCGAGCACGAGGTTAAAACGGATGTGGCCGGTATCGAGTCCAGCCTGTTCGCTGACGGCAGCACTGCTCACGGCCTGATCTGTGAGTACGACGGCGTGCCGATCGGCTATGCCGTGTACTTTTTCAACTACTCCACCTGGCTGGGCAAACACGGTCTGTACCTTGAGGACCTGTACATCAGCCCACAAAGCCGTGGCGTAGGTGCAGGCAAAGCGCTGCTGCGCCATCTGGCCCAACTTGCAGTCAGTAAAGGCTGTGGCCGCTTCGAGTGGTCAGTGCTGGACTGGAATACCCCGGCAATCGAGTTTTATGAATCTTTCGGCGCCCGTCCACTGGACGAGTGGATCATCTACCGCCTTACCGGCCAAGCCCTGCTGGATTTCGCCCAGGGCTAAGGCTAACGGAGCACATATGAACGAACAGGAAGACGAAGACTTCGCCCAGGACACCCTGAGTCAGGCCATTGAAAACCAGCTTGAGGCGGGTGACCCGCCATTTGTTCAAGCCGTGATGAATAAGCTGACCCTGGTTGGCATCGAGCGTGAGGAAATCATCGAGATGATGGCCCTGGTTCTGGCCGATGAAATCGAGCAGATGCTCGCCGCCGACCGCCCATTTGATCTGGCCCGCTACGAGCAGGGCCTGCGTGCACTGCCACAGTTACCAGAACAGGGCGAATAGCCGCAGCAGGATTTTTACCGCTGCCCGGCAACTTCTGGCAGCATCAGGGAGCAACAAGGTGTCAGGTGCCCTACACTGCCAACAGGCGTCACCACGCCCTAATGGCAGCGGCAGGCAAAACGCAGTACACACATCTTATAGCCGGAGCTCATATGGCCTTTACCCCCGATTTGGTTGCCGAACTGGAAATTCTTGCCCTGTTTAACCTCGACAGCACGCAAGAAGGCATCAAGGTTCACCACACTGCCGCCGCAACGGCTGTTGCCGCCGCCCAACGCTTATACGACAAAGGCCTGATCAGCCAGCCCGATGGCGGTTATCTGACCAGCCTGGGCCTGGATGCGGCCCAACACGCCCAAGGCCTGCTGACCATTCTCAAAGTGGCAGCCAACGCCTGAAGCCCCCGTCTGGATGCCGAACCGCCCGGCATCCAGACATAACCTCAAGTCGCTGGGGCACTTGAGGTTTGAACATGCACTGCCTGGAAATCAGTTGTCGAGCAGAAGCACCATAATGAGACGTATCGACGAAATACGCCCGGACATCGAAGACGGCATTGATCGCAAAGTGCTGACGCAGCTGCGCGCACGCTTCCTCAAGGTTAATCAGGGCCGCCTGCAACGCGCCATGCAAGCCTTGTCGACCCGCCAGCAGTTGGTTCTGAGGCTTTTGCCGCTGCTGTTCCACGTCAATCATCCACTGCTGCCTGGTTATGTCTCAGGCATGACCCCAGCTGGCCTCAGCCACTACGAGCCGGATGACGAGCTACTCACCGAAGCTCAGCGTTTTAGCCGTTCCTTTAGCTATAAACCCTACCGCGGCCAGCACGTGCTACCGATCCACGGCCTGTTTTTAATGGGTAGCTTAGGTACGGTCGCTCAGGCTGAACAAAGCGACATGGATTTATGGCTCTGCCATGCCAGCGATCTCAATGAGCAACAACTGCGAGAACTGCGCAAAAAGTGCGACTTACTTGAAGGCTGGGCAGCGACACAAGGTGCTGAAGCTCACTTCTTTTTGATCGACCCGCAGCGCTTTATTCAGGGCATGCGGGATACCCAGTTGACCTCTGACGACTGCGGCACTACGCAGCACTACCTACTGCTGGATGAGTTCTACCGCACGGCGATCTGGCTAGGCGGTCGCACCCCCCTTTGGTGGCTGGTGCCAGCCTATGAAGAACACCGTTACGAGAACTACACCGGAACACTGCTGGCCAAACGCTTCATCCGCGCAGAAGACGTACTCGACCTTGGCCATCTCGCCCACATCCCAGCAGAAGAGTTTATCGGTGCAGGCATGTGGCAACTGTTCAAAGGCATTGAGTCGCCCTACAAATCCGTACTCAAGCTGCTACTGACCGAGGTTTACGCCAGCGAACAACCTAATGTCGAATGCCTGTCACTGCGTTTCAAGCAAGCGGTGTACGCCAACCGCCTGGACATAGACGAGCTGGACCCGTACGTAGTCATCTACCGCCGCCTTGAGGAATACCTTAAATCCCGGGGCGAGCACGAACGTCTAGAACTGGTAAGGCGCTGTTTGTATTTAAAAGTCGATAAGAAGCTCAGCCGCCCGCCACGCACCCCCGGAAAAAGCTGGCAGCGCATCTTGCTTGAGAAGCTCACCCGCGAATGGAACTGGGATAACCGCCAGTTGGCCATGCTCGACAGTCGCAGCCAGTGGAAGCTACGTCAGGTCAGCGCCGAACGGCGCATGCTGGTTAACGAACTGAACTACAGCTATCGCTTTCTTTCCCAGTTTGCCCGCAAGGAGCTGTTGACCAACAGCGTCAGCGCCCGAGACATGGCCATACTTGGGCGACGCCTGTATGCCGCCTTCGAGCGTAAATCCGGCAAGATCGAATTCATCAACCCTGGCATCGCCCCGGACTTAGGCGAAGACACCCTGACCCTGGCCCAACTGCCTGTGCCTGAAGCCCCCAAAGACACCACCTGGGCCTTTTTCAGCGGCAGTTTGGGTGCCCGCGACTTGGAAAACTTTGCCCCATTGCGACGCAGCCGCGAACTGGTTGAACTGCTAGCGTGGTGTCACCGTAACGGCGTCATTGATGCCAGCACCCGGCTCTCACTGCATCCAGGCAGCAGTGACATGAGCGATAACGAACTGTCCAACCTGATCCTCAGCCTGCAGCAAAGCATTCCGCTGCCGCTGCCCCCTGCAGATGAAGAAGCCCTTCTGCGCCCCAGCGAGCCCGTCGAGGTGCTGTTACTGATCAACGTCGGCATCGACCCGCTAAAGCAGTTCAGCCAAATGAACATGCACATGACCACGGGGCGCACCGATGCACTGGGCTATTCAGGTGTTCGGGAAAACCTGATCCTGACCCTGGATCAAGTTACATTGAACAGCTGGAACGAGCTGCATGTAAGCCGCTATGCCGGGCCCAATGCCTTACTGGAGTGCCTGCGCGACTACTTGAATGGCCTGCCCGATAATGGCAACCGCCCGAATCTGCGGGTGCGCTGTTTCTGCCGTAACCGGGCGATAGCCATTGCCGAGCGGGTAGAAGAACTGTTCAGCGACGCAACCAGCAACTACAGCAAGCAGCACGACATCCGCTACCTGCTACAAATCAAGCAGCAATACCACCTGCTCAGCCTCAAAGCGGGCACAGTCAGCCATACCTGCGTAAAAGGCCTGCCTGCACTGCTGGAGCATTTGGGTGAAGGCCAAGCGCAGTACAGCACGCTCAACCTGGACCGGGGAGCTTTGGAGGGTGAAGACCTTGCCCTGATCTTGCCGGCTGGTCGCCCCAACTGTATCCAGGTGTTCTACCGCCTCAATGAAGCCGGTGATCAAGCCGAGCTAAGCGTACTCGACGAGCACAACTCGCTCTGGCGCCAGCGTGTTCCATTCAGGGATGAGCAAAGCCTGCTTACACCTCTGCAACGCTTTCTGCACTCGCTGCTGTATCGGCGCAATGCCCTATTGCCATTGGATACCGGCACCCCGCTCCAGCAGTTAGAGATTCAGTACTACCGGGTGTTGCCAGATCACCCGCAACGTCCACAGCGGCTGGAGCAGCGCCCAGCGCCATCAGCCCCTTTGAGCCACCCGTTCTACGATGTGCAGGCCATTGTGGATACCGTGGCCAGCAAGCCGGCCTACGTGACCCTGTACTGCAACCACCGGGAGTTTTCTGAGCTGGAATACACCACTGAACTGTTTACGGCGGTGGCTCAGCACATTCTCTCGCAACGTCGCGATAATGCCCGCTACCCCTGCTATATCACCGACCTGGATCTGTCCGCCGTGTATGGCGAGGGCCCTGTTCAGAGCGTGCATTACTTACGCTACAAGAGCCGCCTGGAAGCGGCGCTTAATCTGGCGCTGGAGAAGTCCTAGGCGCTGTATGAAAAGTGCCTGCGCTTGATGAAACTTCGTTAAAAACAGTCTGGAATGCTCATTCCCTGCGCAAACTCGAATGCGAGCCCAGTCCGCTCCTCAGCGTTTTTTTGCCTCGCCTGATCCTCGCTCGGTTCTGTAAAGAACCGAGCGCCGGGGCCAATCAGGAACGGGTGTACTCACCAGCTGCTTCAGGCTGATAGTCCACCGCCAGCAGACTCAGTTTCAGCACCTTGCCAGATGGCGTTGGCCAGTCGATCTCTTGGCCTACGCTCAACCCCAACAGCGCCGTGCCCACTGGAGCCAGAACCGAGACAGTGCCTTCAGGGCCGACTTCGTGCGGGTAAACCAGCGTCAGGTTGTAGTCTTTACCGCTGCTGATCTCACGGCAATGCACGCGAGAGTTCATGGTAACCACACCGGCTGGCACCTCGTCATGGCCAACCACTTCGGCGCGATCAAGCTCAGCTTGCAGGGCCTCGGCACCTGGCCCGAAATCGTCCAGGTCATCAAGCATCTGTTCCAGACGCTGCAGGTCCAAGCGAGTGATAGTGATTGAAGGTGCGCTACTCATAGTGCGATTACATCTCCTTTAAATTAAACGTAATAAATGCAAAAAACCCCATCGTGATGATGGGGTTTTCGCTGAATTTGCATTGACCCTACCACAGCCAATTAAATAAACAAGACCCTACTCTGTATGGGCCTGTTTAGCCGCCTGCAGTCGCTGCATTGACTGTGCGCAAACCTGCCGACGTGCGGCACTGTCTAGGGCGGCCCATTGCAGGATTTCTGCCAGAAGGCGCCCGCAACCCAAGCACATATCTTGATTATTCAGACAACATTGCCGACGACAGGGTGAGGCCACCTTCTGCCTTGGACTGTCAGATCTCGTCGAAGTCGAGTTCTGCACCGGATTGCTCCAAGGTGATGCGCGCCAGCATCTCACCCAACGCTTCGTCACTGCTGTCACACACCCACTGGCTGCTCTCCTCGTCATAATCGAAGTGATAGCCACCCGAACGCGCCGCCAACCACAGCTGACGCAGCGGCTCCTGACGGCTGAAAATCAGTTGTGTGCCGTTCTCGAAACGCACAGTTAGCACACCACCCGAGTTTTCCAGGTCAAGATCCAGGTCGCTGTCATCAAAAATGTCTTCCACCGCTTGCTGGGTGGCGTCGACCAGATCGTGGAAACGGGCTTCAGTCAAACTCATTACGGCTACCTCAAAAAATCAGCACGACACATTTCGAACTTCGCGCTATGAAACCGTGCCCTTGGCGGTTAAGCAAGGCACAAAGCAGAAACTCATCTCAAGGCGACAGCTGGCGGCGGTATTCGCCGGGTGTTTGCCCAGTCCAACGGCGAAAAGCTCTGGCCAGAGAGCCCGACTCACTAAAGCCCACCAAAAAGGCAATTTCGGTCAATTCCAGCGCCGGGTCGCGCAAGTAATGCAGCACCAGTTGCTGGCGGGTGTCATCCACCAGTTGGTTGAATGACATCCCGGCTTCACTCAGGCGGCGCTGTAAGGTTCTTGGGCTCATGGCCAGCTTTTCTGCAATCTGTTGCAAATCAGCGCCAGACTCCGGCAGCAATCGAAAAAGCTCCATCCGCGCCCGGTCCAGCACGCTATGGCCCTGCTGGCTTTCCGCCAACAGGCGCTCGGCATAGGCATCCAGCATCAGCCTGAGCTGAGCATCCGCCTGCCCCAGCGGGGTCGGCAATAGCCGTTTGGGAAAGACCAAAGCGTTATCTGCCTGACCAAACAAAACCGGGCAACGAAAAATTCGCGCATGCTCCGAAGTGTCTGGCGGTGCAGCATGCTGAAAGCGCACCTCACTGGGCGGAATATCCAGACCGCTTATCCAGCGCCCGAATGTCACCCACCCGGCCAAGGTTTCCTCACTCAACTGCCGCTGCTGTTGCGTCGAATAAGGCACCCAACTGTGTACGACATGCGCCTCCCAGCCCTCCCGGGGCGGCTCATCCGCTAGGTCGACACGGCCAAGGTTGCCCACCAGCGAGGCATACCGCGCCTGCCGATGCAGCGCATCAGCCAACGTTGCACAACTCATGATCAGGTAGCCCAGTACGCCGTAATAGCCAGGACGCACCGACTCCCCCACGTGCAGGCCAAGGCTGTCGTCCCCGGTCAGCTTCCTGCCAAGCTCCAGAAGCTCAAGATAGGTACTGGCAGCAATACGCTGATCGCGCTGGGTCAGTATGTGCGGGTTTAGACGCACCTGCTGCAGCAACTCCGTCATATCCAGACCCCGTCGCCCGAGGTAATCCAGCAAACCCTGAACATAAGCGACAGAAACCGAACTGCTGAGGTTGAGCGACTGTTCCATCCTGGCTCCCGATTACCGCAGTGGTCATACACAAGCCTGCAACATTACAGGCAAAGCCGCGCCAGACGGGATGCCCGGCGAATAGGCAAGGCGTCTGGCGCTCGGTATACTCCGGTGCAATCATGCATTTTTTCAAGGATTTCACCATGAAGCGCCTGTTCACAGCCTTTATCGCGATGCTTGCCGTCAGCACCCTGCTCGCAGGTTGCGGCCAGAAAGGTCCTCTGTACCTGCCTGACGAAAGCAAACCTGCCGCCGCGCAAACCGAATAAGGACTGTTCATGAACGCTTTCAACTACCGCGACGGTCAGCTGTTCGCGGAAGGTGTTGCCCTGTCCGCGATTGCACAGCGTTTCGGCACACCGACTTACGTTTACTCCCGCGCCCACATTGAGGCGCAGTACCGCAGCTACACCGACGCCCTGCAAGGTATGCCGCATCTGGTCTGCTTTGCGGTAAAAGCCAACTCCAACATCGGTGTGCTGAATGTGCTGGCGCGCCTGGGTGCCGGTTTCGATATCGTTTCCCGTGGTGAGCTTGAGCGCGTCATTAGCGCCGGTGGCGATCCGGCTAAAGTGGTGTTCTCAGGCGTCGGTAAGAGCCGTGACGACATGCGCCGCGCACTAGAAGTGGGCGTGCACTGCTTTAATGTTGAATCCAGCGAAGAGCTGGAGCGCCTGCAAGTCGTCGCAGCCGAAATGGGCAAACAGGCGCCCGTCTCCCTGCGCGTGAACCCGGACGTGGACGCAGGTACTCACCCGTACATCTCCACCGGCCTTAAAGAAAACAAATTCGGCATCGATATCGAGCAGGCCGAGGCAGTTTATGCCCGCGCTGCCGAGCTGCCGAACCTGAACATCATCGGCGTGGACTGCCACATCGGCTCCCAGCTGACCACGTTGCCGCCGTTCCTCGACGCCCTGGACCGCCTGCTGGTTCTGATCGACCGTCTGGCCGAGCGCGGCATCACCATCAAGCACCTAGATCTCGGTGGCGGCCTTGGCGTGCAGTACCGCGACGAGCAACCGCCGGTCGCAGGCGATTACGTACAGGCAATTCGCCAGCGTCTGACGGGGCGTGATCTGGCCCTGGTTTTCGAGCCGGGCCGTTATATCGTCGCCAACGCAGGCGTGCTGCTGACCCGCGTCGAATACCTCAAGCACACCGAGCACAAAGACTTCGCCATTGTTGATGCGGCGATGAACGACCTGATCCGTCCGGCGCTGTATCAAGCCTGGATGGACGTGTCGGCGGTGCAGCCGCGCGACGGCGAAGCACGTCGCTATGACATTGTCGGCCCGATCTGCGAAACCGGTGACTTCCTCGCCAAAGACCGCGAGCTGGTACTGGCAGAAGCGGACCTGCTGGCTGTACGTTCTGCCGGTGCTTACGGTTTTGTCATGAGCTCCAACTACAACACTCGCGGCCGTGCGGCTGAGGTGATGGTGGATGGCGACGAGGCCTTTGAAGTGCGCCGCCGCGAAACCCTCACCGAGCTGTTCGCCGGCGAGAGCTGCCTGCCGAGTTAAAGGATCAGCCTATGCTTCTGCGTTTTACCAAGATGCACGGCCTCGGTAATGACTTCATGGTCCTTGACCTGATCAGCCAGCACGCGCACATCCAGCCGAAAAACGTCAAACACTGGGGCGATCGCCATACCGGTATTGGTTTCGACCAGTTACTGATTGTGGAGCCGCCGAGCAACCCAGACGTGGATTTCCGCTACCGCATTTTCAACGCCGATGGCTCGGAAGTTGAGCAATGCGGTAATGGTGCACGCTGCTTTGCCCGTTTTGTACTGGACAAGCGCCTGACCACCAAGAAGCTGATCCGCGTTGAAACCAAGAGCGGCATCATCGAGCTGAATGTCCGTCACGACGGCCAGATCACCGTGGACATGGGTGCTCCGCGCCAGCAACCGGCACAAGTGCCGTTCCAGGCTGAGCAACAGGCCCTGAGCTATCAGGTTGAAGTCGACGGCCAGCAGGTCGAGCTCGCGGCCATCTCCATGGGCAACCCCCATGGTGTGCTGCGCGTGGATAATGTCGAAACAGCCCCCGTGCATAGCCTCGGTCCGAAACTTGAGCACCACCCACGCTTTCCGCAGCGGGCCAATATTGGTTTCCTGCAAGTGCTCGACCGCAGTCACGCCAAACTGCGCGTATGGGAACGTGGTGTCGGTGAAACCCAGGCCTGCGGCACAGGTGCCTGCGCTGCGGCTGTGGCAGCCATTAGCCAGGGTTGGATGGATTCGCCGGTGCAGATCGAGCTGCCGGGCGGCAAACTGCACATCGAGTGGGCAGGCCCAGGCCAGCCCGTTATGATGACCGGCCCAGCAGTACGCGTATACGAAGGACAGGTTCGCTTATGACCGATACACAGGACGCCCCACAGGTACTGGATTCCGAGACCGTCGCAGCCTATCTGCGCCTGCACCCGGAGTTCTTTATCGACCACGACGAGTTGATCCCTGATCTGCGTATTCCACACCAACGTGGCGATACCGTGTCGCTGGTGGAGCGTCAGGTCAAACTGCTGCGCGACCGCAACATCGAGATGCGCCACCGCCTTTCGCAACTGATGGACGTTGCCCGTGACAACGACCGCCTGTTTGAAAAGACCCGCCGCCTGATCCTAGATCTGCTGGACGCCAACAGCCTGGAAGAAGTCGTCAGTTGCGTTGAAGACAGCCTGCGCCGTGAGTTTCAGGTGCCCTTTGTCGGCCTCATCCTGTTCAGCGACGCGCCCTTACCGGTCGGCCGTTCGGTTACCAGCGCCGAGGCTCAACAAGCCATCGGCGGCCTGCTCAGCGGCGGCAAAACCATCTGCGGCGGCCTGCGCGAGCATGAGCTGAACTTCCTCTTCGGTGAGGAAGACGGCAGCCAGATCGGCTCAGCGGCTGTAGTCGCGATTAACCATCAGGGCAACCACGGTGTACTGGCCATTGGCAGTGCCGACCCGCAGCATTACAAAAGCTCAATTGGCACCCTGTTCCTCGGCTATATCGCCGAAGTCCTGGCCCGCGTTGTGCCCAGCCACGCGACACCGCTACGTTCGGTACGCTGATCCTACACCGGGGTGGCAGCGCCCCGGCGGGAGCCTCCATGCAAGACCTACTGGATGCCTACCTCGAACACCTGCGCAGTGAGCGCCAGCTCTCTCCCCATAGCCTGAGCGGCTATAACCAGGACCTGAGCAAAGTCCTGAGCTTTTGTCAGACCGAACACATGCAGCACTGGCGTGAGCTGGACAGCGCTCAGCTGCGCCGCCTGATCGGCCGCCTGCACATGCAGGGGCAATCCAGCCGCAGCCTGGCCCGCCTGCTCTCGGCAACACGCGGCTTGTACCGCTACCTGATTCGCGAAGGCCATTGCGAAAGCGATCCAGCCAGCGGCCTGACACCACCAAAAGGCGAACGGCGCCTGCCCAGAACGCTGGACACCGATCGCACCGCACAACTGCTGGATGGTGCGCTGGAAGACGACTTCATCGCCCTGCGTGATCAGGCCATGCTGGAACTGTTCTACTCCTCCGGCCTGCGCCTGTCGGAGCTGGTTAACCTCAACCTCGACGATTTGGACCTGCCCTCAGGTCTGGTGCGCGTGCTCGGTAAAGGCAACAAAACCCGAGAACTGCCGGTGGGCAGCAAAGCCCGTAAAGCCTTGGAGAACTGGCTGCCTCTGCGAGCCATGGCCCGACCTGCTGACGGTGCTGTATTTATCAGCCAACAGGGCCGACGCATTGGCCCTCGCGCCGTACAGTTACGGGTACGTCAGGCTGGAGTGCGCGAACTGGGGCAACACGTGCACCCTCACATGCTGCGACACAGTTTCGCCAGCCATATGCTGGAGTCGTCCCAAGACCTACGTGCCGTGCAAGAACTCCTTGGCCATGCCGACATTGCCACGACTCAGGTTTATACCCACTTGGACTTCCAACACCTGGCAGCGGTTTACGATCAAGCTCACCCAAGGGCTAAACGCAAGGACAGCAGCGAATGAGTATTCAACTGATCACCTTCGATCTGGACGACACGCTGTGGGATGTTGCCCCCGCCATTGAGGCGGCCGAAATCGTCTTGCGTGACTGGCTGGCCACCTATGCACCTCGGCTGGGTGCGTTGCCATTCGAAGACTACTGGAAGATTCGCAGCGCCCTATTAGCCGAAGACCCCGGCCTCAAGCACCGCATCAGTGAACTGCGCCGCCGCGCCTTAGCCCACGCCCTGCACAGCGCTGGCTACGCAGCCTCACAAGCGCAAACCTTGGCCGAAGAGGCCTTTGAAACGTTCTTGGAGGCCCGCAACCGGGTCGAGTTGTACAGCGATGCACGGCCCACGCTGCACAGCCTGGCACAGGACTTTCAACTGGGGGTTATCACCAATGGCAATGCGGATGTACACCGCATCGGCATCGCAGACTATTTTCAATTTGCCTTAAACGCTGAAGAGCTGGGCATCGGCAAACCCGATCCTATTCCCTTCCAAGAGGCCCTTAAGCGCGCAGGCAGCAGCGCCGAGCTGGCCGTGCATATCGGCGACCACCCAACCGACGACATCGCCGGTGCTCAGGGCGCCGGACTACGTGCCATCTGGTTCAACCCACAGGGCAAAACCTGGGAAGCCGACTATCAGCCTGACGCCGAAATCCGCAGCCTCTCGCAACTCCCAGAGCTGCTCAAGCGCTGGAGCTAAACCGCACCCCATAGAAAAAAACCCGTAACCATAAGGTATACGGGTTTTCTTTAAGCCAGCTTAGATAGGGCGGCTGCCGTATTTGCTGTCTGGCTTCTTGGGCGGATCAGCCACGACGTTCGGCTCAACCTCCTGAACCTTACCGCCACGGGCCAGAAACTCCTCCATCGCGCGCGCCAGCGCATCACGATCCTTCTGCTTGGCCTCGATGCTCGGCAACTCGTCTACATCGACAACAGCCTTGGCCTTCTTGCTTTTGGCCGCCGGTGCGATCTCGTCATCACCCTCGATGTCATCAGCACCATCAACATCATCAGCCGCGGCCAGTTCTTCGCCTTCGTCTTCGTCAGCGCCGTCTAACTCGTCGTGTTCCAGATCTTCGTCGCTCATGTTCCAACCTCATGACTTGCGAAAAGCAAAATAGTTATAGCCCAGCTGCGTCAGCTTTCTAACGTCGCCGGAAAAAATCTTGGTGGTCAAACAGTGGCAGGCAAACTGCTCCATGCTCAACGGCGCGCATTCTAGCGTGCTGTAAAAAAAAACACAGGCCGCCGAGCTGACCAAATCATCAAAAATCTCAGCAGCTGAGAGGGTCATGATTGCCATAAGTTTCAAGCCAAAGCCTCAAGGACAGGCCTTGGCTCCCATCAGCTGACGATCTGCACGCCCCATGCAGCATGCAAGCACCTGCTACCATAGACGCCCACACCGCCGATGCACCGCTATGACACCAGCTAACCTCAAGACCCTGCAAGAGCACCTACTAAACGCTCTCACCCCTGCCCCAACCGAAACCCGCCGCCTCTTTCACGGCCGGGGGCGCTGCTGGCCAGGGCTGGAACAGATCACAGTGGACTGGTTACAAGGCGTGCTGCTGGTAACGCTGTTCAAACCTGTGAGTGATGAGGTACTGGACGCACTACGCGCCATGCTGCTTGACTTGAGCAACAGTGAGGCCTGGCAAACCAGCCAAGGGCACAGCCTGCTTGTGCAACTGCGCTACCTGCCGGAGAGCCCAAGCGAGTGGTTGCTGGGCGAGCCGCAGGACCACTGGGACATCTGCGAACACGGCTTGAGCTACCGCCTTGATCTGGGCAAAAAGCAGAACAGCGGCTTGTTTCTGGACATGCGCCTGGGCCGCCAATGGGTGCAACAGCAGTCTGCCGGTAAACGGGTGCTCAACCTGTTTGCTTACACCTGCGGCTTCTCCGTAGCAGCCCTTGCAGGCGGAGCTCAGCAGGTGATCAATCTGGACATGGCCAAAGCAGCGCTGGCCCGTGGCCGTGATAATCACCGACTGAACCATCACGACCTGAGCAAGGTGTCATTCCTCGGCCACGACCTGTTTAACTCTTGGGGCAAACTGCGCAAATCCGGCCCGTACGACCTGATCATCATCGACCCGCCCTCCTTCCAGCGCGGCAGCTTTGTCCTCAGCAAGGACTACCCCAAAGTCCTGCGCCGCCTGCCCGAATTGCTCAGTGAAAACGGAACTGTCCTGGCCTGCAGCAACGACCCGGAAATCGGCCCGGAATATCTGATCAACGCAATGAACGAACAGGCCCCACAACTCAAGTTTATCGAGCGCTTGGAGAACCCACCGGAGTTCCCGGATAGCAATCCGGATAGTGCGTTGAAGGCGTTGGTTTTTAGACGAGGGAGGAGTAGTTAGAAGCTGCGGGAGGGATTGAATTCATAGCGTGTCCGAAATATCGGAGGTAGTTCAATCTGTCCCTTTTCTCCTTTTCTCAGGACGTATCGAACCGCGAGCAATAAAGCGAAGGCCTCAAGCGTACCCATTACTGACCAAACCTCGTCGGTCAGCAAGGGCGGATGTCAGGAAGCATGGACACCCTAAGCATGTTAAGTAAGTGCCATTCAAATCTGCCCCCTTTTCTTAAACCTTGAAGGATAAGAAAAAACACAATATGTACACAATTAGCGAAAAACCAGCCAAAACAGCACGACAAACAGGATCATCATCCTTTTCAAACCCACTAGGGCCAATTGATACTCGCCCCCCCCTTACATAAGAAAATACTGCTTGACCGAACCACACCTGCCCAAATGTAGCACTAACAAGCTCATACCCCCCTCCTCCCAATCTTAAAACGCAATTTAGCACTATACCTAGCAACAAAACAAACCCAACCAAGAACCTACTCTTATACATAAATAAATTAAAATCACTCACCTTTATAAAACTCTTTCGAAGCGCCCACTAAAACATCCCAAGTTCCGGCAGCACCAACAGCATTAGACACTTTTGAAGCGACATTTTCAGGAAGGCCTAAACGCTTTATAAAACGCCCAAAACCATCACTTAACGCCTCAGCAGTAACAGCCTCTGGAAAGTCCCCTTTCAAATAACCAGATAATAATGATGCGAAAAAGGGGACAGATTTATTTATTCACGCTTTCACCGCCAGAAAAATAAATCTGTCCCCTTTTCTCGCGAAGACATCCTTCAACTCTCGCAGGTCAGTAATGTACCGCTGATAATCCTCCTCATCAGCAAACACCACTTGCCTGTTGTGCCCTCGCTGAACCACATGATGTGGATAGTTTGGCAAAACGATACGCCCCATCCTTGGCATAACCACCTCCTCACTTGAGGCCTTCAGCTTAGACGGGCTATGAATAATTTATCCTTCATATTTTTCTGGAAAATAAATCTGTCCCATTTCTCTTAAATATTTGGCCATACCCAAGATCGTCCCAATTATCACGCAATATTCGCCAGTCAGTAGCATTTGTACGAACAACACCTGTCCTCGTCGTACCTGAAGACGCAACAGGCGTGGGCGGCACAACTTCGCCAGTTGCTTTTGGACCAACTTAATTATAGCTGTTGTAAATTTTTAACTGCCTGACTCAACATAGACATAAATTCTTCAAGCTCAAAACTCCACTTCCCGCCTTCAGCAGGCGGGTATATTTCGATTTCAACTGGTCTTCCTGGTTCGTGGGATACTTCAGCTAGTTGATCAGTTCCCAACCAGATTTCGAAAACCAAATTTTCTCGATCTGGAGGGCTACTCATCAAAGAGGTTAGATGTGTCATGGCTTCGGCGGCTCCAACAGACCAATAAATTTCCCACTAGCATCGTAGCGAAGCCCCCTTCCGTCGGGAGCAACTACATCCATAACTTTCCCAAACCTCCCGGTGTCTTTGTAGGTTATGGTCGACGCGGGATTACTCAAAATATCATCAGCTATTTTTTGACCTTGAGCATTGATTTCGGAAGGACTCCCTTTAACGCTAGGGAATGCGCTACCTTCTCGGCTGCCATGCTTCTGGAGCGCTCGGCCAGCTAGTGAAAGCTGCCCTGATTTATCCGCGGGGTCCAACACTTTTCCCGCACTAGACAAATCATCAATGGTTTTCCCTGCCAACGAGCGGCCTTTTGCCCCCACGCCTTTCCAATACTCTACCGCCTTCTCAAACTGACTAATACCCGCGGGAGTAGGTGTTCCTGCCGGCCTCACATACGACTGGGATTTCCCACCAACAGCTCCGCCCGCAATCAAGGAGAACCGGTCCATGCTCGGAGCCCATTCCCCGATCACATCGCTCAGGTGCACATAGCTGGTCAACGCTCGCTCGACCAGCGTGGCTTTGTAGCCCTCGCAGGTTGAGGTCGAGCATTGCATGGCCATCAACGCGTCAAGGCTGCCGGCAACCTGGTCTCTGCGATACTTCGCCATCATGGACCCGCTGGTCGTCATAGCGACGTCGAACAGTTCCTGGCTTTCAGCGTCATAACCGCCACTGATCCACTTTTGTTCCTGACATTTCCCAGCATCCACCCCAGTGCACGAGGCCATGTCTTGGTCGAGGGATTTAACGTCCGGATGTTCTAGGTAGTTATATTGCGTTGAATTCTTAGCAACCCAAGATCCAACCTGCATATCCTTCTCATCACCGCCCTGTGCGGTTGCCGTAAGCACCCCAAGTACTTGCGAATTCATCACGAGCAGACTTTTCTTCTGCTCCGGATCCATTTTTCCATACCAGTCAGAAAGGCTGTCAACCAGCGCCTCGTTAGCCCCAGCGGCTAACGCGCCTGTCTTGAAGTCACCACCTGCAGCTTCAGCAGCAAGACCACCAACAATTGCATGTAAACCTATCTTGGCAGGGCTTCCGTTTTTAAGGTCCCACCTGTTGGGGGCTGATATATCACCAGCCCAGTTGAAACCAGCAGCGGCAAAAGTACTTGCAAGACTTGCACGTAAAACATTGCTTACTGTGCTATCTCCCCCGAGAGCACGATCAAGGACAGTTGATGTTCCGTTTTGCAATAGCTGATTGCCCGCAAAGCGTCCAATACCCTCAACACTAGAAAGATCAACCTTGACCTCGCCGGTTAAGGGATTGGTCTTCGTCTGGAGCATGCCATCAAATAGTCCGGTGGTGAGTCCAGCGGTTGCTCCACTTACCAAGTAACCACGAACAGCTTCAGTGGATGTAACATCTTTAACTACAGCCCCCAAATTGCCGCGGTTGTTAATCGTGCTAGTAGCGGCATTCGAGGCGACGGAGCTTGCAACGGTATTTGCAGCGGCAGCCTGCCAACTACCTTGCGCAGCTCCCACCATGCTTGATCCTGCCCCCCAGGTCAGGTAAGTGACAATAATCGCGATCACAATCATCGCCGGGCCACCTAGCCCTGAGTGGCTCTTGCTCCAGCTGTCATGCAGCTCGCGTACTTGCCGCCAGTCCACATCGCCACGGGCTTCGGCCTCTTTCAACCAAGCAAGACTAGGATCAGCCTTCACCATTGCATCAATGCTTTGGCTTACGGTTTGCTGGTTGATCTGCTTAACGTCGATTTTCAGTCCGCCGACCGCGTTAATCAGCACTTCACCTTGGGCAGTGAGCTGGCTCTGGCGCAAGGTTTCATCAACCCTGCCCTTGTCTTTCATGCTGCTCCATGCCCAACTGTTTTTGCTTTTGTTGTGGCTTTCCTGGCTTTGGTCCTTAACCCCCTCAAAGGTCACTGCACCGCCGCTGGTGATGTTGATGTCCTCACCACTATCCAGCTTGGCAGCCTGGTAGAGCTGGTCACCGCCACTGACCAGGTTCAGGTTTCCACCCGTGGTGATTTCACTGCCTACGTTGGTGACTTTGGTCACTTCATCACGGCGGAAGCTCTTGCGACCCCATGAGCCCTTTTTCTTTTTCTGGTACAGCGAGTACTCATAATCTTCCGCACTGAGCAGCGCCAGACTCTCACCGGCTACAAGGTAGGCATCTTCGCCTGCCTTGATATCGCTGGCTTGCAGGATCAGGTTCTCATCCGTGCGGATATTTACGCTGCCACCTGCTGTGATTTCTGTCGATTGCTGTTCGACACTGTCGTTCTGACGGGTGACTTTTTTGCGTTTCGAATAGGAGTGCTCTTCGTTAGCAGCAGAGGTCAACAGCGTGTTGCGTCCGGCATCAAAGTCGATATCCCTTGTGGCGGTTATATCGCTGGCCACAACGGCGATATCTCGCCCGGCTCCGATGACGATGTCGCGCCCGGACTGAAGCTCTGAACCGATCTGCCGGATACGCTCCTCACGATTGTTTTTGCCAATGCTCTGCTGCTCAGTGGTTTCCGCCGAGGTGATGGCAACGTCACGTCCTGCCGTTATGCGCATGTCACTGCCGCTGCTAAGCACGCTGCCAACGTTGCCGACATCCCGCCCGGCCACAAGCGTCAGGCGCTCAGCTGCCTCAATACGCGCGGCACTGTCGGCAATGTCTTGCACGTTCTGGCGGTTGCCAGTAGTGGTCTCATAACGGGAGACAGTGCGTTCGTTGATGATGTCGCCGGTCAGTGCGGTGAGGCTTACGTCACGTCCTGCAATCACGCCACCTTGGCTGTTGCGGATCGTGTCACTGGCGAGCAGGCTTAGGCGGTTGTCTGCTTCGATCAGGCCGCTGTTACTGATGTTATTGCCGACAGCGTTGAGGTTGTTGGACGCACGCAGGGTACCGCTGTTCTTCAGCTCACCTCCGCTGATCAGGTTGAGGTCGCGCCCCTGAATCAACGCACCGTTTGGAGCCAGACGTCCCTCTGCCTGTGCCAGGTAAAGCACCGGCACCAGGACTTTTTCGCCATTAACCTCTTGTTCTTCAAGCCAGACGATGTCGTGGGTCAGTGCAGCTATCTGTTCCGCACTGAGGCTAACGCCAACAGAGAGGTTCAGCTTTTCTTTGCTGGCGATTGCGTTGTTCATCAAGTAGCGGAAGGTGGCTTCGTCAGAGTCTGCCCCTGCAAGGAAGCGTTGCCCGGTACGGGAAACGATGGCTTCACGGATCAGGCGCTGCTCATACAGGCCATCGCCCAGGCGCTTCTGGGCCACATCGGGGTTATTACCAAGCCCCCCCAACAGGTAATCGGAGCTGAGGAACTGTTTGAGGTTGGTCAGCTCCGGATTGGTTTCGATCAGGTATTTGCTGCTATGGGCTGGCATAGCAGTACTGAGGAAGTTTTTCGCACTCACTAATACCGGGACATTTAGCTGGCCCTTGTCTTGATTAATCGGATGCTGTCTGCCGTTCTCTGGGACAATTTGCCAGGCAGAACCTGAAAGGGTCGGGTTTTGCGGTAATAGATTGCCACCTGCGTTCGCGCCGATATCTGCGCCACGCCCTACAGCAACAGTCGAAGCAGAAAGTGGTCCATCTTGCGGTAAGGTGTAATCGCCTTTTGGCCTGACGTTTGCTCCAGTATCTGGTCCTGCCGCAACCGTAACTGCAGAGCCGGACTCCACTTTAAATTTTGACAGTTCGTGGCTGGTATTGATGCCGACAGTAGCTCCGCTCACAGTTCCGCGCTCAACGGCCGCAATGGACGATCGTCCGTTGAGCGACGATGCTCCCTGGCCACTCAAACGGAACAAACCATTTTCACCTTGCGGTAAAGCAAACCCCGGTAATGCCAGCGGGTTGACCTGTTTTTGAGCGAGATCTGGCGGTAATTGAGGGTTGAGTTTGACGACAAAAGTCTTGCCGGTTCCGGACGTGTTTGTATTGCCTACACGGCTAGCTCCGCCTTTGTAGTTTGCACTCTCATTAATGACGCTGTTTTCAAGGCTTTGGGTGGCGTTGATGGTGACGTTACCGCCGGCTTGGACAACAGCGTAGTGGCCTTCGCTTCCTGGAGTGACACGTTCTACATCGCTGACTAGCCGACCGTAGCTGGCTAACTTCCAGGGTGCAGGCGCGAGTGCATCCGGATTGTATTTGGAAGACTTAGGGTCATTGGCCTGGTTGTATTGGGCCATGTCACCGCCCATAAAACGCTCGACCGTTCCATCTGTTACCTGCCAGTTGTAGACGCGAACCCGCTCCACATCACCAGCGACAGCCCCTTGGTTAACGAATTGGAACGCATTGGCGGTAATGTTACGCGCCGCTGTGATGCTACTTCTCTGGTTGGTAAGTCCCCCCCCCTCGAAGATAAAGTCCCTGCCAGCGGAGATAAAGGCAGAGGGTGAGTCTTCAGTGATTGTATTCTTGTAAGTCTCTTTCAGTGTGAAATCGACATTGTAGTTATCTCCACCGCAGTCATAGCAGCGCATGGTGATGACACCAGAGGCAGGCTTACGCTCAGCTGCAAACTTCTCACTACGATTGGTCAAGGCCCAGGTACGAATCGAAAGATCACCGGAGCTTTCCAGCGTCGCAGAAATGTTCTCAACAGAAGCCTGCCCATCGATCGCACCTTCACGACCGATACGCAGATCGCCGAGGCTGTAGATATCTGCATAGAAGTTAGTAAGTCGGTCAACGTCGAGCACCATATTGGTGCCGCTGAAGATCAGGCCATTCTGGTTACGCAGGTTTGGGGCATTGATCCTCAGTTGTTGGGCGGCCCCTAGCGTGCCGTAGTTGTTCAGGGTTCCGGCATTTACCAGCATGTCCCCGGCTGAGGTCAGCTTGCCATCGTTGGTAAGCAGGCTCCGCCCCCCTACAGTGGTCTGACCTGCACCGCTAATACTGGCGGTATTGGCGATATCCACCACATTAGCGTTCAAGGTCAGGCTGCCCAGACTTGTGAGCCTACCCGCACTGCTGTACTTGCCCGAAAGATTAATGCTGATGCTGCCATCACTGGCAAGCAGTCCGTCGTTCGACCAGTTATTGCCTGTTCCAGTGATCGACTCACGGGCCAACAATTGCCCGCTGCCAGTCTGGCTAAACTCTCCAATGTCCAGCACCAGCTTACCGGCCTGAAGCACACTGCTGTTTTGCCAACTTGCTGCACGGATATTGAGCAGACCGTTGCTGGTAAGGTTGCCACCAGCCTGAGTTACGAGAGCAGAACCCAAGCCAAATGTGCCGGTCCCGGTGTGAAGCACACGACCGCCCGCATTATTGAAGCTGCCGATTTGCAGATCCAGGTCTTGGTTGGCGGTTTCTACAACGCCGTAGGCGTTATTCAATCCACCACTTGCGATAAGGCGGGTTTTCCCGGCCGTTCCCAATGCTCTCAGGTTACCGACCACGTTATTGATCTGGCTGGCGCGCAGCTGCAGATCGCTTTCACTTTCCAACTGACCAAACTGGTTGTTGAGTATGCCTGACAGGCCAAAGTCGATACGACCGGCCCCGACCTTACCGCCTTGTCCCAAGGCTGCACCTTGGTTGAGGAACTGTTGACCTGCGACAGACAGCAAACCACTAGCGTAGAGCCCCCCACCTTGGTTATCGAAATCAGTCGTATTGACCCGTGCTTCTCCCGCAAGCGCAGAGATAAAACCCTTGTGGTTACGCACGCCGCCAGTTGCCTGAACCTCAAGCGATTTTGCCTGCGCGGTACCTGCATTGTTATTGAACAGGCCGGTTACCAGCTTGAGTAACCCTTTACTGCTGCTCAGTACACCAGCGTTGCTGTTATCAAATGATGTGCTTTCAAGGTCGAGCTTGCCGGTCTGGCTTTCCACCCGACCACCTTGGTTATTAATAGCTCCAGTAAGGCGCACAAGACTATCGCCCTGGCTCAGTAACGTACCGGCTTGGTTATTAAGGCTACCGGCTTGTACATCGAGGCTGCCTGCCTTGCTGTAGATCAAACCATCGCGCTGGTTCTGCAAGGTGCCTTTGTTCAGACGTAGCAGCAGATTCCCTTGGCTTGCCAGAGTGCCTTTCTGGCTGTTATTCAGGCTATTGGCCGTAAGCGTGAGCAAGCCTTTACTGATCAGTTGCCCCGCGCTGTTATCCACATTATTGGCGACCAGCAGCAGGTTTCCGGCACTGGCCAGTTGTCCATTCTGGATGTTAGTCAGGCTACCCTGCAGGTTGAGGTCTAGTGTGCTCTGGCTACTGAGCAATCCAGCGCTGTTGTTCAAGCTCTGAGCTTGCAGCTGGATACGCTGGGCATTGATTTGACCATTCTGGTTTTCAATCTGAGCCGTCTTCTGATTCAGCTCCAGAGTCTTTTTCGCAGATATCAGGCCATTCTGGGTGTTGTTGAGTTTGCCTACTATGTTGAGGTCAATATCACCCTCAGTTGAGACAATCCCATTGGCGTTATTAAGACTGGCGGCTGCAAGTGTCTGTTTGCCCAGACTCACCATCGCGCCCTGATTACTATTATCGAGGGCACCTGCCAGCTTAATGTCGAGAGCACCTTCTTTACTTGAAAGCGTACCGGATGCACTGTTGTTGAGGCTTGTACCTTTAACAGACAACCCTTGCCAACCTGAAAGAAGGCCCTGGCCACTGTTGTCCAGATCATCCACATTCAGTTGTAAGTGCTCAGAACTGATGATCCGTCCCTGTTGGCTGTTGTCGATAGATTTGGCCAGCAGACTGAAGCTCTGCTGACTGGATATCTCGCCTTTTTTACTGTTATTCAGTACTCGCAGATTTTCGATACTGAGCGGGCCGCGTACACTGATAAGCCCGGCGCTGTTATCCAGATCCCCACCTTGCAGATCAAGGCTTAAACCCTTCTCTGTGATCAAGCGTCCCTGCCGCTGTATGAGCTGTTCAACCAGTAACTGCAGATCCCCTTTACTGGAAAGCTCACCACCGTCACTGGAATTCAACTGCTTGGCGGTGATGGTGAGAGCGCCCTCGCTTGTGATCAGTCCTGCAGGTTGGCCATTCACAAGAGCGCTGTTATTCAGGTTATCCGCAGAAACAGTCAAATTTTGCTTGCTGCTGAGGGCACCTGAGCGGTTATCAAGATCCGCACTGGTGATGTTCATGCCTGCCTGGCTGATCAGTTGGCCGCCTGAACGGTTGTCCAGCGTGCCTGTATTTATTTCGAGATCAGCTTTGGCTGAGATGAGGCCCTGGTTATTGTTCTGCAATGTGCCGCTGGATGCCTTAAGCTCAGTTCCCGCAACGACATTCCCCTGATTCTGATTGTTAAAGATTCCCTTCAACTCAAGGTTGGTGTCGCCTCGGCTTACTAAGGTACCGCCATCACTGTTATTCAGGCTGTCGGCCACTACAGTCAAATCAGCGCCAGCAGAGAGCACGCCTTTAAGACTGTTATCCAGAACTCTGGCAATACGTACCAACAGTGTTTCGCCACTGATCAGCCGTCCGCCCTGATTACTCAGTTCACTCGTCTGGAGTGTGAAGGCTTTTTGACTGGATAACTCCCCGCCCAGGCTGTTATCCACCGATGCGATCTGACGCAAAAGTAACGTTCCAGGCGTTGCTATCAGCCCCCGCTCGCGATTGGTCAGCACACCATTATTCAGGTCCAGAGTGATGCTGGTTTCACTAGTCAGCATCCCTTCTGCCTGCTGGCTCAAGGAGGTGAAGTTGGCGTCGATTGCACCCTTTGCAGCAATACGGCCTTTTTGGCTGTTATCTGCATTACCTGCCTTCAGTGTGATATCTGCGTTACTGGTAACGCTGCCCTGCTGGCTGTTATTGAGCTCTCCGGTATTGACCGTGACCACGCCTTTAGCACTGATAAGGCCTGAGTGACTGTTGTCGAGTTGGCTGCCTTGCAGGTTGAGCTGCCCATCCGCTAACAGCTTGCCGCTTTGGTTATTCAGCGCGCCTTGGCTGTTCAGCGTTAAATTGCCTGCACCGGAAAAACTGCCGGTTTGGTTGTTAATACTTGCTGCGTCAACGGTTATCCCACCTTCGCTGGTTAGCAAACCGTTTCGCTGGTTTTCCAGGCCGCCGCTAAGTACAACATCAATTTGCTTTGCACTGCTGAGAAGGCCGCCATCTGTATTAACCAGCGAGTCACCCTTAAGGCTCAAGCCATCACGCCCCGCCAGGACACCCTTGGTTTGATTCAACAACCGAGCGACGGTCAGGGTTAGCCCACTGTCACCAATAACTGAACCGCCCTGGTTATTCAGCTGCTCAGCGGCGCTGAGACGTACAGTACCTTTACTCGATAACTCCCCACCGCGGTTATCAAACAAGCGTGAACTGACTTGAATGCCCTGATTCGCGGAGATTTCTGCGTTCTGGTTATCAACCAAATCCGCCTTGAGCAGCAATGCACCTTGGCTAAGAAGACTACCTCCCTGCTGGATCAGAGATTTTTCGACCTCTGCAGTCAAATCCCCTTGGGCCGCTATCTGCCCCTGCGAGTTGTTGACCTCATCGGCCTTAAGGGCAAGCTTGCCATCGGCAACAATGCTGCCTGCGGCAGTATTGCTCAGCGTTTTGAGGCTAATGAGTGCCTCACCTTTGCTGACTATTTTCCCCTTGTCAGCGTTATCCAATGTCGTGCTGGCAATGTTCAGGACTGTAACTGCGCTGACTGCCCCGCTCCGGTTATCAATTTGACCAGCGTTCAGATTTAGCTCTGACTGGCTCGACAGCAAACCGTCTGCGCTGTTATCCAGGCTTGCGGTATCGAGGCGCTGGCTTCCCTGGCTGGCTATGCTGCCTGACTGACTGTTGTTGAGATGACCGGTGATATTTGCTGTCAGTGTCCCCTTACTGAGGAGAAGACCGTCCTGACTGTTGTCCAGACTGCCGCTGTCTACCTGCAAGTGCCCATCAGCCAAAATCTCGCCGCTGCGGTTATCAATACCACCCGCAATAACCTGGGTTTTCAGGCCTTGCAGCGTACCGCTTTGGTTGTTCACAGCCCCCTGAGTCTGAAGGACCAACTCACCCACACTGGAGAGCACTCCGGCCTGGTTCTCCAGCCGTGCCGTTTTAACACTGATACTGCCCGCGCTCAGCAGTCCTTGTCGCTGGTTGTCCAGCTCACCGGTCAGGGAAATGTCGATGCGTTGCTTACTGTTGAGGAGGCCGCCGTCACTGTTGTTGAGACTGTCAGCTACAAGCGTGACGCCATCTCGCCCTGCTAAAACCCCTTTGGCCTGATTCAGCAGACGCGCCACGGTCAGAGTCAGGCCATTATCACCAATGATTTGGCCGCTCTGGTTATTCAGCAGCTCACTCGCGTTGAGCAGAACAGCTCCCTTACTGGAAAGCTCACCGCCGCGGTTATCAAATGAGCGCGACTGAGTTTGAATGCTCTTATTGGCAGCTATCTGTGCATTCTGGTTATCAATATGATCAGCCTTAAGCTGCAAGCCCCCCTGGCTAAGCAGCTTGCCGCCCTGTTGGGTCAGCCCCTTGGCAATCTCTGCGGTTAGATCGCCCTGAGCAGCTATCTGCCCCTGCGAATTGTTGACAGCATCAGCCTTGAGGGTGAGTTTTCCATCGCTGACTATACTGCCTGAGGCCGTATTGCGCAGAGCCCCCAGAGTAAGCTGGGCATTACCTTTGCCACTCACCTGCCCTTCGTCACTGTTATCAAACGTTGCGGCAGCAATATCCAGCGTAGCACCAGCACCGATTGCACCGGTTCGGTTATCTATCTTGTCGAACTGCAGGCTCAGTTCCGCCTGACTCAGGAGCAGTCCATCGTCATGGTTGTCCAGCCCGTTGCCTGTCAAATGCAACTGGCTGTCAGACAAAATCTCTCCGTCACGGTTGTCGATATCAGTTGCATCAACCTGGACTTTGCCGCCTTTGAGGGCGCCACTCTGATTATTCACAGCCCCTAGGGACTGAAGTGTCAGTGTACCGGCACTGGAGATCACGCCCGCCTGATTGCCGAGGCGAGCTGTTTTTACAGTGATTGCTCCTGAACTAACCAGGGATCCTTCTTGCTGATTGTCCAGATCTCCGCTCAGGGTAACGTCGATGCGGCTCTTACTGTTGATGAGGCCGCCCTGGCTGTTGTTAAGGCTGTCAGCTACTAGCGTTAGTCCATCACGCCCTGCTAAGACCCCTTTGGCCTGATTCAACAAGCGCGCTACAGTCAAGCTCAGGCCAGAATCCCCAATAACCTTGCCACCTTGGTTATCCAGCTGTTCTGCAAGTTTAAGCTGTACGGCACCTTGGCTCGAAAGCACCCCGCCCCGGTTATCAATAGCACGCGCCTGGACTTGAATTCCCTGGTTCGCGACTATCTCTGCGCCCCGACTGTCAATCTGATCAGCCTTGAGCAGCAATGCCCCTTCGCTGAGCAACTTACCGCCTTGCTGGATAACCCCACCCGCAACCTCTGCCGTCAAATCTCCCTGTGCTGCGATTTGCCCCTTGGTGTTATTGACGTCACCGGCCTTCAACTTGAGCGTGCCATCACTGACGATGCTGCCTGCTGAGGTGTTGCTCAGCGTTTCAAGAGCAAGCTGGGTATTGCCCTTACTGTTAACCCTGCCTTTGTCACTGTTATCCAGCGCGGTGCTTGTAATAGTCAGGTTCTTACCAGCACTAATGCCTCCGGCTCGGTTATCAATCTGTCCTGCCTGGAGGGTTAACTCTGCCTGGCTCGAGATCAGGCCATCACGGCTGTTGTTTATGCTCCCGGCATCAATGTGCTGGCTCCCCTGACTGACCAAACTGCCTGATTGGCTATTGTTGATCGCCCCCAATACGTTAAGGGTCAGATTCTGCTTACTCGAAAGCACACCCTTCTGACTGTTGTCCAGACTGGCACTGGTCAGCTGAAAATGCTGCTCAGAAACAATTTCCCCTGAGCGGTTATTGATCGCTCCCGCGCTAATCCGGGCGGAAGCACCTTTTAAGCTCCCCCCCTGATTATCAAGACTCTGATCTGCTGAAAGTTTGAGTTCATTTCTGGCGGTGACTTTGGCCGCGCGATTATCCAACTGCGCAGTGCTGACTTTGATGTCAGCACCCGATAGCGCCCCCTTCTGATTATCAATGGCCTGTTTGGCTTCAACAGCCAATTCACGCTCAGCCTGAATAAGCCCGTTTCGATTGTTCAACTGGCCTGCATTGATTCTTGTTTCTGTTCCTTTGAGGCCACCTGCTTGATTATTTAGCTGGCCACCGGCATTGATTTGCAGATCCCGGCTGGCTATGACACTGCCACCGTTGCGAATAGTCTGACCTGCGAGCGTCACATCTCCCTGAGCGTTACGGCTCAGATTGCTCTCAACTCCAGCTTCGATGATTCCAGCATTGCTGATCTGAGTTGCTTGTAAATTGATCTGATTACGAGCGGCGAGGCTCTTTTGGTTATCCAGGCCCTTCTCACTCTTGATTTGGACCCGGCCTGCGGCATAGGTATTGCCCGTCAGTTCAACGGACTGGGCCGAGGCAAGCAAATTGCTCTGCGTCGATGCCTGAGCCAAGCTGAGCTTGCCACCTGCATCAATCTGAATATCACCTGCACTGGCTGCCATATTGCCGGCCAGTTTTACCCCGACTCCCTTCTCGGTGCCGACCAAGCGAATTGCTCCGGCATACATACCGCCCAAGGCACTTGAGTCGATGGCCAACTGCGGAGCATCTGCCGGATTGGCAGCACGCGGCGTCGCCGCCAGGGTCTTGGCATCTACGTCGTTTGCCCCGGCAATTATTGCAAGCTTGTTGGCGTTGATTTGCGCGTTGATCGTTGCGCTACGGGCAATCAGCTCAAAACTGTCGAGGTTACTGGCATCAATCCCTGCGCCTTCAACCACAACCTGCCCACCATCAACCTGATAGCGACTCAGGTTACCGTTTTCAACAATTGGTTTACCCGTAGTCAGCGTCGCTCTGGGGGTGTTGATAAAGCCACAACCGTTACAGGTAATACCGTGCGGGTTTGCCACAATGACATGAGCCGATTTACCGGCAACTTCGGTATAGCCCAGCATCTGGCTCGCACGCGGACCTGTCACTTCATTGAGGATAACGCCCGCTGCCCGCCCATTCAGGGCACCGTTACCAACGATAATGCCCCCAAGCTGAGTCGACTGAGTCCGTTCAGTCGAGTTGTTCAGGATCAGCCCCTGTTTACCGACGTTGTAGTCCGTAAAGCTGTTATGAGACAGGCCGCTGCCGTTAGGCGCCGCAATATTGATGATGGGTACGCCATTGCCAGCCTGCCCCAGCGTTGTATTGCCCGCAGCTTTGGCATCTACAACAACTTGTGCTGTTGCAGACATCAACGGATTGAGAAAAATAACCCCGATCAGAACACAAGCTATGTTCTGAAAAAATGGCGCTCTAACATCCATGTTGAAACTCCATTGAATCTTTGTTGATTTTTATAAAGTCAGAAAAAAATGTCCGCACGGAAATACACAGGATGCTCCTGGCGCTCCAGCGCATCAGGCCGCTCCAAGGAGCGGGCAAAAGTGGCCGAAACTGCCAAGTATTTGCCTCTGGCGCTTAGCTCGATTGCATTGCCGGAAAGCCTGCCTTTTTGCTCTGGGTTATAGCTGTCACCACTGATGACACCTACGTCATAAGCAAACGCGACACCGTATTCCTGCACAAAAGGCTGCAACAGCTCCCAGCTCACAGGCCTGCGCCAACGGATCTGATTACGCCAATAAGCCCCCGTATCGCCAGTCAACGACTGATCCTTGTAACCCCGGATCGAACTAAGCCCCCCCAGGCTGATACGCTGCGGGCTGAACAACACGTCCTCGCTACGCTGGCCATTGAGCAGACTGTCAAAAGAGAAGGTCTCACCCAACAATTGAAACGGCTGCAAGTAACTCAGCGTCAGTGTGTACTTGTTGTAACGAGCTACGGGTTCACCGCCTCTTGGATGCCCTTCGTTCTGGGCATCAAAAGCACCGATACCACGCTGCCAACCGATATCAGCATTGATATAGGCATTGCCGATACGCCGACCATGGTTAATCCCCAATTGCGCCTCTGAAAGGCGCTGGCTGGAAGTACCAATACGGTTTCCGAGAATAAAGTTGTTGGTGCGCACATGGCTTAAACCAAAGCTAACCCCTGTCTTACTAACACTGTCACGGTGCATAACCCGCTCAGCGCGCAGGGCGTGAGTACTGCTATCGCCATCCTGATCAAACGAGAACCCATTGCTTTGGGTCTTGGTTCGGTAATAGCTCTGGTTGTAACTGTAGGCGAACGTCCACCAGCCATAGGGAATGCTGTAATACAGGCTCTGATTATCAGATTTGCGATAGCTGTCGCTGACGGCATCCCCGCCAGCTCTAAGGCTCAACTGATCGGCAATACCTAAGGGGCTGTCCCAGTCCAGACCAAGCCCCCACTGCTGCTCGCCAGTACTCAATTGCCCATCATTGTGTCTGGACACATTAACGCGCCAGGGTTTGCTGCGCTGGCCCTGTAACTGAACGACGCTGGCTCCCACTTCTTCACCTGGAACCAGATCGAGTTGGACTTGGCGCGAAGGTAGCCGGTTGATCTGCTCAACCAACTGCTCAAGCTCCCGAAGATTAAGCATATCGCCCGTTTTGCCGGGGAAGCCCATGGCTAACTCTTTGTCAGAGGCCAGCTCAGAACTGTTCAATCCATCAAGCCGCCCCTCAACAACCGTAACGTGCAAAACTCCACCAGCAAGATCTTGCTGTGGCAAGTATGCACGGGTAGTCACATACCCTCGGTTCAGATAATGATTGGTGATGTCTTTGAGCAGCTGGTTCAACTGACCAGCGCCAAGACATTTTCCTGTGTAGTCTTCAACGAGACGGGCCTTGTCTGTTGCGCTGAGCAGTGTGGCCCCACTCAGTTCTATACTCTGGATGGTAAAGCAGCGATCAGACTGATCAGGCGTGGGGTCTGCTGATTGCTGAGGCGACGGCCCAGGCAACTGCCGTAGTTCCTCTAGCCGTTTTTGCTGCTCTTGTAAAAGGCGGTCCTGACGCTCACGAATGAGATCGATCTCACCGGGTGTCTGCCCTAAAGACACAGTCGAATAAAACGCGAATAGCAGCCCTAGCGCCGATAAATAAACAGCGACTCTCATTACTATCAGTCCTTTGATTAGGCGCACAGTCTCCGTGTGGCGGCCGAATGAGAACATGACCGAATGGCCATTATCAAGGCTTCAAGGATTAATTAACAGAAATAGCACCAAGGTTCAAAGTTAAAGAAAGCAAACAATCATATCTTTATGAATATATAAGACCCTAAAAATCAATAACTTATCTGATAATTGTCTTCACGCAAAATGCTGGAGTCACTGCTTAATAAAGCATTCTTAGTATTGCATTTAAACCTAGCAAAATATAAATCAGGCAAGTTAAGGAATATCAAACATCCAGAATGGAATAGCTACTCTTACAAGCACGATGCAAGCGCCATAGTTGCAACAATTTATACAGTCAATTATTAGACTGCTCGATATCTGGTAGCTCATCTGCTGCTAGCACTGGAGCAGGTTGGGCTTCTATAGCCTTTCAAGCGCCCGAGCATATTGTTCACAGATGCCGATCACCCAAGCACAGCAGCCTGATCACGCTTAGCTAAGAAAGAAGAAAAAACCGATAACCCACCAGACTCCCAGCCAGCAGATAAGAATATTCCTGTCTTTGAACCAGAACTAACACCTAGGTATGTGTGTGACGCTTGGGCGCTGAACTACAGTTAAGGCATCCTCCACTGCTGAGACTACCGAAATGACGCGCCTGCCTTTAGCCATTGTTTTATCGGTTTCACTGTTTCTTACCGGCTGCGCCAGCCAAACAACTACTCCTGACCAATACTCCGGTTTTCTCAGCGATTACTCGCAACTGAAGCCTGCTCAGTCCGCCAGTGGTGTACCGGTGATGCGCTGGGTCGCGGCGGATTTTAAGCCGCAGAACTATCACTCGATTTACGTAGAAAAGCCGGTTTTCTATCCGGCGCCGAAGCCCAATGATCAGGTCAGCCAGCAAACGTTGGATGAGATAGCCGTATATTTGCAGCAGGCGATCCAGCGTGAAATGTCTAGCTCAATGACAATCGCCCATCACCCGGATGCCAACAGCCTGATTCTGCGCACTGCCATTAGCGCGGTGGAACTCACTCCGGAAGGGTTGAAGGTGTATGAGGTGATTCCTATCGCATTGGTGGCCGCAGCCGCGAGTACCGCAGCAGGCACCCGTGATCTTGAAACGGATGTTTACGTTGAGGTCGAAGTTCTGGATGGTGCTAGCCGCAAACCGGTGACCCGCGTTGTACGCAAAGGTCACGGTCAGCAGCTGGAGAACAGTAGCACTCAGCTGTCTCTCAAAGACATCAAGCCGGTGCTGGATGAGTGGGCGAAGGACGTTCGTAACTTCAAGCCCTGATCATTGGACCGAATCAGGCAAATACGAAGTATTTGCGTACGGTTTCCACCACTTCCCAGGTGCCCTTCATGCCGGGTTCGACGATAAAAATATCGCCCGCCCGCAAGTGAATGGGCTCCTGGCCTTCTGGCGTGATGATGCAGTAGCCCTCCTGAAAGTGGCAGTACTCCCACTTCTCGTAAGCGACCTGCCACTTGCCGGGCGTGCAGATCCAGGTACCCATGATCTTGCTGCCATCTTCGGAAGTGTAAGCATTCAGGTTGACGGTGTGAGGCTCGCCGTCGATTCGAGTCCACTTGCAGGCATCAAGTACGGGAACAGGGGTAGTGTCACGCAGGACGGTTATCGGTTTCACAGGTCGCTCCAGATAATGGGTCAGTAGTCCCCAAGCCTATGGCTGCAGGCGGTCTCAGACTGTTCTGATCTCGACCTCAATCTGCTTTATTCCGCACCCGCCAAATCAACCGACCGAATAATGCATATTCACTAAAATCCCAGGCGGGACTCTGGGCGCTTAGTAGAAGAGCGATGTAAGCTGTCCGCCCATGACAACTCCCTACATCACCGTTCCGTCACCGACAGATGAGACCGCCAGCTTACTGATTGGCGGTGACTGGACGCTCGCTCACTATGCGACCTTAGAGCCGCTGGTACACGGCCAGCGCCAGCACGTGAGCGCCAATATTGCCGTTGACCTGAGCCAGTTGGGTGCTCTAGACACTGCTGGGGCTGCGCTGTTAGTTGAGTTACTCGGCAGTCAGCGTTTAGCAGAAGTGGCCTCAACAGGCCTAAGCAAAGAGCGCCGTGGTTTGCTGATGGCAGTGGGTACGGCCATGGCGGATAAGTGTGATACCCCGCCTGCCAGACCGGTTCCGCTGTGGCGTGAGCTGCTCGGGCAGATCGGCCGCGGCGTTGAGGATCTGTGGCAGCAAGCCGTTGCCCTGACCGGCTTTATCGGTATGACGCTGGCCGCGATGCTCGCCATTATCCTGAAGCCCCAACGCTGGCGCATGACTTCACTGGTTGCCCACCTCCAGCAGAGTGGGCTCAATGCCGTGCCGATCGTGGCACTGCTGACGTTTCTGGTTGGGGCTGTGGTGGCTTTTCTCGGTGCCACCGTGCTGGCGGACTTTGGCGCCAGTATTTACACAGTAGACCTGGTTGCCTTCTCGTTTCTAAGGGAGTTTGGCGTACTGCTGACTGCCATCCTCATGGCGGGCCGAACAGCCAGTGCCTTTACCGCCCAAATCGGCTCAATGAAAGCCAACGAGGAAATTGATGCCATTCGTACACTCGGCCTCAATCCGATGGAATTGCTGGTGTTGCCACGTGTGTTCGCCCTGCTGATTGCCCTGCCGATTCTGACTTTTATCGCCATGCTCAGCGGCCTGCTCGGTGGTGCGGTGGTCAGCGCACTGAGCCTGGATATTTCCCCGACGCTGTACCTGAGCATGCTCAAAGAGGACATCGAGCTGCGACACTTCTTTGTCGGCCTCGGCAAGGCTCCGCTGTTCGCCTTTCTGATCGCGGTGATTGGCTGCCTTGAGGGCTTCAAGGTGACCGGCAGCGCACAGTCGGTGGGCGAGCGAACCACCAGCAGCGTGGTGCAGTCAATTTTCGTGGTCATCCTGTTGGATGCCCTTGCCGCACTGTTCCTGATGGAGATGGGCTGGTGACGAAAGAGTCCATCATCGAAGTCCGTCATCTGGTTAATCGCTTTGGCAGCCAGACCGTGCACCAGAACCTCAACCTTGATCTGTATCGGGGTGAGATTCTCGGCGTGGTAGGCGGCTCAGGCACGGGTAAGTCAGTCCTTCTGCGTAGTATTCTGGGCTTGCGCCAAGCCAATGAGGGCACGGTCCATGTATTCGGTGAGGAGTTGCTGGCACTGCCAACCGAACGCCGCTCGGAATTAGAGAGACGCTTTGGCGTGCTGTATCAGCGCGGAGCCCTGTTCTCCTCACTAACGGTGACTGAAAATATCGCCTTACCTCTGATTGAACATGCAGGTCTGAGTCGCACCAGCGCTGAACGGCTGGCTCAGGTGAAGCTGGCCTTGGTCGGACTGCCGCTGGAGGCGGGCGATAAATACCCCACAGAACTGTCTGGCGGAATGGTCAAACGCGCCGCGTTGGCCCGCGCGTTGGCACTGGAGCCTGACATCCTGTTTCTGGACGAACCGACCGCAGGGCTGGACCCCATCAGCGCGGCAGCGTTTGATCAGTTGATTCTAACCCTACGCGATGCGCTGGGCTTAAGCGTGTTTCTGGTCACCCATGATCTGGACACGCTATACACCATCTGCGACCGGGTAGCGGTGCTGGCAGAAAAACACGTGCTGGTGGCTGACCGCCTGGATGTGGTCGCCGCGTATGACAACGCCTGGATTCATGATTATTTTCACGGCCCCCGCGGACGCGCCGCCGGACAAGCCGCCCGTGACATATCGAGGAGAAGTTGAATGGAGCCCCGTGCCCATCATGTACTGATCGGTTTGTTCACCCTCATCGCATTGGCAGCAGCCCTGGCCTTTGCCCTGTGGCTGAACCACTCCAGCTCCGATGAAGAGATGAACGACTATGTGGTGATCTTCAATGAAGCGGTGACAGGCCTGACGCCCGGCAGTGTTGTGCAATACAGCGGCATCAAAGTCGGCGATGTGCTGAGTCTGTCCCTGGATAAGGATGATCCGCGCAAAGTCCGCGCGCACATCCGTGTGACCGCCTCAACCCCGATTCGCCGTGACACCCGCGCGCGCCTTTCGATCACCAGCATTACCGGTGCAGCACTGATTCAACTGCATGGCGGTACACCGCACAGCCCCAAACTGAAAGGTGAAGATGGCAATCCTGGGGAGATCGTCGCTGACCCTTCGCCGTTGACGCGACTCATGTCCAACGGTGAGGACTTGGTGCTCAATGTCACCAGCTTGCTCAATCGCGCCAATGACCTGTTCTCCGACGCCAACATCGAGCACATCACCCACTCGCTGGAAAACATTGAGCAAACCACCGCGAGCATCGCCGGCCAGCGTGAAGAGCTGCGCACGGCTCTGCAACAGATGAGCAGCGCCAGCCGTGAGGCCGCCGAGCTGATGCGAAATGCTAACGCCCTGCTGAGTAATCAGGGCCGAGATGCGATGGATAATGCCCAACGCACTCTGGCGTCACTGGAGCGCAGCAGTAGCGTGGTAGAGCAGCTGCTTAACGACAACCGCAACGCCATCAATGGGGGTATGCAAGGTATGAGCGAGCTTGGCCCAACAATCGCTGAACTGCGTAAAACCCTAAACAATCTGCAATCTTTTACCCGCCGCCTTGAAGAAGACCCAGCCGGTTATCTGCTACGCAATGACAGCATTAAGGAGTTCCAGCCATGAAGCCCACTCGTCTTCTGCTGACATTGGCCTTGCTGGGCGGCTGCTCAATTCTGCCTGAAAGTGAGCCGTTGGATATTTACCCCCTGCCAGCCAAAGAGCTGCCCGCACAAAGCCCGACCGTCAATTGGGCACTAAAGGTAGAAACACCCAACAGCGAGCGCATGCTAGATAGCACACGCATATTGGTTGTACCCAAGGCTGCCCACATCAATGCATACCAGGGCGCACGCTGGAGTGAACATGCACCGGAGTTAGTGCGAAATCGCCTGCTGGATGCATTTCGTGATGACGGACGCATTCAAGCGTTGAGCAGTGACGAACAAAACCTCTATGCAGACCTTGCCTTGACCAGCACCCTGCGGCGATTTAACAGCCGGTATGAGGATGGCATCGTCAGTACGCAGATCCAGTTGGACGCACAACTGGTGAATGTCCGAGATCAAAGCATTGTTGCCAGTCGGCGCTTTAAAGTGAGCACGCCTAGCGCAACCGCGCAGATCGGCCAAGTCGTCGCTGCATTTGGCACGGCCGCTGACGAGCTCAGCCAGCAGGTTATTCACTGGGTTGTAGAGACAGGTTCTGGACTAGCCTTGGCCCAGCCGCCAAAGTGACAGCCCCGCGGGGCTACAGGCTATCGAAATAGGCAATGACAACGATCAGCGTTAGCGATTTCCCAGACCTCAGATAGCAGTCTAGGATTAGTACTGCTCCTGATAACAAACGCATAAGCGGCGTCGAATAAGGTTATTCAGACCTCGCAAACAGAGCTCAAAACTTGCACTGCAAACAGGTAACTCTCATGCGCATATTCGCTCTTGCATTATCACTGCTCGCCTTTTCCAGCTGGGTACAAGCCAATGACTCTCAGGCCGATACGTACCGCTACGGCAACAAGCTGGATATTGCCCGTGTCCTGTCCATCAAGCACCCTCAGGATAGCCAAATCTGCCAGCCTGGGACTGCGGTCATGACCTATGAAGACTCCAAAGGCCAAGTCCGCAAACTGTCGTATCAGACCTTCTCAGAGAACTGTCTGATCCAGAATTGATGGGTTTGTTAGGACCGCTCGAAGCCGCCCCACGGCGGCTTCAAATCACCGCTGAACTTAAGCAGGCAGCGTCAAGGTAAATACGGCTCCGCCACCTTCGGCATTCATCACCTCAAGTGATCCTCCGTGCCACTCTGCAAGCGTACGGGCGATGGGCAGACCGAGGCCTATACCTGCCACGCTCAGGTTGTTTTCAGAGCGGTAAAAACGCTCGAAAATCAGCGACTTTTCTTGCTCAGACACACCCGGCCCATAGTCGCGTACAGCACACTTAAAATGTCCGCCTTGGCGCACCAGGGAAATTTCAATTGGGTATCCTGGCGGGCTGTATTTGTGTGCGTTTGAAACAAGATTACAGATGATTTCGATACACCACGTCTTGTCGCAATTCACTGTAAAGTCTGTGTTTTTCCCGTCCTGATGACGGCGAATCTCACGATCATGCAGTAAATCGCCAAAGCGCTCCAAAGACGACTCGACCAACTCAAGCCAGTTGCAAGGCTGTAGATCCAAACGCCTCTCACCGTCACTGCCGTTCACCCCTTCATCCAGACGCAAACCTTCAAGCACCCGACCAATCAGGTAGTTGAGGTGGTTGACTGAGTTCCGGATCAGTTGCGAGCGCTCCTTCACGCTGGCCTCGTGAAGCGTTGCGTCGGTGAGCTGGCGCTTGAGCCGCTGGGCTGTTGAATCAATCACGGCAAGCGGGGTACGAAGTTGATGAGACATCAGCGAAACAAAGTCCCGGTAACGCATGCGTACCGAGCGCTCCTGCTGAAGCACCTCAAGCAAACGCTGGGTTTGTAAGTGCTGAAGTTGCAGGGCTTCCTTGGCCTGCGTGGCCATTCGCAGATTGCGCAACATTTGCCAACATAGCAGCGATCCTGCAACTAGCAGTCCAACGACCGTCAAGATCACTTGAAGTACTAATCGGCGGTGATCCTCACGGCGCCGGCCTGCATCTTCGCGCTCAGCAAGCATGACAGTATTGCCAACCTGACGCAGCGTTCTGGTGACAAGCTCGTAGTTGATGGGCAGGTGATCCAAACTGAAAATGACATCGCGGATGCGAGCGTCCACACCACTGCGCTGCATGTAGCGCAGTTGAGGCCCCTGATTCAGGATCATCAAGCTGGATTTGAGTAAATCAAGATGAAGCGCGAGGTCCGACTTGGAGTCCGCAGTAGGCGGTGACACCTGTGCAGCGCGCTCCAGTTGAACACTCTGGTACACACTCTGGCTGATTGCCCAGACCATATTCTCGCCAATGTCAGCGCTTATCTCAGATTGCAGATTAAGCAGCTTGTATAGGGCATAGCCCAGCATCAGCGCAAATATCAGGATCGCCGCGAATGCCAGGCTTCGTACTTGCCGTTGTCGCTTCATCTGCTGCGAGTACGTAGCTCGGAAACCGCAGCAGGCAAACTGGGAATCGCCCACCCCGTGGAAAGAATCAGCGCCACCAACTCCGACTGACGTGTCACGCAGGTTTTTGAAAAAATATTGCGTAAGTGGAACGCCACAGTCGTCGAAGAAACTCCCAGCTCGTGGGAAACATCTTCAGTACGCATGCCTTGAGCCATCAACAAGGCAACATTGGCCTCGGTGGGGGTCAAACCAAACACTTCGCGCAATGTCCCCACATCCGGCAAGGTGCGGCTGTAAGTCGAAGACAGAAACACAGCTAACAAGCAGGTGGAGTCACCTTTTGCGTATCCATCATCCAGACACACAACGCTCGCGGCTACAGCTGCATCGCCACTGTGACGCTCCATCGCAAGCGATTTGCGCTCTCCAGCGGTTTTAAGATCAGCCAGTGCCTTAGCGATTTTCTCGGCGCTGCTTGCCTTAAAGGCCGGCCAGCAAAGCGCTCCACCGGCATTTACCTGCCAAAGGTTTTCTTCCGCAGAGATGTGCTTGGCTTTGGGTGTTGCATAGAACAAATGGCCACGCTGGTCACACAACAGCACAGCACCCGGTAGCTGATCAAATACGCCGCTGAGTCGTGACAAAATATCCTGCTGGCCCCGCTGCGCGTGGCTTCTGAAGCGAGCAACTTGCGCCAGCCGCGACTCGATGGTGGCCAGCAACATGTCGTAGTCCACTGGCTTGACCAAGTAATCATCAACGCCTTGGCGCTTGGCTTCAAGCAAAGCGTCACGCTGGCCGAGTGCAGTCAGAAACAGAAAAGGCGTTTCAGCTAAATCGGGCCGTTGAGTGCGTAGGTACTGATGGATGAAGTAGCCATCACGCTGGGCATCGCCCCCCAGCATAACGTCACTTAAAATCAGATCCGGTCGCGTGAACTCAAGGTGCGCAAGCGCCTCGTCCACTGAGCGAGCCGCCAACACTTGATAGTTGGCGCTCTCCAGCTCCTCACAAAGATCGCGCAACAAAGTCGCCTCATCCTCGATGCATAAAATACACGCACGCATCACAGGTACTCTCAGGGCTCAATGACAATGGTTCGAAGCATCCAAGCCCAGCGATGATCGACGCGGGAATCCTGAAGCTCCTCATGCTGGTCACGGGGATAGACCACCCAAAGCGGCCCTTTGGTGCTGCGGGTCAAAGCCTTGCCGTCCTGCTCATACGCGACAATGACATCCCAGGTCAGAAAGTCCCTGATCGCGACCTTCACCTCGTATTCGTTCAAGGCAATAAGTCTGGCTGTAGCTGTCTCAGCGACTGGCTTATCCAATAGGCTCAGTACATCCCGTAGCAGTGGCCCTTTAAATTCCCTAACGCCATCGGTCCAGGCGGTCGACGTACGTAGCTGTTGTTGCGGCAAAGACTCGATCTGCTCCCGGGTGATATCGAGGGTTTGGTCCGCACTGCGCACAGAAAGCAGCACCTCTGCGTGGGATACGGGACCACACATCACGCTCAACACGAAAATGACAAATACAGCCCACAACCTGGGCCGAGATTGACGGCTTATCCGAGCCGAGCAAAAGCCTAGAACGCTTAGAGTAGTTCTGTTTGAAGAGATGAGAGACACCGAAATTACCCTTGGTTAACTCCGGCGATAGAGCAGTTCCTTGCGCAGGTATCGCCAAGCTTTTTGTTATCGCTGCTCACGACCGCAAAACGCACTGCGTTTCTGTAGCCGGTCTAAGCCATTACCCAGGTGGGAACCTTCCAGGTTTCCGCCTGAGCCAAAAACCAAACTGATAGAGATTAAAAAAAATCAATCAATACCAATGTGGAATATGAATTTCGTCTGGAATGGATTAAACCGCTCTTTGGTGACGTTTTACCAGCGCCGGAAGCACAACAAACCCATTTAGTTCCCACTATATTTCGTAAATATTGTGATTTGCATCACATTTTTACAAATTAATGACGCTTTATTGGTGCCACAAAAATGGCACCAATCGTATGGAATACGGACACATAGAAACGCCACTCACCCCATACCCAAAACAGCCTTGAGCCCGCACATCATAAGGATTCCTCGCCCTCTCTGAATTACGAGCGGCTGCTCGGCTTAGCCGCTTTTTTCTTCAAAAAAAAATCCCTGATCTCAAGTATTTTTAATTTTCAAAAACAGACCCTATTCAAACAAACGGGGCTTTCTTCCCCCGCCCTCCGCTACTGTCCCGCCCCAATAGGCATCCTGACCGTTCGAACAACTGAGCAGTCTGCATGACCTATCCGCTTGAGCCGCACAGGCTGCCAACCCTGTGTGTCCGAGCCCGCTCAGTCACTCAGCCAACACACGACTCACAGGGTCAAAGGGGATTTTCATGTCACTCAAATCACGCGCCCGCCAGCTTGGTCAGGGCATGACCGAATACATCATCATCGTGGCGTTGATCGCCATTTCCGCCATCGTTGTATACAACCTGTTCGGCAGTACCGTTCGTGAACAGGTGGGAGATATGGCTGCTGAGCTGGGTGGTGGTCAGGCTGACCAGTCCGCACGGCAAACAGGTGACGAGGCCAAAGCAGCAGGTACCACGTCTCATAACCTCGGCCAGTTCCAGCAAGAAGAACGTCAGTAAGCCATGCGCGGCGTCATGAACCGGAAGCTCCAACAAGGGCAGGCCATGGTATTTGGCCTGCTTTTTGTTGGCATCACGCTGATCGCCCTGATTGTCATGTTCAATCAGGGCATTCTCACGCGTGACCGTGTGCAGTTGGAAAACGCTGCTGACGCCGCCGTTTACTCACAGGCAAAACTTTTTGCCCGTCACCAGAACCTGATCGCTTACACCAACCGCGCCATCATCGCTAACGAGCTATCGGTTGGGCAGGTGGTTGCGCTGATGTCGTGGTCCAAGCGCTACGCCAATATTGCAGGCTGGGTTAACTCCTTCCCGGCTTACCAGATTCCAGTCGCGCCTCCGGCCCCCAAGCCGATGATCAGCGACATCTTGTCGGTTGTGACCTTGCCGTATCAGATCATCGGTATGGGTGTTCAGGCCGCTGCGACACCTGTGGTGTCGATCTATCCACGGGTGGTCTCCAGCTTCAACATGATCATGGGCTTCTTCCAGAAAGCCTTCTCGATTGCGACCTTCGAGGCACAAATATCGGTGCCCCAGGAGGTGGTCAAACAGCACAGAATGACCCACAGGTCAGACGACAACCTAGAGGTTGCGACCATGTCGCAACTGTTCCTGATCCAGAACTTCATCCTGACCTATTTCGCTGATTACCTGTCGCTTGCGGATCTGATCAATGCTGCGACCGGCGCCAATAATGAACCGGCAGCCCCCACGCCGGGAACACCACCAGGTCCATCCTCAACGGGCATGGAAATAGAAGAAAGTAACCCGACACCTGGCAGTATCGTTTCGGACTTTCTGGGTGGTTCACCGGCGTCCATGCTGGTCAGCAACTCCCCGGAAATGCATAACCGAACGCCGAATAGCTTGAGCAGTATTGATGCTCGAAACTCTGCCCGGTATTTCGCAGCGTTGCTCAACGGCAGCCGTAACGATTGGCTGAGCAAGCGAAATTTCAACGCGACGGTGGGCTTTGGGATTCCGGAAATCCCAATCTACTTAGGTTTTATCAATATCAAGCTGGGCTTCAGTTTCGAAGTGGGGGTATTCAACAACGGCGGCACCGCCTTTGTGTACAACCCGCTGAGTATCGCCAACGCCAGTAAGGGCATCCCCGTCTACGGCTGGTCCTCTCTGGATTACAGCTCCATGGGAGCAGAATTCAACATTTCACTGGCGGTTGAGTTGTGCATGCCTTTTGTGGGCTGCGTGTCGATTTTTGACGGCGAATTTGGATTAGGTTTTGGCTTGCCACTGGGAGCCGGTACGCATCAGCTGGTCACCAACCAGGGCGACCAAAAGTTGTTCCCCTCACAGTGGGGAACACCTGCCGATGCCATGCTGTACAAAAAGAATGTCCCCTACGGTGACGCGATGCGACCGGTACACGCCACGACGTGGGGCTGGGCGCATATGCCCATTGTGCCGACCTCGCACGGGCATATGCCTTCTGACGTAACCATCGGCTACAGCGGTTCACCTTCGTTTTTCAGCTTGGGTTCAGACCATGCCGAAACCGGTGTGAGCAAGGAGTTCACGGTTGCCGTCTCCAAGCCGCTGGAGAGCATTCGCACCAGCGATAATCCAGACAGCCTGAATCTTCGTCAGGGTCGCTTTGCTCTGGAGACCAACGGTGTGGATGACAACCCGCTGGTATTTCTGTGGGGCGATGGCGAACGGATGATGACTGTCTCCTCAGCCGAGACCTTCTTTGCGCCACCGTCAGGACGGGACGAATCTGCCAACCAGTACAGCCCGTTCTGGGATGCACGCCTGCGCGAGCCAAGCCGGTTTATCGAGTTTATTGCCTCGGGCAAGATCGATATTCAAGAGCTCCTGGGCATGCTGAGTATCACGCCCTCCTATGTCGCAGGTTTCTTGATCGACTTGGCTTTTGACAACGTGGTCAAACCGGGGCGCGACGTCATGCTCGACAAGATTCCGGCACCGCTGAATACCTTTGCCAGAGGCCCCATCGAGGAAATTACCGACAAGGTTCTGGACGAAGCCAAAGACGGCATTATCGGAGCGATTCCGCAATGATCCGTCGGCCTGAATGCCACCGCCAGAACGGCCAGGCCATGACCGAGTTTGTAGTCATGACCGCCGGTTTTCTGTTGATCCTATTTGTACTGGTCCCAGTGGTCGCCAAGCTCTCTGACATGTCGTACAAGGCGCAAGAAGCCGCACGTTATACCGCTTGGGAGCGTACTGTCTGGTACCAGACTAACGGCGTTGAAGGCGAGACCATGCCAAGCCAGATGAACCTGGAGGATGGTTATCTGGCCACGCGTAACGACGAAGACATCCTCAACACAGCTGAGCGCCGCATCCTCAGTTTCAGTCGTGATCCCCAGCCGTTTGATGCGCAGGACATCGACCCGCAAACCGCTACGCGGGCCAACAACTTTTGGCGCTGGACCCACGGTGAAGGCGGCCAGCCTATGACCGGGCCTGGCGATATGGCCGAGTCCTCCGCCATTGCCAATCAGGCAACGCCGTCAACCGCGTACAGCATCGTGGATGGCTATAACACGGTGATGGGTGTGGTGGCCGATGTGCTGAACGTCATCAGCTTCGGCCAGGGTGATCAGGACTTTATGCAGATCGCCCACCCAACCCGCAACTTCTACACCACCTCAGTCAACATTCCGGTGCCGATTGCAGGTGGCAGTCAGTTGGGCAACCAGCCTCTATTTGGCGACCGCTTTAACGAGCTCAATGTCGGCGCCCGTTCAGCGGTTCTGGCCGACGGCTGGGTCGCCCAAACCGAGGACGGTGAAGGCAGCCATTTCGATGAGAAGGTGGACGATTTCGTACTGGGTACGCTGATCGACGAGAACCCGATCTTCGAGACCGTGCAATCAATCATCGGCATCTTCGAGCCCTCGTTTAAGACACTGGATCTGGCACCGGTTGATACCGCTCCGATCAACGACAGCAAACCTCGATGCAATGTCACCACCGGCTTCTGCTACTTCGATGAATAGGTTTATGCGCACATATTGGCCTTTGATGGCTCTGAGCATCTGCCTGCACGCTCAGGCCGACTGTGATTTTGACGATTTCCCGCGCATGGATGACATGCTCGTCAGCAGTATTGGCGACAGCATTCAGTGGAATCACACGCCACTCAACGCACGGGCTTTCCGCGTTCCAAGCACAGTCAGTGGGGTGAAGGGCTTCTACGCGGGCGAGTGGGCTGACGCCGTCGACTTCACCGAGTTCGATGGCTGGGACCAGATCCTGCACATCAACGAAGACTGCATGATGATGGTTCAGGTCAAAGCTCAAAATGAGCGTTTCAGCTATGGCCGCATGACCATCACCAATCCACCTGAAAACGGTGGCGCGACCCTGGAATTGGGCAGCGGCATGCCAGTGCAGCCAGATGCTCAAGTCGTCAGCGACATGCGCAGTGACGACAAGATTCGCAAAGGCCGCATGGTGCTCATCCTCAGCCACGACACCATGCATGCGACCCGTGCCTGGTACGAAACCGAGTTGCTGCATCAAGGCTGGAAACTGGAGCACCGCAGTGTGCAGGACAACGCCACTGTACTGAGCTTTGCAAAAGGCCGTGAGCTGATGACAGTGGGCCTGCTGCGCCATGCGGAAAAAACCCAAGTGCTACTCAACAGGATGGATCGCTGATGAGAAAGCAACTGGGCCAATCCATGACTGAATATCTGGTAGTGCTGGGCGTTACCGGCGCTGCCCTGCTGGCTGCAACCACAGATGTCACTGAGCTGTTTGACAATGTTCAGGACAGTTATCACACCCAGTCCAGTGAGATGAACAAAGTTCAACTCTATGGAAACCCCAAGTTCCAAACCAGCACAGCCATCCGCGATGAAGGGGATGGCGATGATGGTGATCGCTCACCAGAAACCCCTGTGGACATTCCGCCACCAGACTATCCCCCCGTTATTACGACCGTGTTTGACGCCTCAGGCCAAGCCGTGGGCAAACTGGATCGCAATAACCGCCTGATTGACGAGAACGGCAAAGAAATCGCTTGGTGCCGTCCAATCACGACTCCAGGGCCGAATTACGGTCAGTGCGAGTTCGTCGATACAGAAACCGGTGAAGTCATTGACGGCTACAGCACCGGCTCGGAGTGGGCGGATGATGATGGCAACCCTCTTCAGCTTCTCGCGCTGAGTCGTGGAAATGCCGTTGTAGGTTTTGCCTACCTCTACAACGACAACTATTACGACGCAGTGTCTCGCAAGCGGCTCGACCCGCAGCCAACCAACCTCACGGCAGTACAAACCCGCCCTGTGATCAGCCTGGATGGAAACGGCAAGCCTTTTATCTCCGGCCGTGAAGCAAACGGTTTTATCTACACCGAAAGCAGCGTTCAAACCGACACACAGGACTTTTCGAAGACTAAAACCATTGAGGGTGAACTGGTCACAGTCATTTTTGAAAACTCTCAGTTACCCATATCCGAGCCTAAAAAATACAAACCGTGCGTCGTGACCGAAAACAACTGGAGCACCGGTATGAACAGCTCATTACTGAACACGTTTGGCTTGGGTGACCAGTTATTCCTGCAGCCCAGTAGCTACGTCGATACGAGCAGTGCCGACTGCCGGACCAGCAAGACCGTTGTACTCAAGACGGATGGCAACTGGGAGTTGCGCTAAGCGCGTCACAAAGAATCGCCATACGGCCACACACTTAATAAAAGCTAGATCCGCGCCTTGTGCGCCTTTGCTTGATGGGGAGAAACATGTCATCTGTTTCAGGAAAAAAACTGCTGATCATTGCCATCGCCTGTGGCGTGCTGGCAGCACTGCTGGGCTGGGCCTATCTGAAGGCCAAAGAATCTCAGTACAAAGCTGCCTACCGCCCGGCCAATCAGGTCAAGCTGTCGGTTATTGTCCCCAATAACAACATTGGCAAGTCACAGACCATCAAGCGCGAGCTCGTGGCTGCACTCGATGTACCGCGTGAATACCTGCCCTCCAACGCCGTCATGGCTGAAGACTGGCCGCGCTTAGAAGGCCGTATGACCCTCATGGAGCTGCAAAAAGGTCGCCCGATTACCTGGGATGCGGTAGAGCGTGACGGCGTAACTCGATTCTCGGAAAACGTCGAGCTGGGCAAGCGCGTTAAAACCGTCAAGGTCAGCAAGATCAACTCCTTCGATGGCATGCTGCGCCCCGGCGACCGTATCGACCTGCTTGGCACCTTTACCGCTGAAGAAGTCGGTCTACAAGCTCAGCCCAATTACGCTGACGATGTGGTCATGACTGTGCTCGAAGACGTCGCGGTACTGGCAGCAGGCCGCGAGGACGCCAACGGTCGCAAGTACGAGAACTTCTACGACCGCAGCACACCAGACGGCTTCAACATGAACTTCTCGACCTTGTCCCTGATGCTCACCCCCGCTCAGGTAGCACGTGTCGAGCTGGCAGAAAAGTCAGGCGAACTGGTTGCCGTACTGCGTCACCCGAAAGACACCAGCAACGCAAACCTTGGGCAGATCACAGTCTCCAACCTGCTTGACCCGCCACCGGTCGAAACCGTGGATGTTGTGCTGGATGCCGAAGGCAACCTGCTGGGCCGCATCGTCGGTGACAACATTATTGATGCCAACGGCAAGATCATCGGCAAGATCGTTGAAGGTCAGGCCATTGGTCTGGACGGAAAAGTCATGGGTCGTATTGTCCGCGGCCTGTCCCCAGATGATCCGCTGCTGCGCATGCGTGAAAAAGCGACTGTGGTACGAGATGCACAAGGCAATGTGGTCGGTCGTATTGTCGATGGCAAAGTGGTCGATGCCGCGGGCAACCCGATTGGCACCCTTGTGGATGGTAAAGCCGTTGGCTTAGATGGCAAGTCACTGGGCACAGTCGAGAAAAATGCTGCATTGGATGAACATGGCCGGGTGATCGACATGCGCACCTCGCAAGTGCAGCCATCCACCACCACAGACACCAACCGTGAACGTCAGGTTGTGCGCGACGCCAACGGCAACATCATCGGCTACCGCGTCGGCGATGAAATCCATGATGAAAATGGCAATTTGATCGGTCATTTCCGCGACGGCAAAGCCTACGGCCTAGACGGGAAATTGTTGGGTGAAGTCAGCACCGTGCTGATGGATGCCAACAACAAAGTCGTCGGTGAAATGGGCGAAGTGGTCCGTGACAAAGACGGCAAAATCATCGGCACTGTCAAAGACGGCAAGCTGGTCGATGCCAGCGGTAGAGTCTTGGGTTCAGTGAAGGACGGCCAAGTAGTGGACAGCAGCGGCAAGGTCTTGGGCAAAGTCGAGCAAACCATGCTCGACAAAGACGGCCGCCCGGTAGCCGACAACACCCGCGTGGTGCGTGACGCACAAGGCAATGTGATCGGCACTGTATCCGGCAACGACATCATCGATGCACAGGGCCGCAAGGTCGGCACCGTTAAGGATGGCCAGGTTCAAGATATGTCCGGCAACGCGATTCAGGGTGCTGAAGTTGGCGTTGAGCAAGACATGGTTCAAGTGGTTCGCGACGCCAGCGGCACCATCATCGGCGTACTGCGTGGCGACTCGGTGTACGGCATGGACGGCAAGCTGATCGGCACACTGGTAGACGGCAAAATCGTAGATGCCAACGGCAACGTGCTGTATCGCGGCGTGACCATCGGCCTGGAAGCCCCGAAAGCCACTGACACAACACCCGCCAAACGCACCGAAGCCGCCCGGATGATCCAATTCATACCCGGCGGTACCGGCAAAGAAGGGGTTCTTCCGGTCAAGACCCTGCGTCAGGAATAACTAAGCAATACCGTGCCGGGGTACCGGCACGGGACACAATTTATCTGCGTAATACGCTGGGGCAACAATGAATATTCAAAAAGCTTTGGGGTTCTTCTGCGCCACGGCCTGGGGAGTAAGCGCCCAGGCCTATGACATCCCACCCTCCATCGTCCTGTATGACGGCGACGTCAGTGTGCTTGAAGCACCAGGCGTTGAGCGTGTGGCGGTCGGTAATGTGGAGATCATCAGCGCCACCATGCTGAAGAACGAGGAAGTCGTGGTCACCGCCCAAAAAGACGGCGAAACCACTGTGCATTTCTGGTTCGATGACGGCACCCGCCACAAAATGAGCGTGGTCGTCGCCAAAGCCAATGGCTACCGCCAGCAGGCAGAATTGAAAGCCATGCTGGCCAACATTCCGGGTCTGAAAATCCGCACCGTTGGCCGTCAGGTTGTGCTTGAGGGCCGCCTGAGCCCTGAATACCTGAACCGGGTAAAAGAAGCCGCCAAGTTCTATGACAACGTGCTGGTTCTGGCCGAGGAACAAGGCGGCGCAGCGACCAAGGTCGACTCGGCTGAAATCCTCACCGAAGTTCAGGCCATGCTTGGCCAAATTCCAGGCATCAAGATCAAGCCGGTAGGCCGCCAGATTGTTATCGATGGCGATCTGCACGAGATCGACATGGCTCGTATCGACCTGCTCAAAGAACGTTACCCGGATGTTTTGGTACTGGCTCAGGAGATGTCCGAATTCCTTGCGCCAATGATCTACTTCGATGTGCGTATCACTGAGTTCGCCAAAGACGATGTAGAGGAATTGGGCGTTAACTGGAGCACCAACATCAACGGCCCTACGTTTGCCTTTAATGCGGATGGTGGCACCAACAACCTGTATCGCGGCCAATTTACTGGAGACACCTTCAAAGGTCTCAATGCACAAGTCGGTGATGTGGGATCGCACGCTTACTGGGGTATCGCCAGCGAGCTGACTTCTCGTATCAACCTGCTGGAGAAAAACGGCTCAGCCCTGACCCTTGCCTCCCCGCGCCTGAGCGCACGCAGCGGCGGTAAAGCCGAACTGACCGTGGGCGGCCAGGTACCGGTGGTCACCAGCAGCATCAATGGCCCTTCCGTTGAATATAAAGACTACGGGGTCATGCTCAATATTGCCCCGCAACTGTACGGCAGCGAAATGGTGTCCACCCACGTCATGGCTGAAATCAGCCAGGTGGACAAGGCGAACCAAGTACAGGGCTATCCGGCCTTTAAAACCCGTCGCACGGAGAACGAAGTCCAGCTGAAAGTCGGTGAAACACTGGTGCTTTCAGGTCTGGTTTCCGAAGACGCTCAAGCCACTGTTGAAGGTATCGCCTTCCTCAAAGACCTGCCTCTGATTGGCGGCCTGTTCCGCAATAAGAGCGCTCAGGGCAAGCGTACCGAGCTGGTTATTTTCATCACCCCACGCCTGATGACTAACGGCCCAGGTTCTGTGACGGAAGAAGCTCAGAAACAACAGGACGAGATGATCAAGAAGTATCAGAAATCCTTCGGCAACATCGAACTGATCGACTGAGGCGTCCATGTTTGAGATAGAAGTCACTTACAAGGATGGCCAGCCAGTCGACAAACTGAGCTGCGCCAGCGCCTCCTGCGAACTGGGCAAAGCACGTACCGGACTGGTCAGGCTGCGCGGCTGGAAAGTCGCGCCTGTCCATGCGCGCATTGAGCAATGCCTAGCGGGCCTGTTTGTTGAAGATGTCAGCCGCGGCTATGAGGTCAGGGTCAACGGCCAGGTCGTCAACCGGCATGGTCCGCTGGCACCGACCGATGTGATTGCTATCGGCGGCTACCATATCCGCGTCAATTCGCTGGAGCAGAAGGTCTGCGAAGAAAAAGTCCCGGAGGCTCACGAGCACGAAACGCTGGAGCTTGAGCCAGAAGACGAACTGCCTTACATGGAGTGGTCACAGTTCATCCACACCGAACTGTTCCGCGCCCTCGATTTACGCCGGATGAATTTGGATGATCTGGGCCCGGATGAAGTCCGTGAGACCCTGTCTGAACTTATCGACGGCATCATCGAACAAATTGCAGCACGACTGCCCGCAAACATAAGCACCGATGTACTTCGCAAAATCGTACTGGATGAAGCCGTCGGCCTCGGTCCATTGGAAGACCTGCTGGCAGACAAAACCGTCAGCGAAATCATGGTAAACGCGCACAACGACATCTACGTTGAGCGCGCCGGCCGCCTGGAACGGACACCGATCAACTTCAGCTCCAACGCAGCGGTTCTGTCCACCATCGAGCGGATCATCTCGCCGCTAGGCCGTCGTATCGACGAAAGCTCACCCATGGTCGACGCACGTCTTAAAGACGGCTCCCGGGTTAACGCCATCATCCCACCGTTGGCCCTGCGCGGTCCGTGCCTGACCATCCGTAAGTTCTCCGAGAAGAAGCTCACCACCGACGATCTGATCAAGTTCGGCTCGATCAACGAACCGATGGTGGAGTTCTTGCGTACAGCGGTAGAGCAGCGCATGAACATCGTGGTATCCGGTGGTACCGGCTCAGGTAAAACCACGCTGCTAAACATCCTTTCCAACTTCATCCCGATGGAAGAACGGGTAGTGACGGTGGAAGACGCCGCCGAACTAAAACTGGTGCAGCCTCACGTGGTAGCACTGGAAGCTCGCCCGGCTAACATGGAAGGTAAGGGGCAGGTCACCATCCGTGACCTGGTTCGAAACTGTCTGCGGATGCGTCCTGATCGTATCGTGGTCGGTGAGTGCCGGGGCGGTGAAGCACTGGACATGTTGCAGGCCATGAACACTGGCCACGACGGCTCACTCACCACCGGCCACGCCAACTCACCACGGGACATGCTGCGCCGCCTGGAAGTGATGGTGCTGATGGCAGGCATGGACTTACCGGTACAAGCGATCCGCGAACAAATCGCCTCAGCCGTGCAAATCATCGTCCAGCAAACCCGTTTCGGTGACGGTTCCCGTCGCATCACCAGCATCACCGAAATCACCGGCATGGAGCAGAGCACCATTCAGCTCAACGAAATCTTTACCTTCCAACAACAAGGTTTCGATGAGAACGGACGGGTTAAAGGCTATTACCAGGCCACCGGGCTAATTCCGGAGTTCTATGAAGAACTCCGCGAGCGCGGGATTGGGGTGAACATGGACATCTTCCGCACGGTACCGCGCCATGTCTGAGATGCTGCTTTATTTGTGTGCGTTGTTGCTGGCAGTGGCAGGCTTCGCCGCGGCCATGTTGTTGACGGACAAGGTCAGCGATCAGCTGGCCTTTTACCGCAGCCAGTTCTCCCGCAGTACCGAACTGGATATGGCGGATATGTTCATCTTCGCCAGCGGCAAACAGTTCTTCATCGCCAATGCCATGCTCATGGTATTGATTCCCCTGTTCCTGCACGTGGTGTTCGGCATCCTCGTCGTCACCATTGCCGGTGCGGTGCTGATGCTGTTCGTGCCAAAGCTCATCATCAACCAGATGCGCAAAACCCGCCTGAAGAAGTTCGAAGAACAACTGCCCGACGCCTTCATGCTGCTCTCCAGCAGCCTGCAATCAGGTGCCAGCCTGAACATGGCGCTGGAGAATGTGGTGCAGCAATCCCCTGCCCCGCTTAATCAGGAGTTCGGCCTGCTGGTCAAAAACATCCGCCTCGGTATCACCCTGGAAGATGCCCTGCTCAAGTTGGAAAAACGTCTACCTCTGCCCTCCTTCATCATGGCCAGTTCAGCGATTCGCATCAGCCGTGAAGTGGGGGGCAACTTGGTAGAAACCATCAACTCCATGGCCGCTATGCTGCGCCGCAAGCGAGTGATGGAAGGCAAGATCGACAGTCTGACCGCTCAAGGTAAAGCTCAGGGTACGTTCATGGCGATGCTGCCGATTTTCCTCGCCGGCATTCTCAGCGTGATTGAGCCGGAAGCCATGAGCCAGCTGTACACCACACGCAACGGCCTGATCGTGTTGACCGTCATGGTCATCATGGAAGTTCTGGGCTTCTTGTTCATTCGTAAAATCACCACGATCGACGCCTAATCATGAACGAGATCCTTGTCCTGCTCAGCAGCGCCAGCCTCGGCGTTACCGTCACCTGTACGCTGCTGCTGATCATTTCTCTGCTGTCGCTACTGCCAGACGAAAACCGCGCCTACATGGACCCGGTGCCCGGCTGGATTCGTCCGATCTGGCCGCTGGTACGTTTGGTCAGTCATCACTTTTGCAGCAACATGCCACCGCGAGTGATGGATAAGCTCGACGTCAAACTGCAAAAAACCGGTGCCCTTTATGTACTCACAGCCGAAGAGTTTCTGGCCCTGTGCATAACCATGGCCATCCTGTTTCCGCTGATTTCTATCCTGCCGATGGCCAGTGGTAAAAGCGGCATTATCTGGCCCGTGGTGTTGGTGATGATGCTTTTAGGTGCAGCCCTGCCGTGGATGTGGATAACCGACATGCACAAGCGCCGCGACCGCGACATTATCCGCAACCTGCCGGTGTTCCTCGAATACCTGACCATGTGCGTGGATGCTGGTCTGAACTTTCTTGGAGCCCTGCAACAGGCCGTGGACAAAGGCCCGGATGGCGCCATGAAAAATGAATTCCGTATTGTCCTGCGTGATATCCGCTCCGGCCTGCCCCGCGCAGAAGCCCTCAACCGCATGGATGAGCGGGTCAATCTGAAAGACCTGTCCACCTTTGTTCGCTCAGTCATCCAGGCTGAAAAAATGGGTAGCAGTCTGCGTAATACCTTGCAGATTCAAGCCCAACAGCGGCTTGAAGAACGCTTCCAGCGTGCTGAAAAAACCGCCATGCAAGCACCCGTAAAATTGATCATTCCACTGATCACCTTCATCTTCCCGCTGACCTTCGTGATCCTACTGTTCCCGATCGTGGTCAAATTCCTCGGGGAAGCCTGATGGCGCACAAGCTCTACCGCCCTGATGGCACATACGTTCCCCTTGAGCTAACCCTGGCTGATAGCCTCCTATCACGCCTTAAGGGACTGCTCGGGCGTGCAGGCCTAAATCCAGCCGAAGGCATTTGGATCAGTCCATGTAACTCGGTGCACTGCTTCTTTATGCGCTTCGCCATCGACGTGGTTTACCTGGACAGCAACCATCAGATTGTAGCGATCCGACCAAACCTGGCCCCATGGCGTATTAGCCTGTGCTGGAAAGCCAAAAGTGTTATCGAACTGGCCGCTGGTGAATGCCAGCGCCTAGGTATTACCCCCGGAGATAAGATCAAATGCGCCTCCTGAGCACCGTCATGCTCGCACTGCTGATCAGCGGTTGCGCAAACCTGCAGCCGAAAAATCAGATTATCGACCTGCAGCGCCAGGCTGATAACGCCTACTCACAGGGCGATTTCGCCACCTCAACCAAGCTTTACGGCCAGCTTGCGAAGAAAATGCCCACCGATGCAGGTGTGCGCTACCAGCTTGGTAACAGCCAGGCTCGCCAGGGCGATAACCAAGCCGCCATCGCCAGCTACCGCGATGCGCTTGTACGCGACCCACAGCACGCCCGCAGTTGGCATAACCTGCTGCAAGTACAACTTCGCGAAGCGAGTGTCACGGCCTCAGAAATGCGCCGCTACCTGAACGATCAGACACCGTATGCCGACAAGGCGCTACAGCGCGCCGATAAATTGCTCGAAGTCTTTCCGCAGGCGGAGGAGTAACCCCAATGAGGCGTCGTCAATCAGCCCAGGCGATGATCGAGTTTCTGATCATCATCCCCGTTCTGATCATGCTGATCTTCGGCGCTGCACAAGTGGCGTTTATTTATTCTGCAAAGAATGGCTTGAACTACGCCACGTTTCAGGCCGCTCGTATTGGTGCAATGAACCATGCCCTGTACAGCGATATGCGCCGCGGCTTAATTCGAGGCATGTACCCAATGTTCTCGCAGATCGACGACGAGAAAGAGCGCATGACACACACAGCCACCGAAGTGGACAACTTTGTGATGATCACGCGTATCAGCCCGAACAGCGAAGCCTTCGCACAGTTTGGGGAGGAGGTCGAAGCACTGGGCGCAAGCGCTATTCCCAATGACAACCTGATGTTCCGTTCACCTGCACAGGGGCCGGTCTCTATCCAGGATGCCAACCTGCTGAAGATCCGCGTGCAGTACTGCATGCGCCTGATCGTACCCATGGCGGAAAGGCTGTTCAGCTCGGCCTCTGCCTTCAATACCAGCAAAACCAGAACTGGCCTGAACGAAAACGCCCGCCTCAATCCAGACTATGAAGAGGTCTGTGGTGGACGTAACGGTTTCATTATCACCTCTGAAGCCACCGTGCGCATGCAGAGTGCTGCGATCAACGACGAAACCTATTGCAGCACCACCCCAAGAAAGCTGAACTGCCCGTAATACATGGAATTCCAAGCGACCTAGAGCAGCCCACTTCAGCAGTAATACACCCATAAAAAAACCGCCGATAATATCGGCGGTTTTTTGTTCAGCAGCTGCCGCGACTTACAGTTGCGGACCGGCTTTTTTGATCGCGTCGCTGACATCGAACTTCTGGAAGTTGTCGATGAACAGCTTAGCCAGGCCTTTGGCGGCCTCGTCGTAAGCAGCCTTGTCAGCCCAAGTGTTACGAGGGTTGAGCAGGTTGGTTTCAACGCCCGGAACAGCCTTCGGCACGTCCAGGTTGATGATTGGCAGGTGCTCAGTTTCAGCACCAATCAGCGCGCCGCTCTGGATAGCTGCAATCACACCACGAGTAGTCGGGATGTTGAAGCGCTTGCCAACGCCGTAACCACCACCAGTCCAACCCGTGTTAACCAGGTAGACCTTGGAACCAAACGCGTTGATACGCTTGATCAGCAGCTCAGCGTATACGCCAGCCGGACGCGGGAAGAACGGTGCGCCGAAGCAGGTGGAGAAGGTCGACTTGATGCCGCCGCCGGAGCCCATCTCAGTGGAGCCGACCAGTGCAGTGTAGCCAGACAGGAAGTGATAAGCAGCCTGTTCATTGTTCAGGATCGAAACCGGCGGCAGTACACCAGTCAGGTCGCAGGTCAGGAAGATCACAGCGTTCGGCTCGCCACCGAGGTTTTTCTCGCTGCGCTTCTCAACATACTCCAGCGGGTAAGCAGCGCGGCTGTTCTGAGTCAGGCTGTCATCGCTGTAGTCTGGAGTACGCTGCTCGTCGAGCACTACGTTTTCCAGAACGGTGCCGAACTGGATAGCTTTCCAGATCACCGGCTCGTTCTTCTCGGACAGGTCGATGCACTTGGCATAGCAACCGCCTTCGATGTTGAACACAACACCTTCGCCCCAACCGTGCTCGTCGTCACCGATCAGGTAGCGGGATTCATCAGCCGATAGGGTGGTTTTACCGGTGCCAGACAGACCGAAGAACAGGGTTACGTCGCCTTCTTCGCCAATGTTGGCGGCGCAGTGCATCGGCAGTACGTCTTTTTCCGGCAGCAGGAAGTTCTGCACGGAGAACATGGCTTTCTTCATTTCACCGGCATAGCGCATGCCAGCGATCAGCACTTTCTTGGCGGCGAAGTTGATGATCACGCAACCATCAGAGTTGGTGCCGTCACGCTCAGGCACGCACTCGAAATTGGCGACGTTCAGCACTTGCCACTCATCTTTGCCGCTCGGGTTGTACTGAGCAGGGTTGATGAACAGCTGACGGCCGAACAGGTTCTGCCAAGCAGTAGCAGTGGTCATTTTGACCGGCAGGTAGTGTTCTTCAGCAGAACCAACATGCACGTACGATACGAAGCTGTCTTGAGCATCGGAGAACGCCTGAACGCGATCCCACAGTGCGTCAAACTTGTCGGCCGGGAACGGACGGTTGATCGCGCCCCAGGCGATCTGCGCCTCGGTGCTCGGCTCTTGCACGATGAAGCGATCAGCCGGCGAACGACCAGTACGGTGGCCGGTACGCACTACCAGCGCGCCATTGGCGGCCAGTTCACCCTCACCGCGACGAAGGGCTTCTTCGACCAGTTGGGCAGCGCTAATGTCTGTGTACACGGCGTTGTTGGCTTGCGTCATGAGGTTCCCCGTCGGCCACTAGGCCGAGTCTTACGAACGTTTGTAGTGCAAATTTAACACTACTACATTGAAAAAAGTGCGCCGGATTATGCCAGAAAAAAGCACGCTGCGGGTGCAGTCTCTATTCAAATCGTACCGGCGCGGTTCTCTTGCACTTATTTTAGTGGCGCGTATCCGAGGGTGCCTCGGTACTGCCGTCAATGAACAGCTGGAGCACGTCAGCTGCATCAAATAGGTAACGCTGGTTGCAGAACTGGCAGTCGATTTCTACGCTGCCTCCGTGTTCACGCACCAAGGCCTCAGCATCCGTCTGGCCCAAGCTGATCAACGCCCGACCGGAGCGCTCGCGGGAGCAGCTGCAGCGGAACTGTAAACCGCGGGGGTCGAACAAACGCAGGGCGTCCTCATGGTAGAGGCGATGCAACAAGGTTTCATTGTCCAAACTGAGCAATTCTTCAACTGTCAGGGTATCGGCCAGAGTCGCCGCATGCTGCCAGCTGGCCTCTCGCTCGTCCGGGTCAGTGATCCGGTCGGCAGGCAGTTGCTGCAGCAGCAATCCGCGCGCACGCTGGCCATCAGCGCTCAGCCAGAAGCGCGTTGGCAGCTGCTCAGAGGTCTGAAAATAAGTAGTCAGACATTCAGCCAAGGTGTCGCCGTCGAGATCAACGATGCCCTGATAACGCTGGCCGAGCTTGGGATCGATGGTCATGGCCATCACGCCGTCTGGCATCAGTTCGCGCAGAGTGGCATTTTCCGCAACTTGGTCGGCGTCGTAACGGGCGATCCCCCGCACATCCCCATCACTGGAGACTTCTACCATCAGCGTAGGTACCGCGCCGCTTGAGCGGGTCTGCAAGATCAGCAGTCCGTCAAACTTGAGCGTGCCGATGAGCAACGATGCAGCGGCCAACAGCTCACCCAGCAACTGGGCGACTGGTTGCGGATAGGGATGCTTGGCCAGGACGTGGTGGTAACTGTCAGTCAGGCTGACCAGCTCGCCGCGAATGTCACTGTCATCGAACAAAAAGCGTTGGGTAAAATCAGACATGCCAGCTATCACTGAATGTAACGTGGCCGGCAATTTTAGGCGCAAACGCGCCATTGACCAAGCGCCTCTTAGCTATCGGCTGCGCGGGTAATTTCTATTACCCCACCCTGAGCCCAGTCGGAACGCGGCTTGCAGGGCATCGGCAGGGCCTTTCAGCCCTGCAAATCGTGAAAGTTCAGAATTTGCCGACGCTGTTTCTTGGTCGGCCGCCCGTCGGTTTGCACACCCAAGGCCCCAGCTTTGCGCTGCTGCGCAGCGGCCTCGCGCTTGGCAATGCTTTCTGGCGTTTCGCAATACAGCAGTTGCGCTTCTGGTGCACCGCGACGCACCACGGATAAAGCACGCACCACAATGGTGCGATCATCAAAACCAGTGCGGACGACATACTCGTCCCCAACCTTGGGCTCTTTGCCAGGTTTGCAGCGTTCACCACGGTGGTGCACTTTACCACCTTCGATGGCGGCCTTCGCCAAGGCGCGGGTTTTGTAGAAACGCGCGGCCCAGAGCCATTTGTCCAGCCGGACTTTGTCGTCGTTATCGTTCATTGGGTATCCATCACGCACAGTGCTCTGGCAGGCATTTTGCCTGATGCAGTTGTCATAAGCGCCTACTAGAATGCTTTGGAGACTATCGGATGGAACCTGTGAAAACCACTTATCTGCCTAACGTTATTGGCCTGCGTGAATGGATTAACCTGCCTGAACTGGGCATGGTGGGCCTGCGTGCCAAAATCGACACAGGCGCCAGCACGTCTAGCTTGCATGCTACAGACATTCAGGTGTTTGAACGCGCAGGTGAACAATGGGTGCGTTTCACCGCGCACTTAGGCACACTGGTGCAACGTCGCCATCGCTGTGAGGCGCCGCTTGTTTCAGTGAAAACGATCAAGAGTTCCAACGGCCAAAGTCAGTCTCGTTATGTCATACGCACCCATTTGGCGCTCGGAGAACAGCAGTGGCCAGTAGAGTTCACCCTGGCCTGCCGCAAAACCATGCGCTATCGCGTGTTGCTGGGCTCCAAAGCGCTGGTGGCAGGTAATCTGCTGGTCAATCCGGCCCTCTCCTACGTGCAATCCAAACCCTTACTTGCCGACTCTTCTGGTGCCGAATGAAGATTGCTGTGCTGTCCCGAAACCCCCGCTTGTATTCCACCCGCCGTCTGGTAGAGGCCGGTCAGGCCCGGGGCCACGAGATGGTCGTTATCGATACGCTGCGCGCTTACATGAACATCGCCAGCCATAACCCACAGATTCACTACCGCGGCAAAGCCCTTGAAGGTTTTGATGCGGTGATTCCTCGCATCGGCGCCTCAGTGACGTTTTACGGCTGCGCGGTGCTGCGCCAGTTTGAAATGATGGGTGTGTTCCCGCTGAACGAGTCGGTCGCCATTGCCCGCTCGCGGGACAAACTTCGCTCGCTGCAACTGCTGTCCCGACGAGGCATCGGCATGCCAGTCACTGGCTTCGCCCACTCGCCGGATGACATCGACGACCTGATCCAAATGGTTAACGGCGCACCGCTGGTGATCAAGGTGCTAGAAGGCACTCAAGGCATCGGCGTGGTGCTGTGTGAAACGGCTAAAGCGGCTGAGTCAGTAATTGAGGCTTTTATGGGCCTGAAACAGAACATCATGGTGCAGGAGTACATCCAGGAAGCCGGTGGTGCAGACATCCGCTGTTTTGTCGTGGGTGATAAGGTCATCGCAGCCATGAAGCGGCAAGCCAAGCCCGGCGAGTTCCGCTCAAACCTGCATCGCGGTGGGACTGCCAGCTTGATCAAAATCACTCCGGAAGAGCGCAAAACCGCCATTCATGCAGCAAAAGTGATGGGGCTGAGCTTGGCCGGAGTGGATATTTTGCGCTCCCAGCGCGGCCCGCTGGTGATGGAAGTCAACTCCTCCCCTGGTCTTGAGGGAATCGAAACCACTACGGGTAAGGACGTGGCTGGACTGATTATTCAGCACCTGGAAAAGCATGCGGGCCCCAACCTGACACGCACCAAAGGGAAAGGTTAGGTGGCAGGCTCCGTGTGGGCCTGTACTAACCATTGGGTAAACTCTTCCTCACTCAGCGGGCGACTGAAATAGTAGCCCTGGCCCAGCTCACAGCCCTGCTCACGTAAGCAGGCCAGTTGCTCCTGACTTTCGATGCCCTCTGCAACACACTCCAGCCCTAGGTTGCGGGCAATGACTAGAATCGTCTGCACAATCATCAGGCCATTGCCATCGGCCGCATCCATATCCCAGATAAAGCTGCGGTCGATTTTCAGGCGATCCAGCGGCAGGCGCTTGAGGTAGGTCAGCGAGGAGTAGCCCGTGCCAAAGTCATCAATGGAGAAGCGCACGCCAAGCGTTTTCAGGGCCTGCATGTTGCTGATGCACTGCTCAACATCTTCGACCAGAACACCTTCGGTGATCTCAAGCTCCAGTGACTGCGGGGCAATATTGTGGCGCTGCAAACAATCGCGAACACGAGATACGCAGTTCCGCTGACGCAGCTCACGAGGGCTGAGATTAATCGCCAGAACGAAGTCCGGCCGCATGACAAGCCATTTATTGAGTTGCGCACACGCTTGCTCAAGCACCCAAGTGCCGAGCTCCTCGATCAGTCCGGTCTCTTCTGCCAAAGGAATGAAGTCTCCGGGCATAACCTCGCCACGCTCAGGATGCCCCCAGCGCAGCAGCACTTCAGCACCGGAAACACGGTTACTGTGCAGTTCCAGCTGAGGCTGGAACATAAGCCTTAACTGGCCACGCTGTACCGCCAGCCGCAGCTCGTTTTGCATCTGCAATCGCTGGTCGATAACCGCCTGCATCTCCGGGGCAAAGAAGTGAAATGCATTACGCCCACCCTGCTTGGCCTGATACATAGCCGTGTCTGCTTGTTTCAGCACATCTGACGCAGCTTGGCGCCCCAACGGGTGCAAGGCGATACCGATACTGGCGCTGATGGACAACTCATGACCATCAATCCAGCAACTGCGATCCACCAACGCTTTAAGTAGTTTCTTTGCGGTGATGGCAGCAGATTCGGCAGCCACCTCCGGATCTTTATCCAGACCTTCGAGCAACACGACGAATTCGTCGCCGCCCATCCGCGCGAGCGTGTCCTGCGCTCGCAAGGCACTGACCAAACGTAGCGTGACCTCTCGCAACAACCCATCACCGACTTGGTGCCCGAGGCTGTCGTTGACTGTTTTGAAATGGTCCAAGTCAATGAATAACAAGGCCCCCGTTGTGCCTTCGCGCAACTCACGCTGCATAGCGTGCTGCAAGCGGTCCAAAAGTAAACGTCGATTGGGCAGTCCTGTGAGCTCGTCACTGTAGGCTAGCCGCTCAATCTCTTGCTGATAGTGCTGGCGCTCGGAGATATCCATCACCGATCCACGAATCAATACCGGCTCACCTGGCATACGTACCAGCCGCACTTCGCAGGGGATATTGCGACCACTGCTGTCACGGTGAAGCCACTCGAAGACCGGCGCGCCTCCAGCAATCGCTTGTTCCAGTTGTAAGCGGCCATATTCTTGGGACGGCCGGCCATTAGCCTGTTTGGCCGGGCTCAAATCAAACAGTGTCTTAGTGGTGATAGCCTCACGGGTGTAACGCAACAGTCGCAGAGTGTTCTCATTGCAGTCCACCATCCGCCCTTGGACATCGACCAACATGATGGCTTCAGGCGCATTCTCCACCAACGTACGGTAGCGCGCTTCGGCCTGAAGTCGGCCACTGATGTCTTCGACCAATAACAGAAACATCCTCACCCGGCCGGTACTGTGGCGCACGGCTCGCAGGCTGACTCGGGTATGCACGAGACTGCCGTCAGCGCGGCGGAAACGTTTTTCCAACTCAAACCCTTCACGTTCTCCGCCGTGCACCTGATCGAGCAGAGACCGCTCAATAACCAACTCTTCCTCAACTGAAAGCGACGCCCACGTACACGTCATCAAGTCATCGTGACTGCGACCAAGCATGCTGCAGAAACGTTGGTTGACCTCTTCCCAGGCAAAGCTCGGACTGGTCATGGCCATGCCGATTAGCGGCGCTTCAAAAAACAGGTTGAGGCGCTCATCCCGTTCGCGCAGCTGTTGTTCAGCAAATTTGCGCGCGCTGATGTCCTGGATCGCGCCATAGATGCGAACCAACTCGTTTTCATCCCACTCAGTGATGCCCCGCAAGCGCAACCAACGTGACTTACCCTTAGCGGTGAGAATCCTCACTTCAAAGTCAAAATGATCCTGTCCGCGCCCAGAAACCAATTCCGCCAGTTTCGCCTCCGTCAACTCCCGACTACTGGTGTCCATGTAGCTTAGGGCCCCTGTCAACTGAGGCGTACCTTGGCCGGGGTCAAGCTCATAGATACGGAAGCAGCCAGCACTCCAATCCATGGTTCCTGATGGCAGGTTAAGCACCCAGCCGCCTAAGTCAGCAATGTTTTCTGTTTGGCTGAAGAGATAACTCTGCTTGAGCAGCTCATCGCTTTGCGCACGCACCTGACTGGCCAACTGCTCCCGCGCTGTAACGTCAGACTGCATGACTACAAAATGGCTGATACCGACATCGTCGTAGATAGGCGAAAGCGTTAACTGCGCCCACATTGACTGAAGATCCTTACGATAGAGGCGCAAGACCACATCACAAGCAATGCCATCTTCAATGGCTTGACGCAGGCGCATGAAGCCTTCTTGCTGGCGATCCTCACGCACCAGAAAGTCCCAGCTTTTTCCTATCGTCTCGGCGTTGGAGTAGCCGCTCATGCGCTCGAAGGCAGGGTTGCAATAGATCAACGGCATATGCGGCTGACGCACGTCGACGATCACCACCCCCAGAGGGCTCGCGTCCAGCGCCAAATGGGCCAATGAAAGTTGCTCTTGCATTCTGGAGCTACGCGCTAATGACTGGCGCAGATCGCTCAAGCTTCGACCAAGAAGAAGGGAGGCGAGTGTGAAGAGCAACACCCCCAAATGCAGATTCATGCGCTGCGCATCAGCCCATGGGGCAAAACCCACCCACTCACGTAAAAAGGGCAAGCTGATGACCATAAGCGCACTGAGTGCAGCGCCACACAATGCACCGGGGAACCCCCACTTCAACGCGAGGGCAAACAGCATCATGCCGAACAGTGGCAGATTGAGTTCCAGATAGGTGTTGGCCAACATCCATGGCATAGCGATCAACAGGGCTAACAGGAGTAGCCCAGGCGGCAGTTTACTCAGGTTTTCCTGCAACGGTTCAGCGCTGCTGACAGGACCATTGATCAGCCAGCCCCGTTTCTTCAGCCAAGGCGTAAGGTAGACCAGAAGAATTGTCCCACCCCCAAAGGCGACGAGACAGCTCATCAACCACAATGTCAGGCTCGCCGTCGGCAGTTGTGCTAGCTGTAAACCGTACTGGGCCCAACTCACCAGCATGCCCCCGAAGCACAGGGTCGTTGCAGGCAGCAATACGCCCCAAAGCATGTAGCGCACCAAGTGACGAACGCTCGGCACAGTTGGATCAAACAACCGCAGATAAAGAAGCAACCAGGCCAAGCCGAGTGCGGTGGTCATAGGCAGCGCACAAAGCGCAGCCGTTTGCCAACTTAAACCGTTATAGACACATGACAAAATGCCACTCAGGTAAGCCGCTGGCAGCACCCGCGGCCCCCACCAAATCACCAGCAGGACACCCAGGGCAAAAGGCAGATACCAAAGCGCCACACCGCTCATAAAGGGTGTGGCCAAGGAAAACCCAGTAGTCAACAGGAGCAATGGTAAGGGGATTAACCATGTCCAAAGCGAACGGTAAACTGAGACTGCCGGCATGCTGACCTCGAGACGGTACTACCGAACAAGCATAGACGAGCAACTTAGGCCCGCATGCTACCTCGAATCAAGCAGCATCGCGTGGTAATAACAACCCCAAAGGCAGACAAACTCTGGCTTCCAGACCACCCCCAACCCGGTTGCGCAGCTCTACGCTGCCGCCGTGAAGGGCGGCAATGCGTTTAACGATGGCCAATCCCAGACCAGTTCCCTGCCCACCACGAGCCCGATCACCACGGATGAATGGATTGAAAATATTGTCGAGTTCAGCAGGATCAATCCCAGTGCCTCGATCAAGCACGCTGATCACCACATAGGGCGCGCTGTGATCACCGGAAACCGATGCCAGCACTTCTACCTGATTACCGCCATAACGCAGCGCATTCTCAATCAGGTTGACCAACAGGCGTTTGAAGGAAATCCGCCGCAGAGGAAATGCAGGCACTGGCTCGAGATACAGACGTACCACTTCCCCTTTTTGATTGTAGGGCGCAGCGACTTCATGGATCAGCTCGCGCACATCCAATTCTTCCAGTGGCTCACCGCTACCATCGCGAATAAAGGCCAGGAACTGATCAAGAATCGCGTCCATGTCTTCAATGTCGCGGACCATGTCTTCGGTCAGCTCAGAGTCTGTGTCCAAAAACTCCAATGACAAGCGTAAGCGAGTCAGCGGTGTACGCAAATCGTGGGATACCCCAGCCAACATCAACTCACGCTCACGGGCCGCCTGCTCAACATCCTCCGCCATTTGGTTGAACGCCCGGTACACCTCGGTCATTTCACTGGGCGTATCACTAATCGGCAGGCGCACACTGCGCCCCTTACCCAGTTGGCGAGCCGCAAATACCAAGCGTTTGAGCGGGGCATTGAGCTGACGCACAAAAATCCAGGCAGCAGCTGTCGAGAGCAAGCCAATACCAAGGAACCAGCCCAGCACGCTCCAGATTTTCTGCCCGCGTAATGGGTGCGGATACAACGGCACGCGCAACCAGTCATCACCCAGCGAAGGCGCCCTGACCCACAACGCAGGCGGGTTTAAAGCACGCACCCGGACCTCGGTGTCCGGCCCCAGCTCCGAACGCATTTGCTCTTCGAAGATTTCACTGTAGGGCCAGTGCTCTTCAGTTTCCGGCACATCACCGGCGGCCACCCACTGAAGGCCTGCAGCGCGACCAATCACATCCCGCGCATCAGGATCAGCCGCCCAATACGCACGGATAGTCAGGGCCGCACCATGGCTGTACTGGCGGTCCACCAACACGTCTTCGTTGATCATCAGATAGACCAACGTCAACGCCTTGGAAAACAGCACGACGATCAGCACCAGCCACAGCGTGCGGGCGAAGAAGCTCTGCGGAAACCAGACAGGTGCCTGCATCAGAATTACTTATTGCCGTCCGGCACGAACACGTAACCCACACCCCAGACTGTTTGGATGTAGCGTGGCTTGGAGGGGTCCGGCTCGATCAGGCGGCGCAGACGGGAAATCTGCACATCAATGGAGCGCTCCAGCGCATCCCACTCACGGCCACGGGCCAGGTTCATCAGTTTGTCGCGGGTCAGCGGCTCACGGGCATGCTGCACCAGCGCCTTGAGAACGGCGAACTCACCGGTGGTCAGCATGTGGACTTCATCGCCTTTACGCAGCTCGCGGGTGGCCAGGGACAGCTGATAGTCACCAAAGCTGACGACCTCATCCTCACTGCCCGGCGCCCCCGGTACAACCGGCGCCTGGCGACGCAGTACCGCTTTAATACGCGCCAACAACTCACGCGGGTTGAATGGTTTGGCCAGATAATCGTCAGCGCCCAGCTCCAGCCCCTGAATACGGCTGGCCTCATCGCCCTTGGCGGTGAGCATGATGATCGGCACCTGATTGTTCGACTCACGCAGGCGACGGCAGGCGGACAAGCCATCCTCACCCGGCAGCATCAGATCCAGCACCACCAGATTGAACAGCTCACGGGCCAGCAGGCGGTCCATCTGCTCGACATTCTCAACCGCACGGACACGATAGCCCTGCTCATCAAAAAAACGCTCAAGCAGACGACGCAGGCGTGCATCGTCATCAACGATCAGGATTTTTTCGCCTTCGGCAGGCAGCGCAGTGTTGCTCATTCACAACTCCTTGTTCAGACATCCACAGGCACAAATGCGCAGGTGGTGTGCAATGGGCGCATTATGGCCCAGGTGGCTCCACTCAAGGCTAGGCCATTGTTAGCAGATTTTTCCCCGATGGTTTCCGGAGAAGGCCTGAGCAATGTTTATAATGCGGCCCTTTCGCGTCCGGCCTGCCGGTGCAGTGCCGTTTTGTCGTCACAGGGCTTTTTTGAAAACCAGCGCTTCAGCCCGCGGTTTTCGGGAGCCTTACATGAGTGTGGATAGCCGTACATATGGATAGCATCAACAACCGTATCGCCACTGAACTGGGCGTTCGCCCGCAGCAGGTTGCCGCCGCTGTAGCCCTGCTGGATGAAGGTTCGACCGTACCGTTCATCGCCCGCTATCGTAAAGAAGTCACCGGCAGCCTGGATGACACTCAGCTGCGTACCCTCGAAGAGCGCCTGCGCTACCTGCGTGAGCTGGACGAACGCCGCGCCAGCATCCTGGCCAGCATCGAGGAACAAGGCAAACTGACTCCCGAATTGGCCCGCGAAATCAACCTCGCAGACACCAAAACTCGTCTTGAAGACCTGTACCTGCCGTTCAAGCAAAAACGCCGCACCAAAGGCCAGATTGCTTTGGAAGCTGGCCTGGGTGAACTGGCAGACGCACTGTTTAATGATCCAAGCCTGACCCCGGAAAGTGAAGCCGAGCGCTTTATCGACGCCGAGAAAGGCTTTGCCGACATAAAAGCTGTGCTCGAAGGTGCCAAATACATCCTGATGGAGCGTTTTGCTGAAGACGCCAACTTGCTGGCTAGCCTTCGCAGCTTCATCAAGGACAACGCCACCCTCAGCGCCCGCGTCGTCGCAGGTAAAGAGGAAGAAGGGGCGAAATTCCGCGACTACTTCGAGCATGACGAAAAGCTCAAAGGTGCGCCGTCGCACCGTGCTTTGGCGATCTTCCGTGGCCGTAATGAAGGCATCCTCAGCGTCAGCCTGAAAGTCGGCGACGAACAGCCGGGCACCATGCACCCGTGTGAAGTGATGATTGGCGAGCGTTTCGGCATCAGCAACAAAGGCCGTGCAGCCGACAAATGGCTGGGCGAAGTGGTGCGCTGGACTTGGAAGGTCAAGCTCTACACTCACCTGGAAACCGACTTGCTGGGCGAACTGCGCGACGGTGCAGAAGACGAAGCCATCAGCGTATTTGCCCGTAACCTCAATGACCTGCTGCTGGCCGCCCCGGCTGGCCCGCGCGCAACACTGGCGCTAGACCCCGGCCTGCGTACCGGCTGCAAAATCGCCGTAGTCGATGCCACCGGCAAACTGCTCGAGACGACTGCTGTTTACCCGCACGCTCCGCGCAATGATTGGGATGGCACCATCAACACCCTGGCAAAACTGTGCGCCAAACATAACGTCGAGCTGATCGCCATCGGCAACGGCACTGCCAGCCGCGAAAGCGACAAGCTGGTGATCGAACTGATCAAAAAGTATCCACAGCTCAAGCTCACCAAAATCATGGTCAGCGAAGCCGGTGCATCGGTGTACTCAGCCTCCGAGCTGGCTGCCAAAGAATTCCCGGACCTGGACGTATCCCTGCGTAGCGCCGTCTCCATCGGTCGCCGCCTGCAAGACCCGTTGGCCGAACTGGTGAAAATCGACCCGAAATCCATTGGTGTCGGCCAGTATCAGCACGACGTGTCCCAGCTCAAGCTCGCCCGCTCGCTGGATGCCGTGGTTGAGGACTGCGTAAACGCCGTGGGCGTGGATGTGAACACTGCCTCCGCCGCCCTGCTCACCCGCATCTCCGGCCTTAACGCCACGCTGGCGCAGAATATCGTCAACTACCGCGATGCCAACGGCGCCTTCAACAGCCGTGCTGAACTGCTGAAAGTGCCGCGCCTGGGTGAGAAGACCTTTGAACAGGCCGCAGGCTTCCTGCGCATCATGAACGGCAGCAACCCGCTGGACGCCTCCGCCGTTCACCCGGAAACCTACCCACTGGTACAACGTATTGCCGCCGACACCGGCCGCGACATTCGCTCACTGATCGGCGACAGCAGCTTCCTCAAGCGCCTAGACCCGAAACAATTTACGGATGAGCAATTTGGTCTGGTCACCGTCAGCGACATCCTCAGCGAGCTAGAAAAACCAGGGCGCGACCCGCGTCCTGAGTTTAAGACTGCCGAGTTCCAGGAAGGCGTGGAAACCCTGAAAGACCTCAAACTGGGCATGATCCTTGAGGGCGTGGTCACCAACGTCACCAATTTCGGTGCGTTCGTGGATATTGGCGTGCACCAGGATGGTCTGGTACACATCTCCGCGCTGTCTGAAAAATTCATCAAAGACCCGCACGAAGCCGTCAAAGCCGGTGACGTGGTCAAGGTGAAGGTCATGGAAGTGGACATCCCGCGTAACCGTATCGCCCTGTCGATGCGCATGGGCGACACGCCGGGCGAGAAAACCGAAGGCCCGCGCACAGGCGGTAACCGCGGCGGCAATACCCCTCGCAGCGAGCGACACTCCCGCGAAGACAAACCGGCTCCGGCCACCGGCGGAATGGCGGCCCTGTTCGCCAATGCCAAACAGCTGAAGAAGTAAGCGGCGGCACTGGGCTGGTGTCTTCAGAGCACCAGCCCAGCTAGGCCACCCTCACACAGGGCGCCTGTTTCTACCGTTGATGATGCATTCGGATTGAAAACTGCATTAATCTGGTAGGAAGTTTCCTATTGGCCCTTGTAGAGCGCAGTCGTTACCCCCATATCCCGGCGACCGATGCGTGTTAAGGAATGCAAACTTGAGCGACTTGTTATCCCGCCGCCTGCACCAGCTTGGCGAGCGCGCCAACCTCACCCTGCTTTCCCAATGCCTGCACGGCATCGAACGCGAATGCCTGCGCGTTGACGGCAACGGCCAACTGGCACTGACGCCTCACCCGCAGCCACTGGGTTCAGCGCTGACCCATCCGCAGATCACTACGGACTATTCCGAATCGCTGCTGGAGTTCATCACCCCGGCAGAAGCGAATCCGGCAGACACCCTGTCAGACCTGGATCAGATCCACCGATTCGTCTACTCCAAACTGGATGGCGAACTGCTGTGGAGCCCGTCCATGCCCTGCGAGCTGCCAGACGAAGACACCATCCCTATCGCCCGCTATGGCAGCTCCCACATTGGCGAGCTGAAATATGTCTACCGCAAAGGCCTGGCCCTGCGTTACGGCAAAACCATGCAGTGTATTGCAGGCATCCACTACAACTTCTCCGTACCGGAGGCGCTGTGGTCCCTGCAACAACAGGCGGAAGGCAACACCCGCAATGCACGCGACTATCAGTCGTCGCGCTACATCGCCCTGATCCGCAATTTCCGCCGCTACAGCTGGCTGCTGATGTACCTGTTCGGTGCCTCGCCAGCCCTTCATAAAGGCTTTATGCGCGGTCGCCCTCACCAATTGCAGGAGCTGGATGCTGAAACCCTCTACCTGCCTTACGCCACAAGCCTGCGCATGAGCGACCTGGGCTATCAAAGCTCTGCCCAGAGCGGGCTGACCCCTTGCTACAACGATCTGGCCAGCTACACCGACAGCCTGCGTCAGGCCGTTGCCACGCCCTACCCGGAATACGTGGCCGCTGGCACGAAAAAAGACGGTGAATGGCAGCAGCTGAACACCAATATTCTGCAAATCGAAAACGAGTACTACTCAAGCATTCGTCCCAAGCGCGTCACTTACAGCGGCGAGCGGCCGATCCAGGCCCTGGTGGCCCGCGGAGTGCAATATGTTGAGGTACGCTGCCTGGACATTAACCCATTCCTGCCGCTGGGGATTGATCTGACCGAAGCCCGATTCCTCGATGCCTTCCTGCTCTACTGCGCATTCGAGGAAAGCCCGCTGCTGCAAAACGGCGAGTGCGGTCAGTGCAGCAGCAACTTCCTTAAAGTCGTCAAAGAAGGTCGTCGCCCAGGCCTGCATCTGCAACGCAACGGCGAGCAGGTCACTCTGCAAAGTTGGGCTGAAGAGCTATTGGAGAACATTCGCCCACTGGCAGAAGTTCTGGACCGCAGCAACGGCGATCACGCCCACATCGAAGCCCTGAATGCACAACTGGCAAAGGTCGCCGACAGCAGCCTGACACCCTCCGCACAAGTGCTGGCAGCCTTACAAAAGGGCCAAACGTTCACCGAGTTCGCCCTCAAGCAGAGCCAGTTGCATGCCGAGTACTTCCGCAACCAACCTCTGACTGCCGAGCAAGCTGCCCGTTTCGAGAGCAGCGTCAGCCAATCCATTCAGGAACAGGCTGAGCTGGAAGCAACCGAGCAGGGCGATTTCGACAACTTCGTTGCCGCCTATCAAGCCAGCATCCTGGCGCTCGCTGTCTGACTCCTGATGAGGGCCCGGCGGTTGTAAGCCGCCGGAGCCCCCTCACTAAGGGTTGGATTTTCAGTATCAATGGCAATTAATAGCGGCAAAAACAGTTTAATATAGGATTAACGTACCCCTAGAGATTGCCAACATGTCTTTTGATGAGCACTCACAGAAGTTGAGCCTGGAAAGCCTCGATAAAGCCTACCAACAAGGGTACATGGCCGGCCTCACAGGCCACGCCAAACAGCCGCGCAACGCGGAACTCCAAGCCGATGTTCTTCTGGCCGCTTGGGAAGCCGGTTGGGATGACGGCAACGAGCAGTTCGAACTGCACAAACGCTTCAGCGCCTAACTCCTCCCCCCTCGTACTGCCCACAGCGCCTGCGCTGTATTTCCTCTCGCCTCAAAATATCGATTTTTATTCGATAAATATCCAATATTTTTTCAAAAAATGGCATTAATACACTTTAAAAGCCGATTTTTATCGGATATAAATAGTCCATACGCTCACAGATGCCTGCGTGCAACCGCATGTTCACCGGACTCTGCTAGTGTGCCCCGACAACCCGACCGCTCCTGAGGTGCCAAACATGACCCGTAACGTTACTGTCGCCGCCACCCAAATGGCCTGTTCCTGGGATACCGCTGCGAATATCGCCAACGCCGAGAAACTGGTACGCCAGGCAGCGGCCAAAGGCGCCCAGATCATCCTGATTCAAGAGCTGTTCGAAACCCCGTACTTCTGCCAGAAGCCGAACCCGGACTACATGCAGCTGGCCACCCCGGTTGAAAGCAACCCGGCCATCCTGCACTTCCAGAAAATCGCTAAAGAGCTGCAAGTCGTTCTGCCGATCAGCTTCTTTGAGCTGGCTGGCCGTGCCCGCTTCAACAGCATCGCCATCATCGACGCGGACGGTACCAACCTCGGGATTTATCGGAAAAGCCACATCCCGGACGGCCCTGGCTACCACGAGAAGTACTACTTCAACCCGGGCGATACCGGCTTCAAAGTGTGGAACACCCGCTACGCGAAGATCGGCGTGGGCATCTGCTGGGATCAGTGGTTCCCGGAATGCGCCCGCAGCATGGCCCTGCTCGGTGCAGAAATCCTTTTCTACCCGACTGCCATCGGCAGCGAGCCACATGACCCGACTATCAGCTCCCGCGATCACTGGCAGCGCGTACAGCAAGGCCACGCCGGTGCCAACCTGATGCCGCTGGTGGCCAGCAACCGCATTGGTCGTGAAGACCAGGACGGCTACCACATCAACTTCTACGGTTCCTCTTTCATTGCCAACCAGTTCGGCGAGAAAGTCGAAGAGCTGAATGAGACCGAAGAAGGCATCCTCGTGCACAGCTTCGACCTCGATCAGCTGGAGCACATCCGCAGTGCCTGGGGCTCGTTCCGTGACCGTCGCCCGAACCTGTACGGCCCGGTACTGACCCTCGACGGCAAACTGGCCAGCGAATAATCCCGTTTATGGAAGGCTGCTTTAAGCAGCCTTCTCGCTTAATAGGCAGGAAAAACCATGACACTCAGCAGCACACCCCGCGCCGACGGTTTCCGCATGCCAGCGGAATGGGAACCCCACAGCCAAACCTGGATGGTCTGGCCTGAGCGCCCGGACAACTGGCGCAACGGCGGCAAGCCCGCACAGGCCGCTTTTACTGCCGTGGCCAAAGCCATCGCCGAATTCGAGCCAGTGACCATCTGTGCCTCGGCGGCCCAGTATGAAAACGCCCGCGCCCGCCTGGATCACGCCAACATCCGCGTGGTGGAAATCACCACCGACGACGCCTGGGTGCGCGACACCGGCCCGACTTTCGTCACCAACAACCAAGGCGAAGTACGCGGCGTGGATTGGGGCTTCAACGCCTGGGGCGGTTTTAACGGCGGCCTGTACTGGCCATGGCTGCGTGACGACCAAGTGGCACGCAAGATTCTCGAGATCGAGCACTGCAAACGCTATCGCACCGAAGGCTTCGTCCTCGAAGGCGGCTCGATTCACGTCGACGGCGAAGGCACCCTGATCACCACCGAAGAATGCCTGCTCAACGCCAACCGCAACCCGCACCTGTCCCGCGAAGAGATCGAAGCAGTCCTGCGCGATCACCTGAGCATCGACACTGTGATCTGGCTGCCGGAGGGCCTGTACAACGACGAAACCGACGGCCATGTGGATAACTTCTGCTGCTACGTGCGCCCCGGTGAAGTTCTGCTGGCCTGGACTGATGATCAGAACGACCCGAACTACCCACGCTGCCAAGCCGCCATGCAGGTGCTTGAAACCGTGCGTGACGCAAAAGGCCGCAAACTGGTCGTACACAAAATGCCAATCCCCGGCCCGCTCCACGCCACCGCAGAAGAATGCGCAGGCGTTGATATGGTCGACGGCACACAAGAGCGCGATCCGTCGATCCGCCTGGCGGGGTCCTACGTCAACTTCCTGATCGTCAACGGCGGCATCATCGCCCCTTGCTTCGACGACCCGAAAGACGAAGAAGCCCGCGCCATCCTCGAGCGCATCTTCCCCGAGCACCGCGTGGTCATGGTGCCGGGACGGGAGATTCTGTTGGGCGGTGGCAATATCCACTGCATTACCCAGCAGCAACCTGCACCGCAGAAGTGATAAACAAAACGCCCGGCAAATGCCGGGCGTTTTTTATTGCGCTACCGATTACTCGAAAGGCTTCGGAATCGGAGTGCTGGCAGTGGACGGCGGCAGGATCGGCAGGGCGAAGCTTGGCTGATCACCGGTCAGGGTTTTCAGGAAAGCGGTGATTTTGCCGATTTCGTCGTCGCTCAGCTTACGGCCCAGTTGCAGGCGTGCCATGACGTCAACCGAGTCTTCCAGCTTCCAGTACGCGCCGTCGTGGAAGTAGGGGTAGGTCAGCTCAACGTTACGCAGGGTCGGCACTTTGAACTTGAAGCGGTCAGCGTCTTTGCCGGTCAGGCCAGCAACACCTTCAGCCGGGTTCTCGGTTTTGTACGGCTCAACCAGACCCATTTTCTGGAAGGAGTTGCCGCCCAGTGCCGGACCATTGTGGCAAGCCACGCAGCCGATGGATTTGAACAGGTCGTAACCTTCCTGCTCAGTCTTGGTGATGGCGTTCTTGTCGCCTTTGAGCCATTTGTCGAAGCGGGAGTTTGGCGTGACCAGGGTCTTTTCAAACTCGGCGATGGCGTCGGTTACTGCATCAAGGGTGATCTCATCAACCTTGTAGACCTTTTTAAAGGACTCGCGGTATTGCGGAATAGAACGCAGTACGTCGATGGCCAGGATGTGGGTGAAAGCCATCTCTTTCGGGTTGGCGATCGGGCCTGCGGCCTGCTCTTTCAGGTCAGCCGCACGACCATCCCAGAACTGCGCCAGGTTGAGGCTGGAGTTCAGTACGGTTGGCGAGTTGATCGGACCTTCCTGCCAGTTGTGACCAATAGAGGTCGGCAGGTTGTCACTGCCGCCCATGGACAGGTTGTGGCAGGAGTTACAGGAAATGAAGCCCGAACGGGACAGGCGCGGATCAAAGAACAGCTGCTTGCCGAGTTCCACTTTGGCCGGGTCAGTGATTTCAGCAGGTGCAATTGGCTGGACTGGCTCGCTGGCGGGAACAGCGGCCCAAGCTCCGGCACTCAGGCACAAACCGGCCATCAGGCTCAGGGTGCGCATAGGTATCTCCTCAGTTGTTGTATTGGCTTGCGTAACTATCTTAACCCGACCATGAAGGCCGATAGCCATCACCGCATTGACCCATATCAACACTTGCCACTGAGTTTTACCGATGGCGTGAGACGCGCGATTTAGACGGGCTAGCGTCAAATCTCCACAACGCGCGCAGGGCCTTGCCTACAGACTGATTCAGTCGCCAACCTCTGAATATTTCATGACAAACAATCTTACAAAATTACTCACCGCGTAATGGCCCGCCAATAGCTGAATCGCCTTGAAAGCCATTGCCACGCGCCCGAATCCCATCAGCCGTAGTGATGGTGGATTGCCGATTCGGCGAACAACGGGTCAAGGGTGCACAGTGCCTTGTACTGGCTGACAAATACTTGGCCGCCAAAGTTTTGTAAAAAGTCTGAGCGCTGCAGACGATCCATCACCGGCCCCTTCACTTCCGCCAGGTGCAGTTGGATACCCGCACTGAGCAGCCGCCCGCTGATGGCGTCCAGTGCATCTACAGCACTGGCATCAATCTGGTTAACACCAGAACACATTAAAACCAGATGGCGGATCTGAGGCCGGGTTGAAACCAGCGCCCCAATACGCTCCTCAAGGTAACGGGCATTGGGAAAATAGAGGCTTTCATCCACCCGAACCGACAGCACCGTTGAGCTCTCGACCACCTCGTAACGCTCAACGTTTCTGAAGTGTTCGGTACCGGGCACCTGCCCCACAACGGCCATGTGTGGTCGGCTGGTGCGCCACAGAAACAGCACCAGCGAGAGCCCAACACCCAATAGAATCCCGGTTTCCATGCCATGCAGCAGCACACCGAGAATGGTCGCTAACTGCGCAGCGCCTTCCTGCCGAGAATAGCGCCAGGTCCGGCGCAAACTTGCGATATCGATCAGGCCTACGACCGACACCACGATGGTCACCGCCAGCACGGCCTGCGGCAGATGTTCCAGCATGGGTGCTAATCCCAACACGGCGGCCAACATCAAGGCTGCGGCAAACGCGCCCACCAGTGGGGTCGCCACGTTTTGCTGCAACGCCAGTCCCGAGCGGGAGAAGCTGGCCGCCACCGGCATGCCCCCACTAAAGGCCGAGGCGATGTTGGCTGCACCCTGCCCGACCACTTCCAGATCAGGATCAATCGATTGCCGTTTGCGCATAGCCAAGCTCTGGGCAATCGAGATGGACTCAACAAACCCGACTAAGGCGATCAGGACCGCCGCCGGCAGCAATTCACGCAGCAGTCCTGGGTCAAGGCTAGGCAAGCTGAAGCCCGGCAAGCCTGTCACAACTTGCCCCACAACCACGACACCCTGTTGCTCCAGTTTCAAAAAAGCCCCAAAGCCCATTGCCAGCATCATCAAAATCAAAGCGGCAAATTGGCGGACACGCTGAACCAGCGATTTTTTAAGCCCGAACCACTGCAAATTCCGCAGTACCAGCAACAGACCAAGGCTGACAGCCGAGAGCACCAGGGTGGGCAGGTGGATCTCTGGCAGTTGCCGATACAACGCAGGAAGCACGTCGAGCAGGGTCAGACCGCTGACAGACACGCCCAGCAGGTACTTAAACTGGCTGGCCGCAATGAGTATTGCCGCGCCGCTGACAAAACCCGAGATCACCGGATGGCTAAGGAAGTTGGCGATAAAGCCCAAGCGCAGTATGCCCATGGCCAGCAACAGAATACCCACCATAAGGGTCAAGCTGGTTGCAGCCACCAGATATGCGGCAGTGCCGGGCTCTGCGAGAGGAGCTAACGCAGCAGCCGTCATCAGTGAGAGCACGGCTACCGGCCCAAACGACAAAGCCACCCCTGGACTGCCGCCAATCAAGGCATACACCAGCAGGGGCAGCATGCTTGCGTAAAATCCAGTCACAGCAGGCAGGCCAGCCAGTTGCGCATACGCCAGCGCCTGCGGCACCAGCATCAGACACACCAGCACGGCGGCCAGCATGTCTCGCCCAGCTTGGTCGCGGTCATACCCGCGCAAGGTCGTCAGCAACGGCCATTTGGCAAACATTCAGCAAATCCCGGCTTACAGGTGAATATCTGTTACATCTTGGCCTGTGCCGCGGGCAGCTTCAATCTATGCGGCCATTCTCAGGCCATAAAAACAAAGCCCGCCATAAGGCGGGCTTGCTCGATAACTCACCGCATTAAACTGCAGCAGTAGGACGCAGCGAGTAGGTTTTGAGCTGCTCAGCAAACTCTTTAAGGGAGTGAATGCCGCTGGCCTCTGCATCGCTGACCCAATGCTTGATGGCTTCAAGCATGTCGTGGCCATTGGCACTGGTCTTGGCCCAGATTTGCTGCAACGCCAAACGCTTTTCGTAGATGACCTTAAGCGCCTGGCTCTGCTCCAGAATGCGCTGGATGCGAGCATGGTGGCCTTCGTGCAACAGGCTTGGCTCACGGGACAGTAAGCGCTTGGCTCGGTGGAAGTGATGACGCACAGACGCATCAGCCTTAGCCAGCTCTTGCTTAACCAATGGCGCAATCACCAACTTGCGGTACTGAGCCATGATCTGGAAGCGGTTATTGAGGATGGCCATCGCAGTGTCCATATCCAAGTGACGCTTACCTTCAACACGGTGCGCGATCGGCGCAACCCGCTGTACCTTGGCCAAACCGAAGAAACTGAACAGTTTGATCCAGAACCAGCCCATGTCGAACTCCCATTTGCGCACAGAGAGCTTGGCGGAGTTCGGATAGGTGTGATGATTGTTGTGCAGTTCTTCACCGCCAATCAGGATGCCCCACGGCACCAGATTGGTCGCTGCATCACGGCACTCAAAATTGCGGTAGCCGACAGCGTGGCCAAGGCCATTGATGACACCAGCAGCCCAGACTGGAATCCACATCATCTGGATCGCCCAAACGGTGATGCCCAGTGCACCAAACAGCAGCAGATCAATCACTGCCATCAGCGTTACGCCTGCGATTGGGAAACGCGAATAAACATTACGCTCGACCCAGTCATCCGGGCAGTTCTTGCCATAGATGCGCAGGGTGTCCTCGTTTTTCGCCTCTTCGCGGTACAGCTCTGCGCCTTTACGCAGCACTGTGCTCAGACCTTTAACCACCGGGCTGTGCGGGTCATCGACCGTTTCACATTTGGCGTGGTGCTTACGGTGGACGGCGGTCCACTCACGGGTGTTCTGGGCGGTGGTCAGCCACAGCCAGAAACGGAAGAAATGCTTAAGTGCGGGGTGAAGTTCCAGCGCACGATGCGCTGAATAGCGGTGCAGATACACCGTTACACTGACGATGGTGATGTGTGTCATCACCAAAGTGACAACCACCAGTTGCCAGATCGACAGGTAAAGTAAACCGTTATGCCACATGGAGGAGAAGCCTCATTACATAGGAGGATATGCCAGCTTTTTGCGCGCATACCGTTTAACATTATCCAATAGCAATAACAAAAAATCAGTAACCGGCACACATTTAGGTGATGTTATGCATCACAATCTCTATACTTTGCCACCATATTTATAAAACCAAAGATCACCATCCATGAACTTATCGTTCAGTGCCTGGCGTCTGATCCTGAGCTACATCGTGATCGCCAGTAGTTGGGTGTTTTTTAGCGACGGACTGCTTTCAGCTCTGCAGCTCTCACCGGCAGAAACCGAGTTGGCCCAACGTCTGAAGGGTCATGGGTTTGTACTGGTCACAGCATTGCTGCTGTACATCGTATTACGTGCTCACCAACGCCAATATTGCATAGCGGGAGAAGCTGTCAAACGCAGTGAGAAGCGTTTGCTCCAAGCATTAGAAGCAGCAAAAGATGCAATGTGGGACTGGGATATGTCCAGCGACAAGGTGTATTGCTCACCTAGCCTGGCGGCCATGCTCGGACTTTCTCACATACCGCCGGAAACGCCGCCAAACTTCTGGCTGGATCGTCTGCACCCGGATGAAAAAGCCACTTTTGAACGAAACTTTCGAGAGCGCCTGCAAACGCGGGACACGCAACCGTACGAATACAGTCACAGGATGCTGCACACCGATGGCAGCTACCGTCTGATCCATTTCCGCGGACGCTTGATTCTGGATAACAACCAGCAGCCAGAACACCTGACAGGTACAGCCAGCGACATCACCCAACGTCGCCAGGATGAAGAAGACCTTCGTACCGCTGCCGCCGTCTATAACGTCACCCAAGAGGGTGTATTGGTTACGGGTGCAGATAAGTTAATCGTTCACTGCAACCCTGCCTTCGTCCGCATCACCGGTTACACCCTCGACGAAATCGTCGGTAAATCGCCGGGCCTGCTCAAATCTGGGCGCCATGACCGCACGTTCTACAGCAACATCTGGAAGTGTGTGGCAGAGCATGGCACCTGGAGTGGCGAAATCTGGAACCGCCGTAAAAGTGGCGAGATTTATCCTCAATGGCAGAGCATTCGCGCAATCCGCGATCCTCATGGCGAGATCACCCACTACGTTGCAGTGTTCTCTGACATCAGCGCCCTCAAACGCTCACAGCGTGAATTGGACTATCTGGCCCACCATGACCCGCTGAGCAACCTGCCCAATCGCCTGCTGTTTACCGAACGTGTCGAGCACGCCCTGGATCGCGCGGTGTCAGAACAACTTCGCGGTGCGGTACTGCTGATTGACCTTGATCACTTCAAGCACATCAACGAAAGCCTGGACCATACCACTGGCGACCTGCTGCTCAGAGCCGTGGGCGAACGCCTGAGCCAAAACCTGAATGACCGCATGACCCTTGCCAGACTGGGAGGGGATGAGTTCGGCGTGCTCTACGAAAACTGCAACAACACCGAACAAGCGGCTGTCATGGCCCAGCATCTATTGAACTGCCTGAAGCAGCCCTTTGAGATAAACGGCCATGAGCTGTTCATCACCGCCAGCCTCGGCATCGGCCTGTACCCCGATGACGTCAGTGATGCCAGCCAAATCCTGCGTAATGCTGACTCTGCCTTGTTCAAAGCCAAAAACGCCGGCCGTGAAAACTATGCTTTTTACACGCAAGAGCTGACTGAACTAGCGCGCCAGCGTGTAGAAATAGCCAGTGCCTTGCGCCATGCCATTGATCACAACGAACTGCGTGTTTTCTACCAACCGCTGCTGTGCTTGAGCACTCGGAAGATGATTGGCGTGGAAGCACTTGTTCGCTGGCAACACCCGGTTCGCGGGCTGGTTCCACCGGGAGAGTTCATTCCGGTAGCCGAAGAGATCGGCCTCATCGCCGCGATTGATGATTGGGTTCTGGTTCAGAGCTGTCAGCAAATGGTCGCCTGGCAGGAGTCAGGTTATACCCTTGATTTTATTGCAGTGAACATTTCAAGCCGACTGTTCACTCGGGGCGGACTGGATCAGCGGGTTGCTCAGGTACTTAAAGAGACGGGCCTCAACCCAGCTCACCTCGAGCTGGAGGTCACCGAAAGCGCGATCATGATCAACCCCAATGCGGCACAGGTACAGCTGCAGACCCTGCGCGACCTTGGACTGCGCCTGGCCATCGACGACTTCGGTACTGGCTACAGCTCTCTGGCTCGCCTCAAACGCCTGCCCGTGCACAAACTAAAGCTGGATCAGAGCTTTGTTGCCGGCCTGCCTAAGGATCATGACGACGTAGCCATCGCCCGCGCCGTCATTGCCTTGGGCCACAGTATGGGGCTCAATGTGCTGGCTGAAGGCGTCGAGAATGAAGACCAAGTGGATATGTTGATTCGCCTCGGCTGCGACCATGCCCAAGGCTACTACTTCGCACGTCCACAACCGGCAGAACAGTTGAGCTGCGCACCAACAAAACCCAGCGAATAACCGCCATGCACACGCACCTACCCGTTCAGGCCCATCACTCATGAGTGCGGGCAGCAAACCTCGCACCATATACTGGATTACTGGTCTAGGAAGCCTAGGCCTTGCAATCCTGTTCACGGTGCTGGGTGCGATTGCCCTGAACGAACGCGACAACCTTTGGCACCTGCAACTTGAACGCCAGCACCAGTTACACACTGCGGCTCTGCGCAGCGACCAACAAGAACTGCAACAGAAGGCCAAGCTGTTGGCCGAAACGCTCGCGTCGGATACACAGGTTGTAGAGCTGGTTAATCAAGCCCATGCGTTACAGCTTTCCAAGAAAGGCGACAGTCAAAACCTGAGCGCCATACGCCAGCAGCTCTACAGTCGTCTGGCGCCGCGCTGGCGCAAACTCCAAGAAACCCAGCCCTTCAGCCTGTTTTTACACCTAGCTCCCAGCTCCGAAGTTCTGCTGCGTGTGCACGAACCCAAGTGGTTTGGCGATTACCCCATCGCACAGCGCACCATGCTTCAAGAGGTTTTGAACAAGTCGGTTCCCAGCAGCGGGCTGGCCGTTTCCCCCAACGGATTAAGCATCAGGGCATTAGTACCCTTGCATGTCGACGACGGCGATGCACTTTCGACTGTGGGCGCGCTGGAAGTCAGCATCGACATGTTGCCGGGCCTTAACATGTTGAATACGGACTCGGACCAAGGGATCGCTTTGCTCTATAAGCAAAGTACGCTAAAGGCCTATGACAGCGGGGAAACCTTACGTGGGCTGGGCACTGACAATGACTACTGGAACCTTGAAGGCTTCGAACAACCGCAAATTCAGCACTGGCACAAGGAACGCCTACTTCCGGGCCCCGACGCCGGGACAACCTACAGCGTACTTCAGGAAAGTAAACGTACCTACTTGCTCAACCAGCTTCCCCTGAAGGACCACCGCATCTCTGTCTCTGATCAAGACAACAATGTCGTAGCACTGATTTGGCGCGATATCACCACGCTCAATGACCAGCACACAACGGGCCTGCACCGGGTCATCGCCAAGTGGCTGTTCGCTTGGGCGGCGACAGAACTGTTACTGATTCTGCTGTTGCTGGCCACCCGCAACAGTACGCGTACGCTGATGCGCACACATAACGACGAACTGCGCGTCAAGCATCAGCAGAGTGAAGAAGCTCGCCATTTGCTGGCCATCATGGCACAGGCTCAGGCTGCCTATATCAGCGCTGAAAACCAGAAAGAAGCCTTTACGGCCTTGTTGCAGAGCATTCTCCAGTTCACTGATAGCCAGTTTGGATTGATCGGAGAAATTCTCCACGACGAACGTGGCGCCCCCTTTATGCGCACGTTCGCCATCAACCTCAGCAGTTGGCAGGATGCCGTCCCGCCAGAATATAAGCAGGCCGCTGAGCAGGGTCTGGAATTCCGCAACCAATACAGCCTGTTTGGGCAGGTCATCCGCAATGGTTTGCCCTTAATCACCAATGCCCCGGAGAAACACCCTCACCGCTCTGGCGTGCCAGATGGCCATCCGCCGCTGAAGAGCTTTGCCGGATTGCCGATTCATACCAACGGAGAACTGGTCGGCATGCTGGCCTTAGCCAACCGTTCATGCGGTTATCCGGTCGACTTTGCAGAACGCCTGAAACCGTTGCTAGCGACCCTCGGACAGCTGCTGGATGCCTTGCGCAGAGACCAACAACGTGAGCAGGCACAGCTGCGATTACAGCGCCAGCAAGCAGCCCTACGGGTTCTCAATGAAGTGGCTGCATTGCCGAAAATGAACAGCCACCAGTCACTAGGGCAAGCCCTTGAGCTGGCCGCAACCTTCTATGGCATGCCTACCGGCCTTATTACTCAGATGACAGCTGACCAGCTGACCATCCTCGCCCAAACGTGCAACGACCAAAGTCTCTACGAAGGCCAAGTACTCCCGCTGTGTGACACTTACTGCAGTATGGTCGTGCAGCATGAGGACGTACTGAGCATCACTCACATGGGTAAAAGCCCATACGCGCACCATCCGGCCTATCCACTACAGGGTTTTGAAAGCTTTATAGGCACCAATCTCTGGGTTGCCGGAAAACAGTTCGGCACCTTGTGTTTTGCCGCGCACGCTCCGCGTGCCGTTGTTTTTGATGAGATCGACGAAGAGTTCCTTCGACTGTTCGGGCGCTGGGTCAGTGCAACACTGGAACGTCAGCTGCATGAAGAACAAACCCGCGAAGCACGTCTGTTCCTGCAAACCGTACTGGACTCTTCCACCGGCACCAGCATCATCACCACAGACGTAAATGGCCTGATTACCCTGTTCAATTCAGGCGCTGAACGCTTACTGGGCTATCGCAGTGCAGAAGTCATCGGCAAACACACACCGCTGCTGTTCCACCTGCCGCAAGAAATCAGCACACGTGCGACCCTGCTCAGCAGCCAATACAACAGAGAAGTTTCCGGTTTCCAGGTATTCAGCCTGACACCCACCGGCAGTGAGCCCGAAACCCGACAATGGACATACGTGCGCAAGAATGGCGAGCAACGCATCGTCAACCTGACCGTTAGCGTCATGCATGACAGCACCGGCAAAGTCAGCGGTTACTTGGGTATTGCCAGTGACATCAACAAACTGCACCAAACTACGCTGGCACTGCAAAAAAGTGAAAACCGTTTCAGAGGGTTGGTCTCCAACCTCCCTGGAGCCGTGTACCGCTGCCGCAATGATGAGTTCTGGACAATGAGCTATCTGAGCGAAGAGATTGCCGCTATCAGTGGGTTCCCTGCGGCTGACTTCATCCATAACCGCAAACGCAGCTTCGCCGAGACTGTCCACCCTGATGACCGTGAACTAACACTCAGTGCAAAGCTGGCATTAGAACGCGAAGAGTCCTTTGAGCTGACCTATCGCATTACTCATGCTGATGGGCATGACGTGTGGGTCCGTGAGAAGGGCCGCGGCGAATACAACAGCCGAGGTGAACTGTTGTGGATCTCAGGTTTCATCTGGGATATCAGTGACCAAAAAATGGTCGAGGACCAGCTCAAGATCAGCCAGCAGCGCTTCAGCACTGCCTTTAACACCGCGCCACAAGGCATGGCGTTGGGGACTCTGGACGGAAATTGGCTGGAGGTGAACGATGCGCTGTGTAACATGCTCGGTTACAGCCGTGAGTACCTGCTCAGTACCAACTTCCAAAGCGTCACCCACCCTGACGACCTAAACACCGACTTGCAGGACATTGACGACCTGCTCAACGATCGCGTCGACACGATCCAGCACGAGAAGCGCTATATCGACAGCCAGGGCCGCATCATCTGGGTGCTGGTCAGCGCTTCACTTGTCCGCGACTCCAGCAACCAGCCGCTGTATTTCGTGGCACAGATCCAGGATTTCAGCGAGCGTATTGCCGCTGAAATGGCCATTCGTGAACGGGAAGACTACTTGCGCACATTGCTCGATAACGTGCTGGACGCAATTATTACCTTCGATAAACAGGGTTACATTGAAAGCTTCAACCACGCCGCTGAACGCATCTTTGGTTACACACACCTAGAGGTCTCCGGGCACCGCATCACGATGCTAATAGCGGACTCTGAGCGCACCTTAAAGCCACGTTATCTCAATCTGTATCTACATAAAGGCATCAGGCAGATTCTCGGCAAAGAGATCGAGCTGACGGCACTACGTAGCAATGGCGAAACCTTCCCTGTAGAACTGGCGATCTCACAAGTCAGCCACCAAGGTTCACGCCGCTTCATTGCGGTGATTCGCGACATCGAAGAACGCAAACGCATTGAGCGCATGAAGAACGAATTCGTTTCTACCGTTAGTCACGAACTTCGTACGCCGCTAACCGCCATTAGCGGCTCACTGGGGCTGATCTTGGGTGGTGCATTGGGTAACGTGCCACAGCAGATGCAGCAAATGCTGCAAATCGCTCATGAGAATAGTCAGCGTCTGAATCTGCTGATCAATGACCTGCTGGATATGGAAAAACTTGTCGCAGGAAAAATGGAGTTCAAGCTACAGCCCCACCGGTTGTGGTCATTGCTGGAACAGGCCGTGGAACACAACCAACCCTATGCTCAGGCCTTGCAGGTAAGGATTAACTTGTTGCCTCCCGTCAGTGAAACGCAGGTCATGGCCGATAAACTGCGACTGGGACAAGTCATGGCCAACCTGCTGTCCAATGCGGCCAAATTTTCCCCTCGACAACACGTCGTCGAAGTGAGTGCAGAGCAGCGAGGCAATCGGGTGCGGATCAGCGTTCGCGACCATGGCGAGGGCATTCCGGAAAAATTCCGGGCGCGTATATTCAGCAAATTCTCTCAAGCGGATGCCACCGATACACGCGCCAAAGGCGGTACAGGTCTGGGGCTGGCCATTTGTAAAGAGATCATCGAGCGCATGGGCGGAGAAATCGGCTTCGAATCCACACTTGGTCAAGGCACCACGTTCTGGTTTGAACTGACTATTTATAAACCGGAGCAAGTGGTTGCGGGTAATACCTCTCCAGAGGGACTCAACCATGCCTGAGCTAAATCGCATCCTCCATGTTGAAGACGACCCTTCCATCCAGGCTATCGCCCGCCTGGCGTTAGAGGCTGTGGGTGGATTTGAGGTTCTGACCTGCTCCAACGGCCAGCAAGCCCTTGAGCAACTTCCAGCGTTTGCGCCTGACTTCATTCTGCTCGACGTCATGATGCCGGGCATGGATGGGCCGCAAACGCTGTCGCACATCACCCAAATGCTGGACATCAATAAAGTCCCGGTAGCCTTCATGACCGCCAAGGTTCAGCCTGCAGAAGTAGCGCACTACCGCAGCTTAGGTGCTCGCGACGTCATTATTAAACCGTTCGACCCTATGCAGTTGGCTGCACAAGTACGACAAATCTGGAGTCAGAGCCATGAGTAACTCCCCCGCCACAGAGGTGGATCTGCAACAGCGCCTGCAACAGCTCAACGACAGTTTTGCCCGGCGCGTGGCACAAGAGTTACCCGCTATTGGCAACTTAGGCGAGCGCTTGCTGCACTGCAATGACCCCAAGCAGCAATACGAATACCTGCTGAGTGTTCGCGACCAGCTGCATAAACTCGCTGGCAGCGCCGGTACCTTTGGTTTTATCACCTTGGGCGAACATGCCCGCGAGCTCGAGAAGAAGGCTGACCGCTGGCTGCAATCCTTACGCACTGACGGCAACACGTTGCACGAATTCAGCCTTAGTCTGATTGAAATGACCTCCAGGCAATACAAGCCCGAGGGCAACCAGAGTATTGTCAGCCAGGCCAACAAAACGCCACGGGACACCAGTGCACGGCGCATCTACATCCTCGAAGACCAGCGTGAAATCGGCGAAAGCATGTGCCTTACGCTCAATAGCTTCGGTTATCAGGCCAAGCACTTCTTCACCATCGACAAATTAGATGAAGCGCTGAATGAACAACCGCCAGACGCCCTGATCGTCGATATCAACCTGCCCAACGAACCCATCACAGGCCTGCAATATGCAGCCACGCTCCAACAACGCCAGGATGAACCCCTGCCGCTGCTGGTGATTACCACGCAGGATGACTTCGCCACGCACTTGGCCGCGGTACGGGTCGGTGCCATGGGCTTTTTCCGCAAGCCGGTGGATATTCCGCAGCTGGAGAACCGCCTAGAACGTTGCTTCTCGCAACAGCAGGGTGAGCCTTACCGGGTTTTGATCATTGATGATGACCGCGAACTGGCCTCACGCTACAGCCTGATTCTCCGTGACGCCAACATGCGTGTGGAAATGCTCCATGAGCCCGAGCAGATTTTCGCCACCATGAGCAGCTTCAACCCCGAGGTCATCCTCCTCGACGTCAGCATGCCGGGCTGTACTGGGCCCGAGCTGGCGCAAATCATCCGCCTGGATGATGACTGGTTGCGGGTGCCAATCGTTTACCTCTCAGCCGAAACTGACATCAGTCGCCAAATGAATGCCCTGATCAAAGCGGGAGATGATTTCCTCAGCAAGCCGATCTCAGATAACGCCTTGGTTGCCGCCGTATTCTCCCGCGCACAGCGAGCCCGCTTACTCAGTAACGCCCTGTCCCGCGACAGCCTGACCGGTTTGCTTAAGCACGCGGATATCAAAGAGCAAGTCGCCCTGGAGCAAGAACGCGCCCACCGCTCAGGCAAACCCGCCAGTGTGGCCATGCTCGATATCGACTTCTTCAAGAAGGTCAACGATACCTATGGCCATGCAGCGGGCGATAACGTCATCCGTGCGTTGGCCAACCTCCTTCGCCAGCGTCTGCGCCGTATCGACAGCCTCGGCCGTTACGGTGGAGAAGAGTTTCTGGTGGTTCTGCCTGATTGCAATGCTGAGCAGGCACGGCTGGTTATTGACGAGATCCGACAACGCTTTGCCGAGCTACAGTTCACCGCCGCCGAGCAGCATTTTTCAGTCACCCTCAGCGCCGGTATTTGCTCAACTGAACAAGGTGTGGCCGAGCCCAGCGAACTACTAGACCGCGCCGATAAAGCCCTTTATCAAGCCAAAAACAGCGGCAGGAATAGAGTCTGCTGAACACTTAGCCTTGCCTTGTGAAAAATTAAGCGTATATTTTCATGAAATTAATAATAAATAATTTCATGAGGCAACTATGTTCAAGCAGTCCGCTCAGCATATCGGCACCTACTACGCAGGCACTTTTCCTGGCCAGATACCGCTGCGCCCGCGCCTGCAACAAAGCCTGCACTGCGATGTCCTGATTATCGGTGGCGGTTTCAGCGGCCTGCACACAGCATTGCGCCTGGCCTTAGCCGGTAAAAAAGTTGCGTTGGTCGAAGCCAGCCGCCTGGCGTGGGCTGCGTCCGGGCGTAATGGCGGACAAGCGCTGCCAGGCTGGTCTTGCGACATGCCGCCATTCGAGAAAGCGCTGGGCTTAGAAGGTGCCCGCCAGCTCTGGGACAGCATGATCTGGGCCGCCAACGAAATGCGCGAGCTGCCTGAACGCCATGGTTTCGACATCGACTACCGCACCGGGGCCATATACTGCGCCGTCCTTCCACGTCGTGTGCGCCTGCTGCAAGAAAGCATCGAAGAAGCCACGCAAAAATACGACTATCAGCAACTGAGCTTCATTCCCAAAGAAGAGCTGCCACAGTGGATTGCCAGCCCGCGCTACTTGGGCGCCGTTCACGATGCCGGTGCTGCACACCTGAACCCACTGAAACTGGCACACGGCCTGGCCAATGCACTGGAAGCCGCTGGCGGCCAGATCTTCGAACAATCTAAAGCCCTTGATTGGCAGGAGCACGGCAACGGATACCGCGTACGCTGCGCCGAGGGTGAAATTACCTGCGATGTACTGGTCATGGCCTGCAACGCCTATGTCGACCGCCTCGACCGCGACCTGGCCAAACGCCTGCTGCCAGTCGGCTCCTATCAGGTCGCGACCGCGCCATTGGACCCGGAACTGGCGCAATCCCTATTCCCAAAAGGCACCTGCAGCATCGACACCCAGTTTGTACCGGATTACTACCGCGTCACCCCTGACAACCGCCTGCTGTTCGGCGGTGGCTGCACTTACCTCGGCGGTATTCCTAAAGATGTGCCAGCGGCTACCCGGCCCTATCTGGAACGTGTTTTCCCGCAGCTCAAAGGCGTGCAGATCGACTATGGCTGGGGCGGCCATATCGACTGCACCATGTACCGCACTCCGCATCTCGGCCGCAGCGGTCAAAAGTATTGGCTGCAAGGTTTCTCTGGCCATGGCGTATTGCCAACGTTGGCAGCGGCCAAGGCCATCAGCGACGCCATTCTGGGCGACGACGAATTGCTCAAGCTGTATGAGCGCCTGCCAAACCCACGCTTCCCAGGCGGCGACCTGCTCGCAGCACCGATCGAAGCAGTCGGCAAAGCCTGGTATAGACTGCGCGACGTGATCTGACAGCGGAGCAACCATGACCGAACAGGAAGAAGTAGAAGGCCTCGCGATACTCATTCGCGACCTGCGCAAACACAAAAACCTCACCTTGGGCGAGCTGGCAGCCAAGATCGAACGCTCGGTCGGCTTTCTCTCCCAAGTGGAGCGTGGCCTGTCCCAACCCACGGTGGCTGACCTGACAGCCATCAGTGAAGCCCTGGGCGTGCCGACCACCTACTTCTACAGCCTGAGCAAACCCCGTGACGTACGCTGGGTCACCCGCCCGGATGAACGCCGCACGCTGTACTACGCAGGCGGCATTACCGACGTACTGGCCTCGCCGAGTATTTCCGGTGGTTTTTCCATGCTCGACAGCTACCTGGCTCCCGGAGCCAGCAGCGGTGACGGCCACCTAAAAGACCGCGACGAACAAGGCGGTTTTGTCCTGGAAGGCCAGCTGAGTATTTGGCTCGACGACGCCGAAGAGCCTGTCACCCTAGGCCCCAACGACAGCTTCCAACTGCCGCCCTACGCAAGATTTCGCTACGCCAACCTAACCGATAAACCGACGCGCGTGCTCTGGGTATTCTGCTAACCCACCACGCGCAGGAAGAAGTACGTATGACAATAACAACATCGTTCTCCAGCCTGCTCGACGAAGTACAAGCCTTTCGCGCGGCGCACCCTGACGTGCGCTACGTTGACCTGATCAGCCTGGACATTCCCGGCCATTTCTACGGCAAGCGCTACCCCATCGAAATGCTCGAAAAAGTGGCCGCGGGGAGCCCCCTGAAGGTCCCGCAAAACTGCGTCCTGCTTGGTGTTCAGGGCGGGCTACATCCGATTGGCGACTACTGCTTTAACGACGGCGACCCCGATGCACCGCGCCGCCTGATCCCCGGCACACTCAAACCCGTGACCTGGGAGGATCAGCCGCTTGGACAGATGCTGATGAGCTCCGACGGCACGGCGGCACCGATCGAATTCGACCCACGTGAAGTGCTGGCCCGCGTACTGAATCGTCTAGCCAAACGCGGCATTCGCCCCGTGGTCGCCTTCGAACTGGAGTTTTACCTGTTCGACCGCAAGCTCAAAGATGGCCTGCCACAGTTCCCACGCGACCCGCTTTGTGATGACGAAGACGACCAGCCGAACATGCACATCGAGCGGCTGTCACGTTTCTCTAACGTGCTTCACGACATTGTCGAGTCCGCCCAGGCCCAAGGCATCGACGCCAACGTCATCACCGCCGAACTAGGCCCTGGCCAGTTCGAAATCAACTTTGGCCATTGCGACGACGGCCTGCGCGCCGCCGACTGGGCCGCCCTGTTCTGCCGCAGCACCCGAGGCACGGCGCTCAAGCACGGACTACGCGCCAGCTTTATGAGCAAGCCCTACCTGAATGCACCAGGCAGCGGTATGCACGTTCACGTCAGCCTTTATGACAACGACGGCAACAACCTGCTTGCCGCCGACAACCAGCGCCCACTGCGCCATGCCGTAGCCGGTTGCCTGGACCTGTTGCCGCATTGCATGCCGATCTTCGCCGCCAGCCACAACGCCTTCCGCCGTTACGGCGCCATGGTGAACGCAGCCAGTCGCGCCAGCTGGGGCTTCGAAGACCGTGATGCATGCATCCGCATTCCCGAGTCAGATGGCCGCAACCTGCGCATCGAACACCGCTTGGCCGGAGCCGACGCCAACCCGTACCTGGTACTGGCTGCAATCTTGACCGGAATGGAACACGGCTTGGATGCAGGCAAAGAGCCCATCGCCCCGCTCAACGAAGACCGCAGCAGTGGCATCGACTTCCCCAAAGACATGCTCAGCGCCGTCGCAGCCATGCGCGACCATCCACAGGTGAAACAAGGGCTGGGAGACGAGTTCGTGATGGTCTATTGCGAGAACAAACACCACGACCACCTGGCCTTTATGGACGAAGTCAGCGCCCGGGAATACCGCTGGTTTATGTAGTAACTGCCCTGCTTACAAGCAATGGTGGATTACGCCGTTTTACGGCTAATCCACCCTACATACCCACGCAACTAACATAGTTCATGCTTTTTGTAGGGTGGATGGTCGAAGCCATCCACCGGCTCTTCCCCAGCCAAACCCGCTGCCCAAACATTGTCACCTCCGTCAGCCCACGCCTGAAACAGGACCCGGCCAAGACGGGCACGCCACCTTACGGGCGCCTGTACTATCCGTTTAAACCCCAATTGTTCACCCTGCGTGAGAGCGACGCCTTTTGCCCCTTCAGGAGGGTGGTCAGAAGTGCCGTGGAAGAGGTTGAGCGGCATGGATGCCGCGAAAGATACGATGGGCCAAGGATGGACCTTCGCAGCGGGCCTCTGGAACGGTGATTCTGGCCACGAACCCGGAGCAAAGCGTAGGGCCGCATGCCGGGGCGAGCGTTTTTGGTGCCTTTTGTCGCGACAAAAGGTACTCGCCCGGGAAGGGCGAAACCCGTTGCCACAGGCGTCTACCAATAATGAAATGCACGCATACCCGTGTTGATTACTCCACCTGACGACTCACTAGCCCTACTTGAGCGCATGTCTCAGGCGGTCACACTTTTTGTAGGGCGCATGGTCGAGCGCCCCAAGTCAAACCCTCAACAAATACACCACCAACCCTGCCAGCGCCGACACCAGCAGCACCTCCATCACGCCACGTTTAAAACGGAACAGCGCCAACGCAGCAGCCACTGCAATCACCGCTGCCGGCCAGTCAAACACACCAGTAAATCCTTCCGGCCACAGCACGTGGTAGGCAAAGAACAGCGCCAAGTTGACGACCACCCCCACCACCGCCGCCGTAATCCCAGTCAGTGGCGCGGTAAAACGCAGTTGCCCACGAGTCGACTCGACCAGCGGCCCACCGGCCAAAATGAACAGGAATGAAGGCAAAAAGGTAAACCACGTCACCAGCGTGGCTGCCACTGCACCGCTGACAAACCCAGAGTCGCCCAACACCGGATGCACATACGCCCCGATAAAACCGACAAACGCCACCACCATAATCAGCGGCCCCGGCGTGGTCTCCCCCAACGCCAAGCCATCGATCATCTGGCGAGGGGTCAACCACCCGTAGTGGTCGATCGCGCCCTGATACAAATACGGCAACACCGCATAGGCACCGCCAAAGGTCAGCAGCGCCGCCTTTGTGAAAAACCAAGCCATTTGCGTGAACGTTCCGCTCCAGCCGTACAACCAGCTCAACAGCCCCATCGGCAGGCACCAGAGCAAAGCCCCCACCAACAGCAAAAGCACTAGACGCGACCAACGGAAACGGGTGTGCTCGGGCAGGTGCTGATCATCCAGCAAGGGCGAACCATAGTCCCGGCCCGCATCCGCATGACCGCCGCCTAAACTGAATTTTTCCGGCAGCAAACGCCCCCCAAGATAGCCCAAGATCGCAGCCCCCAACACAATCATCGGAAACGGCACCTTGAGCGCGAAAATCGCCACAAACGATGCGCCTGCAATCCCCCACAACCAGTTGTTTTTCAAGGCACGGGAGCCAATACGCCAAGCGGCCTGCAACACGATCGCAGTGACCGCCGGTTTGATTCCGTAAAAAATCCCAGCGACCAGCGGCACATCACCATAGGCGATGTACAACCAGCTCAACGCAATCAAAATAAAAAGCGAGGGCAGTACAAAAAGAACCCCAGCTATAACCCCGCCCCAGGTTCGGTGCATCAACCAGCCAATGTATATGGAGAGTTGTTGCGCCTCAGGCCCAGGCAGCAACATGCAATAGTTCAGGGCATGCAGGAAGCGCCGTTCAGACAGCCAGCGGCGCTTCTCCACCAACTCCTGGTGCATGATCGCGATCTGCCCCGCCGGGCCGCCGAAGCTGATGAAACCCAACTTCAACCAAAACCAAAAGGCACTGATCAGACTGACGGGTGCAGGCTGATTTCCCTCAACAGAATCACTCATCGACCACCCGATAAATCCTTTAAGCTACACGACCGGCCATGACAATTTAATGCTGTGCCCACTCATGATTTCACGCCGTTTTCCGTATACTGCGCCAGCCCCCGCGCTCCCTTCCACTAGCCGTGAAGCCCCCTTCGTGAAAATTCGCCATGCACTCGCGAGTCTGTTGCTGATTTGCAGCAGCGTCATAGCCTCCAGCGTTACTTACGCCTCCCCCAACCAGCAGGATCTGGCTGCAGGCAGTGCGCTGCTGGTCGATCTCAACACCAACCAAATTCTTTACGAGCGCAATGCCGACACGGTCGTTCCTATAGCCTCGGTGACCAAGCTGATGACCGCAATGGTGGCGCTGGATGCAAAGCTGCCGCTGAACGAGATGCTGGCCATCAACATCAGTGAGACCAAAGAAATGCGGGGCGTGTTCTCCCGTGTCCGCGTAGGCAGCGAATTGAGCCGCCGCGACATGATCGAGATCGCCCTGATGGCTTCGGAAAACCGTGCTGCAGCCAGCCTTGCCCACCACTACCCTGGCGGCTACAACGCCTTTATCCGCGCCATGAATGACAAGGCTCGCAGCTTGGGCATGAACCACACGCGTTTTGTCGAACCGACCGGCCTATCTGAGCACAACGTATCCAGTGCCCGGGACTTGGTATTGATGGTTAAAGCAGCCAGCCAGTATCCACTCATCAAGCAATTCAGCACCGCTTCGGAAAAAACTCAAGCATTCCGCAAACCGAACTACACCCTAGGCTTTCGCAACACCAATAACTTGGTACGCAAGCCAGACTGGAAAGTTAACCTGAGTAAAACCGGCTACACCGGCGAAGCGGGCCGCTGCCTGGTGATGAATACCGTCATGAACCAGCGCCAAGTCGCCTTCGTGGTGCTGGACTCCTTTGGTAAGTACACCCACATGGCCGACGCCACACGCCTCAAACGCTGGCTGGAAACCGGCCGGGTGACGCCGGTTCCAGCTGCTGCCATTAGCTACCGTGAGCAGAAGTTAGCGCAGCGTCAGGCACGCTAACCTGCTGACAATAAGCAGCGGTATTACTGCAAGGCTTTACCGCTGCTGTCAGCTGAAGAGTCCACCGAAGGCACAACCGGCGGGCGCAAATGCTCCGCCAGTAAGAAACGAACCAGCTCCGCCAATGGCAAGCCTTTGCTGATCAAATAACCCTGTGCCTGGTCACAGCCATACTGCCGCAACAGCGCCAGATGCTCGGTCGTCTCCACACCCTCCCCAACCACTTGCAGGTTGAGGTTATGCGCCAGGTTGATCATCGCCCGTACTAACTGACGATTCTCAGCGCGCTCAATCATCCCGCCAACAAAGCTCTTATCGATCTTCAGTAAGGTGATTGGCAGGCTGTTGAGGTGCACGAAAGATGAGAAGCCTGTACCAAAGTCATCCAGCGAAAACTGAACGCCCAAGTGCTCCAGCTCCAGCATGGTTTGCTGGACCTTCTCGCTGCGACGCATGACTGCGGTTTCGGTCAACTCAAACTCAAGCCAACGTGCATCAACGCCATGCTCTTTGATTAAGCGCTCAAGCGTCGGCAACAACTGGCTGTCCTGAAACTGGCGGAATGACAGATTCACCGCCATATGCAGAGGCGGCAAACCTTGCGCCCGCAGCCACTGCATATCACGCAGCGCTCGGCTAATCACCCAGTAACCCAACGGCACAATCAAGCCGCTCTCTTCTGCCAGCGGTACGAACTCATCCGGCCCCAGCAAGCCATGCTTGGTGTGGCGCCAGCGCACCAGCGCCTCAAGCCCGACGATACGCTCAGTGGTCAGGCACAAACGCGGCTGATAATGCAGCTCTAGTTCATCGCGGCGCAAAGCACGCCGCAGCTCGCCTTCAAGATCAACCTGGCTACGGGCGCTGCGATTAAAGCGCTCATCGTAGAAATAGAACGTGCACCCCTGCTGGGTTTTGGCCTGCTGCATGGCAATGTGGGCATGCCACATCAAGGTATCGACAGTGCTCTCACTGGTGGCACTCGCCAGGCCGAGGCTACAGCCCATTAACAGGCTTTCCCCGTCAATCCAGTAAGGCTCATCGAGCGCCTCAGTGACTTTACTTGCCAGAATCTCGGCTCGCCGAGGGTCTCGGCGGGTATCTATCAAAAGCGCAAACTCATCACTGCCCAAACGAGCCAGTTGCTCGCCTGCTTGCAGCAACGCACTGATGCGGTTCACGACCTGCAGAATCAGGCTGTCGCCACCCCGGTAACCGAGCGCATCGTTGACGTGGCGAAAGTTATCCAAGTCCAAGTGGCCCAGCACCAGACCGCGCCCATCAAATTCGGCCAGACGCACAGCCAATAACGTCTGAAATCCCTGCCGGTTGGCGATGCCAGTGAGCACATCCTGCTCAGCCAGACGGTTCAGTGTTTCGTTCAGACTCCCTCGCTCACAGGCATATCGCAGGCAACGGCGTACGACCTCAGCACTCAGATGATCACGCACCAGCCAATCGGCTACACCCTCAGGCTCCACATCAGGCTGATGATCAAGAAGGAGGACGACAGGAAGCGGACAGTTGCTCAGCGAAGGTAATTGCGTTGCCGTCGCAAGCACTACGGCGTGGCTGGATTCATCAAATAGAGGACTGACCGCTTGCCAGGATGGCGCGGTAATAAATCGATAAGCACCGCCGAATGAGTTCAGACACTCACGCAGCAGCGAATCCCAGCTCTGTGTTTCCGCTAGCAGGCACACCTCTAACGGTTGGACTAACGCCGCCAAACAGCCCCCCCATACAGCAGAAATGAACGGTATTCACCGTCCGGACGCGTCATAACCGACGACTCAGTCACTTTCCCTAGTGAATACTGCCCTGTCTTGCGTCACTACAAGCGAGCTTTATAACGAGCAGAGTAATGTATTACAGAATTTAGCCAACCCCATCACACCATTATTATGTGACGCACAACACATTTATTAGGCAGTCACAGCACAGCGCCCGGCCTGTTAAAATGCACGGCCACTTTCCCCTGACGATTGATTGAATGTCCCGACTGAACCCCCGGCAGCAGGAAGCCGTGAACTATGTCGGCGGCCCGCTTCTGGTGCTCGCCGGCGCAGGCTCCGGCAAAACCAGCGTAATTACCCGCAAAATCGCCCATTTGGTGCAGAACTGCGGCATAGCGGCCCGCCACATCGTTGCCATGACCTTTACCAATAAGGCGGCCCGGGAAATGAAGGAGCGGGTCGGCACGCTGCTTAAAGGTGCAGAAGGACGCGGGCTGACCGTCTCAACCTTCCACAACTTGGGGATGAACATCATCCGCAAGGAATACGCACGTCTGGGCTACAAACCCGGCTTCTCGATCTTCGATGACGGCGATATCAAAGCCTTGCTCTCGGACATCATGCAGAAAGAGTATTCCGGCGACGACGGCATCGACGAGATCAAAAACTACATCGGTGCCTGGAAGAACGACCTGATTCTGCCCGATGAAGCCATCAGCAAGGCGCGCAACCCCAAAGAACAAACTGCCGCCATCGTCTACCTGCACTATCAGCGCACGCTTAAAGCCTACAACGCGGTGGACTTTGACGACCTGATCCTGCTGCCGGTGAAGCTCTTTCAAGAACATGCCGACATTCTGGAAAAGTGGCAGAACCGCATCCGCTACCTGCTGGTGGACGAATATCAGGACACCAACGCCAGCCAGTACTTACTGGTCAAACTTCTGGTGGGCATGCGCAACCAGTTCACCGTGGTGGGCGACGACGATCAATCTATCTACGCTTGGCGTGGCGCCCGCCCCGAAAACCTGATGCTGCTCAAGGAAGACTATCCCTCCTTGAAGGTGGTCATGCTGGAGCAAAACTACCGCTCCACCAGCCGCATCCTCAAATGCGCCAACGTGTTGATCGCCAACAACCCCCACGCCTTCGAGAAGCAACTGTGGTCGGAGATGGGCGTGGGCGATGAAATCCGCGTAATCCGTTGCCGCAACGAAGATGCCGAGTGCGAACGGGTCGCCCTGGAAATCCTCACGCTGCACATGCGCACGCAGCGCCCATACAGCGACTTTGCCATCCTCTATCGGGGGAACTATCAGGCCAAACTGATGGAGCTGAAATTGCAGCATCATCAGATTCCTTATCGCTTATCCGGCGGCACCAGCTTCTTCGCCCGCCAGGAAGTGAAAGACCTGATGAGCTACTTCCGCCTGCTGGTAAACCCGGATGACGACAACGCCTTCCTGCGCGTCATTAACGTGCCACGGCGGGAAATCGGCTCTGCGACGCTGGAAAAACTCGGCAACTACGCCTCCGAACGCAACATCAGCATGTACGCTGCAGCGGGAGAAATGGGGCTGAGCCAAGTGCTGGACGCCCGTTACACCGACCGCCTGAACCGCTTTACCCGCTGGATGGACCGCATTCGCCAGGAGTGCGCGCAGAACGATCCAATTGCCGCCATCCGCAGCATGGTGATGGACATCGACTACGAAAACTGGCTGCGCCAGAACGCTTCCAACGACAAGGTCGCTGACGCACGCATGGGCAACGTCTGGTTCCTCGTCGATGCCCTGAAGAACACCCTTGAGCGCGACGAAGATGGCGACATGACCATCGAAGACGCCATCGGCAAGCTGGTACTGCGCGACATGCTTGAGCGTCAGCAGGAAGAGGAAGAAGGCGCCGACGGCGTGCAGATGCTGACTCTGCATGCCTCTAAAGGTCTGGAGTTCCCCTACGTGTTCATCATCGGCATGGAAGAGGAAATCCTCCCGCACCGCTCCAGCATCGAAGCCGACACCATCGAAGAAGAGCGCCGCCTGGCCTATGTCGGCATCACCCGCGCACGACAAAACCTGGTGATGACCTTTGCCGCCAAGCGCAAGCAATACGGCGAGATCATGGACTGCCTGCCAAGCCGTTTCCTCGACGAACTGCCGCCTGAAGACTTGCAATGGGAAGGCCTTGAGGACGCTCCACAAGAAGTGAAAACCGCACGCGGTAACGACGCTCTAGCCAACATGCGGGCCATGCTCAAACGCTAGCATCTGCCCTTCAGTAAGAAGGGCTTTATGCCGGAGGTCTCCGTGGGAACGGCTTGAACCGTGAATATCGCGACAACAAGACCCGCACAGCGAAACAGCAGGCAATAAAAAGCCGCCCCTAGAGGCGGCTTTTTTAGATCAGTGCGATTACAGACCAGACATCTTCTGAATAGCACCACGCAGCTCGTCATCCGAGCAATCAGCGCAGGTGCCTTTCGGAGGCATGGCGTTGATACCGGTGATAGCTTTAGCGAGGATGCCGTCCAGACCACCTTGGTGATCGGCACGCTCTTTCCATGCAGCAGTGTCACCGATTTTCGGTGCACCCAGCAGGCCAGTGCTATGGCAAGCATTGCAATGCTTGGCGATGATGTCGTCAGCGCTACGTGCGCCACCACCAGCAGCTACGGCAACGGCGCCAACGCCTTTGCACTCTTCGCCCTGGATACATACTTCACCAACCGGCTTCAGACGTTCGGCAATAGCCTCATCAGTCGTGGCCTGAGCAGTCACTGCCCACAGGGCCAATACAGCAGCTGGTGCCACCAGCATTTTCTTAATCAGATTCACGGTACACCCTCATCGTGGCTAGTCACGCTCGCGGCCACGGTTTCGCGAGCGGCAGATATTATATAGGTTCGCGCAGCAACCCGAAACAACCCATATTGTCGCAGGGTTATTGAAAAGCCTGAACCAACGTTCTTCTCAGGCTTAGAAATTCGCCGGCGTTGTGGCGCTAATCAGCCGTGCAGGCAGATCAAACGGGTTACGGAAGCGATGTGGCCTGGTGCTTTCGAAATAGTAGCTGTCGCCGGGCTCAAGGATAAACACCTCGGATCCGACTGTCAGTTCCAGCTTACCCTCCATCAGCATACCGGCCTCTTCACCATCGTGGGCGTACATCTCATCACCCGTGTCGGCACCTGGCGGATAGGTTTCATCAAGGAAGGCAATCGCCCGACTTGGATGCGCCTTGCCCACTAGCTTCATGGTAATCGCGCCACTGCATATATCCGTCAGTTCGGCCGCCCGGTAGACCACCTGAGTCTGACTTTCCTGCTCGACATCCAGAGAAAAGAACTCCACCAGCGACATAGGGATTCCCCCAAGCACCTTCTTCAGCGAACTGATCGAAGGGCTGACGCTGTTCTTTTCAATCATGGAAATAGTGCTATTGGTGACACCCGCACGCTTGGCGAGTTCACGCTGGGAAAGACCTTTGAGCTTGCGGATGGATTGCAGTCGAACGCCGACGTCCAATGTGGGAGCCCCCTCGGGAAGTAACGGAAAGATGTGCCCGTATCATGGCAACAGCGTTCAGTATTTACAACACCAAGGAGGACTAATCCACACAGCCGTTCATCTAGACGTCGGTATAAAGCAGTGGAACGCGTCGCAGATTGCAGAATATCTGATAGGGAATGGTCTGAGCAGACATGGCCACATCGCTGGCTAGAACTTGCTTGCCCCACAGCTCAACACGGCTGCCAACGCCAGCGTCGGGCAGATCAGTCAGATCAACCGTCAGCATATCCATCGACACCCGCCCAATCAGGCGAGTCAGTTGACCATCCACCGCGACCGGAGTCCCGGTTGGCGCATGGCGCGGGTAACCATCGGCATAGCCCATTGCGACAACGCCCACACGGGTTGTGCGCTCGCAAACGAACTTGCCGCCATAGCCCACTGGCTCACCGGCAGGAAGCTCACGCACGCTGATGATTTTCGACTCAACCGTCATCACTGGCTGAAGCTGGCTGGCCAGTGCATGCTCAACTTCAAATGGCGTAGCACCATAAAGCATCAGCCCTGGGCGAACCCAGTTGTTACTCTGCGGCTGCGGGAACAGCTGTGGCCAGCCCAGAATGGCCGGTGAATTGCGTAAGCTCACCTCCGCATTGAGTGCTTGGCGAGCCTGTTCGAAAGCCTCTTCGCTGCGCGCACAATCCAACTCATCCGCACGCGAGAAGTGACTCATCAAAACGATTTTCCCCACCTTACCGGTGGCCTGCAGACGCTTATACGCGCCCTCATATTGCTCAGGATGAAAACCAACGCGGTGCATGCCGCTATCCATTTTCAGCCATACAGTCAGCGGAGCCTTGACCGAACTACGCTCGATGGCCTCCAGCTGCCATTGAGTGTGTACAACACACCAAAATTCATGCTGTTCAATCAGCGCCAGCTCTTCGGCCTCAAAGAAGCCTTCCAGCAACAAAATTGGACCGCGGATCCCCGCCTCGCGCAGCTGTAGAGCCTCCTCAATACAGGCAACAGCGTAGCCGTCGGCAATATCCTGTAAGGCTTGGGCACAGCGTACGGCGCCATGACCATAGGCATCAGCCTTGATCACAGCCAAGGCGCGGGCACCGGAGCTTTCACGGGCCAACTGGTAATTATGTCGTAAGGCATTTAAATCAATCAGGGCACGGGCAGGACGCATGGACTTCTCGTTATATTCAAACAGTCGCCAGTAGACTTCTCAAAAATACCGGCGACCGGACTCGCAAGTGAAACAGCAGATCGGCTTACTGAGCAGCCACCACTGTCATTTCAACCAGCACTTCAGGCTTATACATTTTGGCTTCGACACAGGCTCGGGCCGGGGCTGCTCCCGGAGCAACCCAAGCATCCCAAACCTGATTAAGCCCGTAGTAGTCACGCTCCATATCTTTTAGAAAGATAGTGACGGAGAGAATCTTCGACTTATCGCTACCGGCCTCAGCCAGAAAGCGATCAATGTTGGCCAGGGTTTCCTGGGTTTGCTGCACGATATCGCCGCTGTAATCATCCGCCAGCTGACCCGCCAGGTAAACGGTGTTGTTGTGGATGACGATTTCGCTGAAACGAGCTTCAGTGCGCAGGCGCTGAACTGACATGCTTGGAACTCTCTGAAGAATTGTTATAACGGGAAATATCTAAACCCTCAGCGCTGATCTGTGGACGTTTTTTCGCCATCAGATCAGCCAACAGGCGACCAGAGCCACAGGCCATGGTCCAGCCCAGCGTTCCATGCCCGGTATTGAGGTACAAGTTGCTGATCGGAGTTGCGCCAACAATTGGGGTGCCGTCCGGTGTAGCAGGACGCAGCCCTGTCCAGAACTCAGCACGAGACAGATCACCACCCTGCGGGTAGAGATCACCAGTGATCATTTCCAGCGTTTCACGGCGACGTGGATTGAGGCTCAGATCAAATCCAGCAATTTCCGCCATGCCGCCAACACGAATGCGGTTGTCGAAGCGGGTGATCGCTACTTTATAGGTTTCATCCAAAATGGTTGAGGTCGGCGCCATATCTGGATTGGTGATTGGCACGGTCAGGGAGTAGCCCTTCAGCGGATAAACTGGCGCCTTGATCCCCAGCGGCTTGAGCATTTGCGGGCTGTAGCTGCCCAGCGCGAGCACATACTGATCGGCGGTTTCTAGCTTACCGTCGATCCACACGCCATTGAGGCGGTTACCCACCGCATCCAAGCGCTGAATGTTTTGCCCGAAGCGGAACTCAACACCAAGATTCCGGGCCATTTCAGCCAGTTTGGTGGTGAACATTTGGCAATCGCCGGTCTGGTCGTTAGGCAGACGCAGGGCACCCGCGAGCTTATCAGTGACTGAAGCCAAGGCCGGCTCAACACGGGCAATGCCAGCGCGATCCAGCAACTCGTAAGGAACACCTGATTGCTCCAGAACAGCAATGTCCTTCGCAGCATTATCCAGTTGTGCCTGGGTGCGGAACAGCTGAGTAGTGCCCAGCATGCGGCCTTCATAGGTGATACCTGTTTCAGCACGCAGCTCATCCAGGCAATCACGGCTGTACTCAGACAGTCGCACCATGCGCTCTTTGTTCACGGCGTAACGGCTTGCGGTGCAGTTGCGCAACATCTGCGCCATCCACAGGTACTGATCGACATCACCGGTCGCTTTGATGGCCAATGGAGCGTGCTTCTCCAGCAGCCACTTGATAGCCTTCAAGGGAACGCCAGGGGCAGCCCACGGCGAGGCGTAGCCGGGCGAAACCTGACCTGCGTTGGCGAAGCTGGTTTCCATAGCAGGCGCCTGCTGACGGTCCACCACAACGACTTCAAAACCTTGCCGAGCCAGGTAGTACGCACTGGCAGTGCCGATCACACCACTACCGAGAACCAAAACACGCATGACGCTCTCCTAAACCACAATCAGTACTTTTGTGCTTTTATCTAGACCACAGTTGGGCGAAGTATAGGAATTCTTCAGCAGTGCATTTCACTATATAACCAGCTATATTTGGCGAGAATCCTTGGCACAATCGGCTTTTGCAGAGGGGTATCCACCTTGCGTACTCAACATCAGAGCAAACGTGAACTGGACAAGATTGACCGTAATATCCTGCGAATCCTGCAGGAGGACGGGCGTATCAGCTTTACCGAACTGGGTGATCGTGTAGGCCTTTCCACCACTCCCTGCACCGAGCGGGTCCGCCGCCTGGAGCGCGAAGGCATCATCATGGGCTACCACGCCCGCCTGAACCCGCAAAACCTTAAAGCCAGCCTGCTGGTGTTTGTCGAAATCAGCCTGGACTACAAGTCCGGCGATACCTTCGAAGAATTCCGCCGCGCCGTGCTGAAGCTACCGCACGTTCTGGAATGCCATCTGGTATCCGGGGATTTCGACTACTTGGTAAAAGCCCGAATCAACGAGATGGCCAGTTATCGCAAGTTGCTCGGCGACATCCTGCTTAAGCTACCTCATGTGCGTGAGTCGAAAAGCTATATCGTGATGGAAGAGGTAAAAGAGACCCTTAGCCTGCCAATTGCAGACTAAGACTCACACTAAGACCTGGCGGGTGCTGGCAATCAGTTGATGCACCTGCCGCTCCACTGCAGGCTCGATCCACTCTTCAGGGCGTTGCCCTCGAGGGCAAGGCAGGCTTTCGGTGGTGCCGAATAGTCGGCAAATAAGCGGGCGCTGGTCGTACACCTCACAGCCGTTTGGACCAAGATGCACGCAGTTGTATTCCGCCAGCGCAGCATCATGCTCCGCATCGGTTTTAACCGGCAGGCGTGACATTTCTTCAGACGATGCCGTGACCGGGCCACAACAGTCGTGACAGCCAGGCACACAGGCGAAGCTGGGTATCTGCAAACGCAGACGATCAATTTTGCGGCTGACACAGCTCATCATATGCGCCCTCTAACCAGATTAACCATTCTAACGCAGGCCGCGCCAGAGCGGCTTTTGTCGCCACGACGCAGTTCATTTACGACCTTGGACTTGGCGCAAGGCAAGTTCGGCGCTTATGCTTCGTAAAATTTCCACAACACAATAATCAGGATTTCACACATGAGCGGCCGCGTTCACCAGCCCGTGCACACCCATCAGCACGCAGCGTCTTACTACGCTGCAACCGCTAACCAGCAACTTGGGTTCCCAGCCCTCCGTGGGGAGGTTCGCGCTGATGTGTGCATTGTCGGTGGCGGCTTCTCTGGCCTGAACACGGCCATTGAGCTGGCGCGAAAAGGTCTCTCGGTTGTGTTGGTTGAGGCCCGGAAAGTGGGGTGGGGTGCCAGCGGACGCAATGGTGGTCAGCTTATTCGCGGCGTCGGCCATGGTGTCGAGCAGTTTGAAAACGTCATCGGCAGCGATGGGGTGCGCCAAATTAAGTTGATGGGGCTGGAAGCCGTCGAGCTGGTGCGCCAGCGCGTGGCCGAATTCAACATCGACTGCGACCTGACTTGGGGCTACTGCGACTTAGCCAACAAGCCCAGCCACCTCGAAGGTTTTGCTGAGGATATGGCTGAACTCAAGCAGTTGGGTTACCGCCACGAAATGCGCCTGCTACAACCCGACCAAGTACACGAAGTCGTGGGTTCCAATCAGTATGTTGGTGGCATGATCGACATGGGTTCTGGCCACCTGCACCCGCTCAACCTTGCTTTGGGTGAAGCGGTTGCCGCACAGAATCTGGGCGTACAACTGTTTGAAGATTCCGCTGTAACCCGTATCGAATACGGCCCACAAGTGAGCGTTCATACTGCTCAAGGGGTGGTTCGCGCGGCCAATCTGGTACTGGCCTGCAACGCCTACCTGAACGGCCTAGACCCGACTATTGGTGGCAAGGTACTGCCAGCGGGCAGCTATGTGATCGCCACCGAACCGCTCAGCGAAGCGGAAGCCAAATCCTTGATCCCGCAAAACATGGCCCTGTGTGATCAGCGCGTCGCGCTGGACTACTACCGCCTTTCAGCTGACCGCCGCCTACTGTTCGGTGGCGCCTGCCATTATTCAGGGCGTGACCCGGCTGACATCGCGGCGTATATGCGGCCGAAAATGCTCAAGGTGTTCCCGCAGCTGGCCAAAAAACGCATCGACTTCCAGTGGGGCGGCATGATCGGGATCGGCGCCAACCGCCTGCCGCAAATCGGTCGCTTACCACAACACCCGAATGTCTATTTCGCCCAGGCCTACGCTGGGCATGGCGTAAATGCCACGCACCTGGCAGGCAAACTACTGGGTGAAGCCATCAGCGGCCAGCTGGGGGGCGGTTTCGATCTGTTCGCTAAAGTGCCACATATCACCTTCCCCGGCGGCAAACACCTACGTTCGCCACTGTTGGCGTTGGGCATGCTCTGGCACCGCCTGAAAGAGCTGGTGTAAACACCGTCATAGCCAGAATGGGCGCCAGGCCTCACGTAAGGCCTGCGTCCTGCTAAGCCCCACATCTTTCAGCTCGTCGTCGCTTAGCTGGCGCAGCACGCGCCGCGTCTGCATGCGCTGGTAACACAAGCGCCACCAACGTAACCCAGCACCATACAGACGATTCGAAGTAGCCACCCCTCTCAATACAGTCCGTGTCTCTCCCAGCACGCCCGACTTGTAACCTTTCATCCTGAACCCCTGTCACTTAAGTGTGTTAGAGCTCATGATGGAACCACTGGCAATCGCCTTACAGACTCAAAAAGCGCCTATTAAAAACATACAGATGCCCCGCAAATTCATCTGAATTGAGCTTTTTGATCCGATCTGTATGACTCCATCGCTTCAGGAAGAGCCTGCTATGACGCTCTATATCAATCTGGCCGAGCAACTCAGCACACGCATTGAAAAGGGGCTGTACCGGCCGGGCGACCGTCTGCCCTCTGTCCGTGCCCTAAGCCAAGAGCACGGCGTCAGCCTGAGCACCGTACAGCAGGCATACCGGCACCTTGAAGACCTTGGCTTGGCCTCGCCTAAACCCAAGTCTGGTTATTTTGTGCCGTTCAACCGCACACCTGCGCAATTACCCAATATCAGCCGGGCAGCACAACGACCTGTGGATATCTCCCAGTGGGATCATGTGCTGGACCTAGTCAGCCTGGCCCCAGACGACGGCATTCTGCAACTGGGCCGGGGCATGCCGGATATCAGCAGCCCCACCCTGAAGCCCCTGCTACGCAGCTTGTCTCGCCTGAGCCGACGCCAGCAGACCAAAGACCTCGGCTACGGCAGCCTGAAGGGCCATCAGGCACTACGGGAGCAGTTATCACGGCTGATGCTCGACTCCGGCAGCCAAATTCCTGCCGATGAAATCATCGTTACCAGCGGCTGCCACGAAGCGCTCTCGGTCGCCTTTCGCTCTCTGTGCAAAGCAGGTGATATCGTCGCGGTGGACTCCCCCAGCTTCCACGGCGTCATGCAGGCGCTTAAAGGCTTTGACATCAAGGCCCTGGAACTGCCCACCGACCCACTGACCGGCATCAGCCTGGATGCACTGGAGCTGGCACTGGAACAGTGGCCGATCAAAGTGATTCAGCTCACACCCAGCTGCAATAATCCGCTTGGATACATCATGCCGGACACCCACAAGCGCCGACTGCTGGCCCTTGCCCAGCGCCACGACGTGGCGATTATCGAAGATGATGTGTATGGCGATCTGGCGTACAGCTACCCACGCCCACGTTCAATTAAATCCTTCGATGAGGATGGCCGCGTAGTCCTGTGCAGCTCGGTCTCGAAGACATTGGCGCCCGGCATCCGTATTGGCTGGATCGCACCGGGGCGATACCTGCCCGTCGTTCTGCACCAAAAATACATTTCCAGCGGCATGACCGCGCAGCTGCCACAGGAAGCCCTGGCGGACTACTTAAAAAGCGGCCATTACCAGCCACATCTACGGCGCATGCGTAGCCAGTACGCCGGCAACCGCGATGTGATGATTGAATGGATCAGACGCTATCTACCGGAACAAACCCGCCTCAGCCAGCCCCATGGTGGTTTCATGCTGTGGCTCGAGCTAGCCGAAGACTTCGATAGCCAACGCCTCAATCGCCTGCTGCTGCCGCACAAGCTGATCATCTCCCCCGGCAGCATCTTTTCCGCCGCCGGCAAGTTCCGTAATTGCCTGCGCATTAACTACGCACAAAAACCCACTGCGCAGCTGGAACACGCCATACAACTGCTGGGGCAGTGCATCCAGCAGTTGATGAGCGAATCCCTTTAATACGGTTCTACAAGCCCTTGCCGCGCCAAGCCAACACGACAAATCCAGCAGCACCTAAGGCCATCATCAGCGGCAGGGCATGGCCGCTGACCCACTGCGTGACCGCCCCCGTCAGCAGCGGGCCGACCAAGCAGCCAAGGCCCCAAAGTTGGGAAATATGAGCGTTCGCCTGGACCAATTGATCATCACGAAAGCGCTCACCGATCAAAATCAGTGAGATCGTAAACAGGCTGCCTGCAGTCGCGCCAAACAGGATCAGTACCGGCCAAATCAAAGGCGTATGCAAGCTCAGCGGCACCGCAAGGCTGGACAACATCAGCACCACGCCACAGATAAGAAACAAGCGACGCCGGGACATCTGATCGGCCAACCAACCAATCGGCAACTGCAACGCAGCATCACCCACCACCACCACACTGACCATGAACAGTGCGACTTCCTGAGTGAAGCCCTGACGCAGCCCGTAAATCGGCATCAACGTCAGCACCATCGCCTCAAATGCGGCAAACAACATCACCGCCCAGGCAATCGCCGGCATACGCTGGCAGAACGTCAGCAGATTACGCGCCGAAGCACTGTGCGCCTCTACGCTTGGTGCGCCAGTACGCCCCAGCAACAGCATGGCAGCCCCAATCAACAGGCCCACACCGACCCAGAAGCCCAGATCACCTTCTGCCCCAACCGCAGCCAGCAACAAAGGTCCACACAGATAGCTCAGCGCGTAACCCGTGCCATACAGCGCCACTAAACGCCCGCGCCACTTTTCCACCGCCAGCTGGTTAATCCAGCTTTCACCGAGCACAAAGACAACCGTCAGGCCAATACCCAGCACCAGCCGCAGCACCAGCCACACCACATAGTGCTGAATCAGCGCCATGCTGATGACGGACAACGCACCAAACAACAGGCACGCCTGCATCAGCCGCACAGTGCCTAACCAAGCCGCCAGACGCCCTGCCAGTGTGGCGCCCAACAAAACGCCCACCGCAGGTGTAGCCGCCATTACGCCAATAGCGAAGGAGCTGTAGCCCCACTCCTCCAGGCGTAATGACACCAGCGGCATAGTTACGCCCAGTGCCAGACCGATACTGATTACTGCTGCGCAGACTGCAAAGTATGTACCCCAACGCATTACCAGAACCCTTGTGAACACCTCGAAAACCAAAACGGCCGGATCTCCAAAGGAAACCCGGCCGCAGGTGTGGCGACTAGCAGCCTGAAGCTGCCTCAACCGGCCCCGAAGGGCGGACCTATTGAACGCTTACAGCTTGATCCAAGTCGCCTTCAGCTCGGTGTACTTATCAAAGGCATGCAGGGACTTGTCACGGCCATTACCCGACTGCTTAAAGCCACCGAACGGCGCAGTCATGTCGCCGCCATCGTACTGATTGACCCAGACGCTACCGGCGCGCACAGCCTTGGCAGTCAGGTGCGCCTTGGACAGGTCACTGGTCCAGATACCGGCTGCCAGACCGTAGATGGTGTCGTTGGCAATTTCGATGGCCTCTTCGACTGTATCGAAGCCAATCACCGACAGCACTGGGCCAAAGATTTCTTCCTTGGCGATGCGCATGGCATTGGTTACGCCGTCAAAAATGGTTGGTTCCACGTAGGTACCGCCAGTTTCTTCGAGTACGCGATTACCACCAGCAACCAGCTTGGCGCCATCATCGTGACCAGCTTTGATGTAGCTCAGCACGTTGTTCATCTGCGTGGTGTCAACCAGCGCACCCACGTTGGTGGCCGGATCCAGCGGGTTGCCCGGTTTCCAAGCCTTGATGGCTTCAACCACCATCGGCACAAATTTATCTTTGATGGAATTTTCCACCAGCAGACGGGAGCCAGCGGTGCACACTTCGCCCTGGTTAAAGGCGATGGCACTGGCTGCGGCTTCAGCGGCGGCCTTCAGATCCGGGGCATCAGCGAACACGATATTCGGGCTCTTACCACCGGCCTCCAGCCAAACGCGCTTCATGTTCGATTCGCCAGCGTAGATCATCAGCTGCTTGGCGATCTTGGTCGAGCCGGTAAACACCAGCGTGTCGACATCCATATGCAATGCCAGTGCTTTACCCACGGTGTGGCCGAAGCCCGGTAACACGTTCAGCACGCCCGCAGGAATACCAGCTTCAATAGCCAGTTGAGCCAGACGCAGACCGGTCAGCGGGGATTTTTCGGAAGGCTTGAGGATGACCGAGTTACCGGTGGACAGTGCCGGGCCCAATTTCCAGCAGGTCATCAGCAGCGGGAAGTTCCACGGCACGATTGCCGCAACCACGCCTACCGGCTCGCGAGTGACCAAGCCCAGCTCGTTATGCGAGGTGGCAGCGACTTCGTCATAAATCTTGTCGATGGCTTCGCCGCTCCAACGGATAGCACGGGCAGCCGCTGGCACGTCAACCGACAGGGAATCGCCAATCGGCTTACCCATATCCAGGGTTTCCAGCAGGGCCAGCTCATCGCGATGGGCTTCGATCAGATCAGCCAGGCGGATCATGCGCTTTTTACGCTCCACCGGCGCCATACGCGACCACACACCGGATTCAAATGTTGCGCGGGCATCGGCAACTGCCTGGTCGGCATCAGCCAGATCACAGCTGGCTACCTGTCCTAGCAGGCGACCATCTACCGGGCTAATGCAGTCAAAGGTGTCGCCAGAAACAGCATCACGGTACTCACCGTGAATAAAGGCCCGGCCCTCAATTTTCAGGTCCTTGGCGCGCTGTTCCCAGTCGGCACGTGTCAGGCTAGTCATACGAACATCCCCTATATAGCAGTGATAGCGCCGCAGATTGCGCTTGCGCTGTAAATTATTTTGCATGGGTTCACGCCAACCCACTCTTGCCTCAACACTAAACCAGAGGCCCCGATACTTCCAATATTTTTTACAAACACAGGCCCAACTGGCTTGTTATGTGCGGATTATTAAACATAGACTGGCCGTTCATCTGAACCCACCACAACAAGCCTGCCGTAGCAGTGCGTACCTTTATCGGACTTGCTTATGAACATCGACAGCATCATCGACTTTGCTCAAGCCACCACACCAGCCGAGCACTACCGCCCGGCCCCTGAGAAGATTCTCAAAGGCGGCGCCGAGCAAAATGTACGCAACCACTATTCAAGCCCGTGCGGCCAATTCAGCACCGGCATCTGGGAAGGCGAAGTGGGTCACTGGACCATCAACTACACCGAGCATGAATACTGCGAAATGCTTCAGGGTGTATCGGTATTACGTGACAAAGATGGCAACGCCAAAACCCTGCGCGCCGGTGATCGCTTCGTCATTCCGGCAGGTTTTAGCGGCACCTGGGAGGTGCTAGAGCCTACCCGTAAGGTTTACGTTATCTTTGAGCAAAAGAGCCAGTAAACTCAGTATCAGTTTTGTCCCCTTTTAGCCCGCTTAGTGCGGGCTTTTTCTTGCGCTATGAACGGGGCAAGGGGAAAGGAGACAAATTACAGGCATAAAAAAGCCCGCACTAGGCGGGCTTTTTCAAAGCAAGCAGAATCAATTACTTGATTTTGCCTTCTTTGTAGATCACGTGCTTGCGCACAACAGGATCGTACTTTTTGATTTCGATCTTGTCTGGAGTGGTGCGCTTGTTCTTGTCGGTAGTGTAGAAGTGACCAGTACCGGCACTCGAGATCAAACGGATCAATTCACGCATGATTTAGCTCCTTAAACCTTTTCGCCGCGAGCACGCAGCTCGGCCAGAACAGCGTCAATACCACGCTTGTCGATTACACGCATGCCCTTGGCGGAAACGCGCAGACGTACAAAACGCTTCTCAGACTCAACCCAGAAGCGGTGATGCTGCAGGTTCGGCAGGAAACGACGACGGGTTTTGTTGTTTGCGTGGGAAATATTGTTCCCGGTTACCGGACCCTTACCGGTAACTTGACAGACTCTCGACATGCCTCAGCCCTCTAAAACCACATGCCCAACCCGGCATGGGTTGGCCGCATAAACTCAATGTCATTGGCGCTCGACGCCACGTATCTCGAGGGTCTTACCGGCCATACCTGAAAGCGCAAGAACCGGGCCCCTACAAAAGAGCGCTGCTTTATACCAGAAAGCCCCTGGCGCCACAAGGCAATCTGCACTTGCCATGTGTTTTACAGACGCCACATTTTACACGCTGATGGCGCTGTGCACAGCATCCCATCCGCTTGACCATTCGTCGCGCGCCCTCATTGCCTGAAACCCTGTTAATGCCCTAGGGTTAAGTTACCCCGATGACTCAATACTCTGGAGCTCCCATGCGCCTTGCTGCACTGCCGCTGCTGATTGCCCCATTCCTCCTGCCAGCCCTGGCCCAGGCCAGCACGCTGAGCGTATGCACGGAAGCCAGCCCGGACGGTTTCGATGTGGTGCAGTACAACTCGCTGACCACCACCAATGCGTCTGCGGATGTTCTGATGAACCGCCTGGTCGATTTCGACACAGCCAGCGGCAAGCTCGTACCCAGCCTTGCAGAAAGCTGGACGGTCAGTGAGGACGGCCTGACCTATGACTTCACCCTACGCAGCAATGTCAGCTTTCACACCACGCCCTATTTCACCCCAACACGGCAGCTGACAGCTGACGATGTGCTGTTCAGCTTCCAGCGCATGCTCAACGCCGATCACCCCTGGCATGCCGTGGCGGCCAGCGGTTATCCACATGCGCAGTCGATGCAGTGGCCCAGCCTGATTAAAAACGTGGAGAAAACCGGCGAACACAGCCTACGTATCACCCTGAATCGCCCGGACGCTACCTTCCTCGCGATCCTCAGCATGGGCTTTGCTTCCATTTATTCCGCCGAATACGCCGACCAATTGCTCGCTGCAGGCAAACAGGAACTGCTCAACAGCCAGCCCGTGGGCACCGGCCCGTTCGTGCTCAAGCGTTTTCAGAAAGATGCCGTTATACGCTACAGCGCCAATCCGAATTATTTCGCGGGCAAACCGGCTGTGGACAACTTGATCTACGCCATCACCCCGGACGCTAATGTGCGCTTGCAGAAACTGCGGCGCGGCGAATGCCAGATTGCCCTGTCGCCTAAGCCGCAAGATATTCAAGCAATCAAGAACGACCCCAACCTGCAAAGCGCCCATACCGCTGCATTCATGACGGCTTTCGTTGGCATCAATAGCCAACACGCACCTCTGGATAAACCGCAGGTGCGGCAGGCCATCAACCTGGCCTTCGACAAAGCCAGCTACCTGCAAGCCGTCTTCGAGAACAGCGCCGAAGTGGCCAACGGCCCTTATCCTGCCAACACGTGGAGCTATAACAGCGAATTGCCGGGTTATGCTCACGATCCGCAAAAAGCCAAAGCCCTGCTAAAAGAGGCCGGGTTGGAGAATGGCTTCAACACCACCATCTGGACCCGCCCCAGCGGCAGCTTGCTTAACCCCAACCCCAGCATGGGGGCTCAACTGCTGCAGGCTGACCTGGCCGAAGTGGGCATCAAGGCAGATATCCGCGTGATTGAATGGGGCGAGCTGATCCGTCGTGCTAAAGCCGGTGAGCACGACCTGCTGTTTATGGGCTGGGCTGGCGACAATGGCGATCCAGACAACTTCCTCACCCCGCAGTTTTCCTGCGCCTCAGTTGAATCCGGGCTGAACTTCGCCCGCTACTGCGACCCTACGCTGGACAAGCTAATCAGCGACGGCAAAGCCAACAGCGACCAAGCCGAACGCAGCCGCTTATATAAGGAAGCGCAGCGCATCATTCAGGAACAAGCGCTGTGGCTGCCCCTGGCGCACCCCACCGCCTACGCCCTACTGAGTAAAAAGGTCAGCGGCTACACAGTGAGCCCATTTGGCCGCGTCGATTTCTCGAAGGTGCAGGTCAGCCGCTGATCTCACACCAGCCCCTGCACAAGGGGCTGGTTCATACCCAACCATACTCAGCCATCGACAGCGGCTCACCGTCGCCGACGATAAAGTGATCCAGCACCCGTACATCCACCAACGCCAGCGCATCCTTCAAGCGCCGGGTCAGGTCGCGATCAGCCTGACTCGGTTCTGCAACGCCCGAGGGGTGATTGTGGGTAAGAATCAGCGCTGCCGCGTTGTGGAACAGCGCCCGCTTAACCACTTGCCGGGGATACACACTGGCACTGTCGATTGAGCCATGGAACAGCGCCTCGAACGCCAAAACCCGGTGTTTGGCATCCAAAAACAGGCAACCGAACACTTCGTGGGGCTCGTGGCGTAGCAACGTCTTTAAGTAATCGCGCACCGCTTGCGGGCTTTCCAACGCAGACTCACGGCGCAGCTGTTCCGCCAAATTCCGCCGGCCCATTTCCAACACCGCCTGTAATTGGGCGAACTTGGCCGGGCCCAAGCCCAAGTGCTGAGAAAATGAAGGCAAGTCGGCCTGTAAGAGCGCCCGCAAGCTACCAAACTCACTTAATAACTGACGGGCCAAGTCCACCGCACTGCAACCCGCCACGCCGGTACGCAGGAAGATTGCCAGCAGCTCCGCATCCGTCAGGCTCACAGCACCCTGCGCCAAAAGCTTTTCCCGCGGCCGCTCTGCCGCTGGCCAATCACGAATACTCATCACACCTCCTTGTGTTTAAAGCCATCCGGCAACGCCGCGACGCCAGACTTACAGGGCATCGGCAGCACTGCTTCATGGCGGCTGCTGTGCTATCGTAGCGGCCTTTGCACGGCAGTCGCGCAGGGGAATGCCAACGCCGTGACGCACATCCATCTTCGAAACAAGGCAGGTCTATGCAGCGGCTGTATCGGAAACGCATTATTGTGGGCGTAGGCGGCGGTATCGCTGCCTATAAGAGTGCTGAGCTGATTCGCCGACTCAAAGATCAAGACGCAGACGTGCGCGTCGTCATGACCAAAGCCGGGCAAGAATTCATCACCCCGCTGACGTTACAGGCCCTCTCCGGCCACCCGGTCCACCTCAATCTGCTCGACCCCGCTGCCGAAGCCGGGATGGGCCATATCGACTTGGCGCGCTGGGCCGACATGATCCTCATCGCCCCAGCCACCGCCGACCTGATGGCGCGCCTGACTCAAGGCGTGGCTGACGACCTGCTGACCACATTGGTACTGGCCACCGATGCGCCAGTAGCACTGGCTCCGGCGATGAATCAGGCCATGTGGCGGGATCCTGCGACCCAGGCCAATGCAGAGCTTCTGCGTTCACGGGGTTTCCACCTCTTCGGTCCGGCTGCTGGGAGCCAGGCCTGTGGCGACGTCGGCCTAGGCCGCATGCTGGAAGCCGAACAGCTGGCGCAATGTGCGGCTGATTGCTTCCAATGCAAGGCGCTGACCGGCAAGCACGTCCTGATCACTGCTGGCCCAACCCAGGAAAACATCGACCCAGTGCGCTACATCACTAACCATAGCTCCGGGAAAATGGGCTTTGCCCTAGCAGAAGCAGCGGCCGAAGCCGGTGCCAAAGTAACCCTGATCAGCGGCCCGGTGCACCTGCCAACACCGGACCGCGTCGAGCGCATCAATGTGGTCAGCGCCCGTGACATGCTCGCCGCCTGCGAGGCCGCCATGCCTTGCGATCTGCTGATCGCCGCAGCGGCTGTCGCGGACTATCGCCCCGAGGTGGTGGCCCAGCACAAGCTGAAGAAAGACCCGAGCACCGGCGACGGCCTGCTCCTGCAAATGGTGCGCAACCCGGACATCCTAGCCACCCTGGCCAGCCGCCCGGATCGCCCCTTCAGCGTAGGTTTCGCTGCCGAAACCCAAAACCTGCTGGAGTACGCTTCGCGCAAACTTAAAGACAAAAATCTTGACCTGATCGTCGCCAATGACGTGGCAAACCCCACCATCGGCTTCAACAGTGAAGAAAACGCCATCACCATCATCGACCGGGAACTCGGCCAGACTAGCTTCACTCAGACCAGCAAAAGCAAGATCGCCCGCCAGTTGGTGAGCTTCATTGCTGATCGCCTGAACCGCAGCTGATCCTTTTTCGAATTAAGACAGAGCCCACTATGCACGCCTTACAAGCCAAGATTCTCGACCCACGACTGGGCAACGAATTCCCCCTGCCAGCCTATGCCACACCTGGTTCTGCCGGCCTCGACCTGCGCGCTATGCTCAAAGAGGACATCGTTCTGGAGCCTGGCCAAACCGTTTTGATTCCCACCGGCCTGTCGATCTACATCGGTGATCCGGGTCTGGCCGCGATGATTCTGCCCCGCTCAGGCCTGGGCCATAAACACGGCATCGTGCTGGGTAACCTTGTGGGCCTGATCGACTCGGACTACCAAGGCGAACTGATGGTCTCCTGCTGGAACCGTGGCCAAAGCGCGTTCACCATCACCATTGGCGAGCGCATTGCGCAACTGGTACTGGTACCGGTCGTGCAGGCCAAGTTTGAGCTGGTTGAGCAGTTCGACGAGACCCAGCGCGGCGCAGGCGGCTTCGGACACTCCGGAACACTCTGACCACACAAGCCATTAGGGCATATAAATAATAAGAGGAGAGGCCGCATGAAACTCTTCAAGCGCACAGCGAAAGAGACTGACGCCATCACCGGCAGTGCCGACTTGGCGCTTAAACCGGTTCAGGAAAAACCTGCGGCTCCCGCTTTAAAAGACTTACTGCCCGGCACCTTGCTCTCATTGCTGGGCGTTGCCCTAGGTGCCGCGCTGCTCTGGTTTGGTCCACTCAGCAGCGCCCATCAGCACCACCTGCAACAGCTCAATCAAGCATGGGGCACAGGTCAAGCTGCCACCTTGGAAAAAGCCCTGCGCCAGCTCAGTGCCGATACCCAGGCGGCCGCCCGCAACCCGCAACTGCTTGAGGTACTGCAAAGCGGTGATGCTCAACTGATCCGCAATGCCGAGCAGAGTCTCACTTACTGGAATGACGTGGTCGACGCCCGCCTCAACCTGCGCGCCCAGGCCAGCCAAGACACCAGCCGTGCGGCGCCACTGAATTTCGCCGCACTGGATATGCTACGCCGCGTGGAGAATGGCCAGAACGCCGCAGCCGAGGCTTTCAAAGTCGGTGATCGCTGGCTGGTATACAGCGCTACAGCGCTGCGCCAAGAGGACAAAGGCCCAGTCCTCGGCACGCTGTTACTGGCAGTCGACCTGCAACGCCTGACGGCCCTACTTCCTCCTATACCGGCCGAAATAGGCCAGATTCAGTTGGTGCAAAAGTTCAGTACCAGTGCAGCCCAAGTTCTGCTGCAACGCGGCCAAGCCAACGGCACAGCTGAGGCATTTGCCACCGGTAACCCAAACTGGACCCTTAATTTCACGCCAGGCCCGCAACTGATCAGCCCAGCGCTGTCACCGCTGTTGCTGCTTTGCGCGGCACTACTGGCCTTTAGCGGCGCCCTGCTCGGCCTGTACCTGCTGCACAGCCGTACACACCGCACGCTGAACACAGAAACAGAACACCTGGGACAAATGCTGCAAGCACTGATTGCCAACAAGGGCTCCAAAATGCCCGAGTTCAAACTGGAGCCCCTACGCGACTTAGCCCAGACCATTCAGCGCCTGCCCAGACGCAGCGCTGAACAGAGCAAACCGGTAACCGCTAGCGTCGCAGCACCGGAGAAACCCGTAAGCGCAACGCCGATTGCCGATCCGATGTTTCAAGACACCGATATTCTGGATATCGACATTCTCGATGAGGACATGGACTTGTTAGGTCTCAACAACGAACCTGCTGCCACTGGCGCAACCCAAGCACCACAACTGCCTGCCGACATTTTCCGCGCCTATGACATTCGCGGTATTGTTGGCAAAACCCTCAGCGCCGAAACAGCCTATTGGATCGGCCGCGCCATCGGCTCACAAAGCTTGGCCCAAGGCGAGCCCTGCGTTGCCGTTGGTCGCGACGGTCGCCTCTCCGGTCCAGAGCTGGCGCAACAACTGATTCAAGGTCTGGCCGACAGCGGCTGTGTCGTCAGCGACGTCGGCATGGTGCCGACCCCGGTTCTGTATTACGCCGCCCATATCCTCGCGGGCAAGTCGGCGGTCATGCTAACCGGCAGCCACAACCCGTCTGACTACAACGGCTTCAAGATTGTCATCGCCGGTGACACCTTGGCTAATGAGCAGATTCAGGCACTGCGTGAGCGTATCGAGAAACAGGACCTGAGCAGTGGTACTGGCTCGGTTGAACAAGTCGACGTTTTGGAAAGCTACTTCCAACAGATTCGCAATGACATCGCTCTCGCCAAGCCCATGCGCGTAGTGGTCGACTGCGGCAACGGCGTAGCCGGTGTGATCGCCCCGAAATTGATCGAGGCCCTGGGCTGTACCGTTATTCCGCTGTACTGCGAGGTGGACGGTAACTTCCCCAACCACCACCCAGATCCGGGCAAACCAGAAAACCTCGAAGACCTGATCAACAAGGTGCGCGAAGAGAATGCCGACATCGGCCTGGCCTTCGATGGCGACGGTGACCGTCTGGGCGTCGTGACCAACAGCGGCAAAATCGTATTCCCTGACCGCCTGCTGATGCTTTTCGCCAAAGATGTGGTTGCCCGCAATCCCGGCGCCGACATCCTCTTCGACGTCAAATGCACCCGCCGCCTGACACCGCTGATCAGCGGCTATGGTGGCCGCCCGGTGATGTGGAAAACCGGCCACTCACTGATGAAAAAGAAAATGAAAGAAACCGGCGCCCTGCTGGCCGGGGAAATGAGCGGCCATATCTTCATCAAAGAACGCTGGTACGGCTTTGATGACGGCATTTACTCTGCCGCCCGCCTGCTGGAAATCCTCAGCTTGGACAGCCGTAATGCTGATCAGATATTCAGCGCATTCCCGGATGATATCTCCACGCCGGAGATCAATATTCAAGTCACCGAGCAGAGCAAATTCAGCATTATTGAAAGCCTGCAACGAGACGGTGTCTGGGGTGACGGTAAACTCACCGACATCGACGGCATCCGCATCGACTACCCCAAAGGCTGGGGCTTGGTCCGTGCGTCCAATACCACGCCCGTTCTGGTCTTGCGCTTTGAAGCGGAAAGCGAAGAAGAACTTGAGCGCATCAAGGAAGTATTCCGCGCCCAGCTTCGCCGCGTCGAACCTGACCTGCAACTGCCTTTTTAATTAGCGAACGCCCAACTGGAGCCCTGAATGACCATCGAACGCGAGGCTGCTGCCCATACCGCCAAGGTATTGTCCGAGGCGCTACCCTACATCCGCCGCTATGTCGGCAAGACGCTGGTAATCAAATACGGCGGCAACGCCATGGAAAGCGAAGAGCTGAAAACCGGCTTTGCCCGCGACATCGTGCTGATGAAAGCAGTCGGCATCAACCCCGTCGTGGTGCACGGTGGCGGCCCGCAAATCGGTGATTTGCTCAAGCGTCTGTCCATCGAAAGCCACTTTATCGACGGCATGCGCGTGACCGATGCACAAACCATGGACGTGGTAGAAATGGTTCTTGGCGGCCAGGTCAACAAGTCCATCGTTAACCTGATCAACAGCCACGGCGGCAATGCCATCGGCCTGACCGGTAAAGATGCTCAGCTGATCCGTGCGAAAAAGCTGACCGTTACTCGCCAGACTCCGGAGATGACCAAGCCGGAAATCATTGATATCGGCCAGGTCGGCGAAGTAGTCAGCATCAACACCGACCTGCTCAACCTGCTGGTACAGGGCGACTTTATCCCGGTGATCGCCCCCATTGGCGTTGGCCCGGACGGCGAGTCCTACAACATCAACGCCGACTTGGTAGCAGGCAAAGTGGCCGAAGCGCTGAAAGCTGAAAAGCTCATGCTGCTGACCAACATCGCCGGCCTGATGGATAAAGAAGGCAAGGTGCTAACGGGCCTCAGCACCCAGCAAGTCGATGAGCTGATCGCCGACGGCACCATCTACGGCGGCATGCTGCCGAAGATCCGCTGCGCCCTGGAAGCGGTTCAAGGCGGTGTCGGCAGCTCGCTGATCATCGACGGACGCGTCCCGAATGCCATCCTGCTGGAAATCTTCACCGATACTGGTGTTGGTACCCTCATCAGCAACCGCAAGCGCTGACACTGGCATGGCGAATCAGTCCATTGGCTGATTCGCCCGCCTGACCTGCCTCTCTGCTGCTTGTCTCCTGCACCTTGAACGGACAAGCTCAGCACACGACTTCACGATCAGCCGAGCCGCCATGAGCACACTCTCCCGCGATGACTTCCGCTTCTTTCACCACCTGCGTGTACGCTGGTCTGAAGTGGACCCGCAGAACATCGTCTTCAATGGTCACTACCTGACCTATGCAGATGTAGCCATTACGGAGTACTACCGGGAACTGGGCATCAAATACCCCACAGACCTGAGTCGCGACGGCAGCGATTTTTTTGTCAGAAAATCCACGCTCGAATACAACGCCCCAGCCTATTTTGACGATGCGCTGGAAATTGGCATACGCACTGCCCGTTTCGGCAACTCGAGCATGAGTTTTTTCATGGGAATCTGGCGTAACAATGAATTACTCACCAGCGGTGAAGTGATTTACGTCCGCGCCAATACCACCGAGCGCATCAGCCAACCGCTACCGGACTGGCTGAAGGAAAAGATAACGGCTTACGAGAAGTGCCCGCCTCAGCACTAGATCAGCGTATTTGCTGAAGCAGCTCTTCTAAACGCTGACGGTCTTCGGTGAAGCTTTTTTCGGCGTCTGTGCGGGCGGTTTCGTAGCGTTTGATATCTGCATTCAGGCGTTTTTGCTCGGTGCGCTGCGCATCAATCTGTTGCAACAGGTGAGCAGGTACTTCACGCCCTGAGCGTTCGTGATCAGCAGCTTGGCTCTGCAAGTTACCCTGCTGGGTAATGGACGCCTGCAGGTTGCCTTTAGCGATCCCGAGCAACCCGTCAATTTCGGCAAACTTGCGCTCACGGGCGCGATCAACGTCATCCGGCGTGCTGTAAAGGCGAAGCAGCTGCTCGTCAGAGCGGGCGCGAGCCTTTTCAGCCTTGAGTTTCTCCAACTCCTCTGCCGTAGGCGCCGGGGGCACGACACGGATAACGCGCCCCTGCTCATTGAGCACATCGTAGCCCTTGGCAACAACTTCAGGCGGCACACCCTGACGGCTGAGGACCGTCACCCCTTTGTTATCCACATAGCGGTACAGCTCGGCGGCCACGACAGACGTCGACAGGCACACACTCATTACCAACGAACAACAGGACAGGGCGTTCCTCAGCATCAATGCATCACCTTGGTTGGTCAGGTCAGATACCGTACTCCGCACGGTAGGCTTCAACAGCTGGCAAATGCTGCTTCAATTCAGCATCACCTGCCAGATATTCCAGCACCTGCTCCAAGGAAACAATACTAATTACTGGCATTTTAAAATCACGCTCAACTTCCTGAATTGCAGAAAGCTCGCCTTTGCCCCGTTCTTGACGGTTCAGCGCGATCAAAACGCCCGATGCCTGAGCACCTTGGCCATCAATAATTTGCATGACCTCGCGAATGGCCGTACCGGCGGTGATTACGTCATCTATGATCAGTACACGGCCTTGCAGTGGCGCCCCCACCAGCGTGCCACCTTCACCGTGATCTTTGGCCTCTTTACGGTTAAAACACCACGGCAGATCACGCTGGTGATGCTCAGCCAGGGCAACGGCTGTCGTCGCCGCCAACGGAATACCTTTATATGCAGGGCCAAACAGAACGTCGAAGTCGATCCCGCTGTCTACAACAGCGGCTGCGTAGAAACGCCCCAGCTGTGCCAGGGCCAAACCGCTGTCGAACAAGCCGGCATTGAAGAAATAGGGGCTGACACGCCCGGACTTGAGGGTGAACTGACCAAAGCGCAGAACACCGCGCTCAATGGCAAAACGAATGAAATCACGCTGGTACGCTTGCATGAAAAAGTCTCGGACGGTACGGAATTGCTAGGAATTTAACCAATTGCAGGAGAGCTCGGGTATCATACACGCACGCGATTTTAGGGGCCATTTATGCGGATCATCAGTGTGAACGTGAATGGCATTCATGCAGCAGTCGAGCGGGGACTTCTCAGCTGGCTGCAAGCACAGAATGCTGACGTCATCTGCCTGCAGGATACTCGCGCTTCCGCCTTTGAACTGGACGACCAAGCCCTCCAACTGGATGGCTATTTCCTTTATGCCTGTGATGCAGAAGTGCCAAGCCTTGGTGGCGTGGCCCTGTACTCCCGATTGCAACCCAAGGCGGTAATCAGTGGTTTGGGCTTTGAAATGGCCGACCGCTACGGGCGTTACCTGCAAGCTGATTTTGACAAAGTAAGTATTGCTACAGTCCTGATGCCTTCGGGCCGTCATGGTGATGAGAACTTGAACCAGAAGTTCAAGTTCATGGACGACTTCACCCATTTTCTGGACAAGCAACGCCGTAAGCGCCGCGAGTACATCTATTGCGGTTCGTTCTACGTTGCCCACCAGAAGCTGGATGTCAAAAACTGGCGCGACTGCCAACAGTCTCCGGGCTTCCTGGCACCTGAGCGCGCCTGGATGGACGAAGTGACGGGCAACATGGGGTATGTCGACGCCCTGCGCGAAGTCACCCGCGAGGGTGACCTGTTCAGTTGGTGGCCAGACAGCGAACAAGCCGAAATGCTTAACCTGGGCTATCGCTTCGACTATCAGCTGCTGACCCAGGGCATGCGCCGCAGTGTGCGTAACGCACGGATGCCGCGCCAGCCTCGCTTCTCGCAGCATGCGCCACTGATCGTGGATTACGACTGGACGCTAAGCATCTGAGTCAAATCCCGCCCACAAAAAACCGCAGCCTGGCTGCGGTTTTTTGTTTGTGGCCCACGTGTGTGAGGCCTACTTCACCAGACGCAATGTGAAAGGATAGCGGTAATCCTTACCCTCATTGGCCTTAACCCCTGCGATCACGGTCAGCACGAATGCAGTCAAACTCACCAGCATCAGCAGCGGGAAACCGATCAGCACAACCATCAAACCAAAACACACCAGTGCTGCGAGCGCGACAGTAATCTGGAAGTTGAGCGCTTCCTTACCCTGTGCATCGACAAACGGGTCCATGTCCTTTTTCAGCTGCCAAATAAGCAGTGGCCCGACGATGTTGCCGAACGGAATGATCAAACCGGCAAACGCAGCAAAATGGCAGAACATCGCCCACTGCCGCGCATCGGCGCCGGGGGTTTGTTGTGGCAATTGAAGCTCGTCAGTCATGGGCATCCTCTCTTCCTTGCGTGAAGTTACTGATTATCCGCCAGCGCTGCTTGCTGCACGCTGAACAGATCAGCCATACCTTTTTGTGCCAACTCCAGCATGGCATTCAGTTCTGCCGGCTGGAACGGAGCACCTTCGGCAGTGCCCTGAATTTCAATAAAGCCACCCGCGCTGGTCATAACTACGTTCAGGTCTGTTTCAGCAGCGGAGTCTTCAAGATAGTCCAGATCCAGTACCGGCACGCCCTGATAAATGCCAACGGATACCGCCGCAATCATCTGCTTGAGCGGCTCACCTTTAAGTGCGCCGCGCTTTTTCAGCACTTTAAGCGCATCCACCAGCGCCACCATCGAACCGGTGATGGAAGCGGTGCGTGTGCCGCCGTCAGCCTGGATCACGTCGCAGTCGACATACAGGGTGTTCTCACCCAGCTTGCTCATATCCAACGCAGCGCGCAGCGAGCGACCGATCAGGCGCTGGATTTCCAAAGTACGGCCACCCTGCTTGCCACGGCTAGCCTCACGCTGGTTACGATCACCGGTGGAGCGCGGCAGCATGCCGTACTCGGCGGTCAGCCATCCCTGCCCCTGACCTTTCAGGAAACGTGGAACGCCAGATTCGACACTGACCGTACAGATCACTTTGGTGTCGCCGAATTCAACCAGTACCGAACCTTCGGCATGCTTGGTGTAGTTGCGGGTAATACGGATCGGGCGCAACTGATCGGCGGCGCGGTCACTTGGACGTTTCATTAGCGATACCTACTTTTAAGGAAAATCTGCCGGGCATTATAGGGCGGTATCGTGACGAAGCTATGCTGAATTGGGCGCCATCGACTCACTGCGCTACAATCCAGCGCCTTTCGTTAACCATTTCGCGAGGTTTACCCCATGATCCACAGCATGACTGCCTTTGCCCGCACCGAACAGGCGGACACCAACGGCACCCTGAGCTGGGAACTGCGCTCGGTCAACCATCGCTATCTGGAGCCTCACCTGCGCCTGCCTGAAGCTTTCCGCGACCTGGAAGGCGCTGTGCGTGAAGCCCTGCGTAACGGTTTGTCCCGTGGTAAGGTTGAGTGCACCCTGCGCTTTGCCGACAGCAGCGCAGATAAATCCCTGCAAGTAGACCTCAACCGAGCGGAGCAACTCATCAAAGCTGCCGAAAGCGTTGCAGCCCTGATCAAACAACCGGCACCGCTCAACCCGCTCGAAGTTTTAGGCTGGCCAGGCGTCCTAGTGGGCGATGCAGTCGACCCACAAGCACTGAATCAACGCGCTATGACGCTATTCAAGCAGGCGCTGGACGAGCTCAAAGCAGGCCGCGAGCGGGAAGGCACTGAGCTGGCCAAGCTGCTCAACGAGCGCCTGGATGCCATCCTTGAACAAGTCAGCACGTTGCGCGAACAAGTCCCGCAAATGCTGGCAGGCCAGCGCCAGAAGATTCTCGACCGCTGCGCAGAAATGAAGGTCGACCTCGACCCACAACGCCTTGAGCAAGAGCTGGTGATTCTCGCCCAGAAGAGCGATGTTGCTGAAGAGCTGGACCGTTTAAGCACCCATGTCACTGAAGTTCGCCGCGTACTCAAAAGCGGTGGTGCTGCAGGCCGACGCTTGGACTTCCTCATGCAGGAACTTAACCGCGAAGCCAATACCCTGGGTTCCAAGGCGTTCGACACCCGCAGCACTCAAGCAGCCGTCAACCTCAAGGTCCTGATCGAGCAAATGCGCGAGCAGGTCCAGAATATCGAATAAGCCACGCGACAGCCTGCAGCGCTGAGCAACCACCCTACAACTGGCATGATCAGGATCACCCTATGACCGTTACCACAGGCACTCTTTACATCGTTTCCGCTCCCTCCGGCGCGGGCAAAACCAGCTTGGTCAAGGCCCTGATTGACAGCGAAGCGAGCATCCGCGTCTCCGTTTCACACACCACCCGCGCCATGCGTCCCGGTGAAATAGACGGCGTGAACTACCACTTCGTTAATCACGAGCAATTCAATGAAATGCTCGGCCGAAGCGCCTTTCTTGAACACGCCGAGGTGTTCGGCAACCTCTACGGCACCTCACAAGAGTGGGTTGAGCAGACGCTGAAAGCAGGCTTTGACTTGATTCTGGAAATCGATTGGCAAGGTGCCCAACAAGTCCGCCGCCTGATGCCGGAGGCCAAATCCATCTTCATCCTGCCTCCCACTCAGGAAGCCTTGCGCCACCGCCTGACCAACCGCGGCCAGGACAGCGGCGAAATCATTGAACGCCGCATGCATGAGGCCGTCAGCGAGATGAGCCATTACGTTGAGTACGACTATCTGGTTATCAACGATGACTTCAGCCATGCCCTCAGCGATCTGAAAGCCATCTTCCGCGCCAACCAACTGTTGCAGGGCGCCCAACAGCAACGCCACAGTGGCTTGCTCAGTGAGTTACTGGCCTGAGTGCATCCGGCAAACAGCACTTCCCTATTTGCTGGTGATTTTTTAAACTATTCAGTCCGCCTGTATTATGCAGGCACCTTTTTCTGCTCTTATTTATGTCGCATCGAGGAATACCATGGCCCGCGTTACCGTTGAAGATTGCCTGAACAACGTCGATAACCGCTTTGAGCTGGTCATGCTTGCCACCAAGCGTGCGCGCCAACTGGCCACCGGCGGCAAAGAACCCAAAGTAGAATGGGACAACGACAAACCAACCGTTGTTGCCCTGCGTGAAATCGCTGAAGGTCTGGTGAACTACGACGTAGTTGCCCAGGAAGACATCGTTGAAGAAGAACCGCTGTTCGCTGCGTTCGAGGAAGATGCCAACGAGTCGCTGTAAGACTATGCCTGGTCGAATTCCTCAGGCCCATCGCCCTCTGCAGCAGCAGGGAGAACGTCCATGCCAAGCATAGATGATCTGGCCCAACGGCTTTCGACCTACCTCGACGGCGACGAGGTAAACCTTGTTCGCCGGGCGTATTACTACGCCGAACAAGCCCACGACGGCCAGCGCCGTCGTAGTGGCGAGCCCTATGTGACCCACCCATTGGCGGTGGCGAACATCTTGGCCGACATGCACATGGACCATCAGAGCCTGATGGCAGCCATGCTCCATGACGTGATCGAAGACACTGGCATTGCCAAAGAAGCCCTGAACGCCCAGTTTGGCGAATCTGTGGCAGAGCTGGTGGATGGGGTCAGCAAACTGACCCAGATGAACTTCGAAACCAAGGCCGAAGCCCAGGCTGAAAACTTCCAGAAAATGGCTATGGCCATGGCCCGCGACATCCGCGTAATCCTGGTAAAACTGGCTGACCGGCTGCACAACATGCGCACGCTGGAAGTGCTGTCCGGCGAGAAACGCCGCCGCATCGCCAAAGAAACCCTGGAAATTTACGCACCGATTGCCAACCGTTTGGGCATGCACAGCATGCGCATCGAGTTCGAAGACCTTGGTTTCAAAGCCATGCACCCGATGCGCGCCGAGCGTATCCGTGCCGCCGTCAAACGCGCACGTGGCAACCGCAATGAAATCGTCAATAAAATCGAAGAGTCTATCATCAACTGCCTGGCCCGCGAGGGCATGCGTGGCGAGGTGATGGGCCGCGAGAAGCATCTGTTCAGCATCTATAAAAAGATGCGCGGCAAGCGCAAAGCATTCAACGAGATTATGGATGTTTACGCCTTCCGCATCGTGGTCGACAAGGTCGACACCTGCTACCGCGTACTCGGTGCTGTGCATAATTTGTACAAGCCTCTTCCTGGCCGCTTCAAAGATTACATCGCGATCCCCAAAGCCAACGGCTATCAGTCGCTGCACACCACGCTGTTCGGCATGCATGGTGTACCGATTGAGATTCAGATCCGCACCCGCGAGATGGAAGAACTGGCCAACAACGGCATTGCCGCACACTGGCTGTACAAATCCAATGAAGAGCAGCCTAAAGGCAGCCACGCCCGCGCCCGCCAATGGGTCAAAGGCGTTCTGGAAATGCAGCAACGTGCTGGCAACTCGTTGGAATTTATCGAGAGCGTGAAGATCGACCTGTTCCCGGACGAGGTTTACGTGTTCACGCCCAAAGGCCGCATCATGGAACTGCCGAAGGGCTCCACAGCGGTCGACTTTGCCTACGCGGTTCACACCGACGTCGGCAACACCTGTATTGCCTGCCGCATCAACCGCCGTCTTGCGCCGCTGTCGCAGCCGCTGGAAAGCGGCTCCACGGTGGAAATCGTGACCGCGCCAGGCACCCGTGCAAACCCCGCGTGGCTCAACTTCGTGGTAACCGGTAAAGCGCGCACCCATATCCGCCATGCGCTCAAGCAACAGCGTCGCTCGGAGTCCATCAGCCTGGGCGAACGCCTGCTGAACAAGGTTCTGGCCAGTTTCAACAGTCACCTGGATGCGCTGCCCGTTGAACGTATCGAAGCTGTACTCAACGAGTACCGCCTGGAACTGACCGAAGACCTGCTGGAAGACATTGGCCTGGGCAACCGCATGGCTTACGTGGTCGCGCGCCGCCTGCTCAGCGATAACGAAGAAACCCTGCCCAGCAGCGAAGGCCCACTGGCCATTCGCGGTACCGAAGGGCTGGTGCTCAGCTACGCCAAATGTTGTACACCGATTCCAGGCGACCCGATTGTGGGTCACCTCTCGGCCGGTAAAGGCATGGTGGTGCACCTGGAAAGCTGCAAAAACATCGGCGAAATCCGCCAGAACCCAGAGAAATGCGTCCAGCTGTCTTGGGCCAAAGACGTCACCGGCGAATTCAACGTGGAACTGCGCGTCGAGCTGGAGCACCAGCGCGGCCTGATCGCCCTGCTGGCCAGCAGCGTTAACGCCGCCGATGGCAACATCGAGAAGATCAGCATGGACGAGCGCGACGGGCGCACCAGCGTGGTTCAGCTGGTGGTCAGCGTACATGACCGTGTTCATCTGGCCCGCGTCATCAAGAAACTGCGTACCTTGCACGGCATCATCCGCATTACCCGGGCCAAGGCTTAAGTCTGTCCACGCCTGATCAAGCACTTGAGCTTTGACAGCGCCCGAGCAATCACCGAATCTAGGGGGTCTACGTTGCAGGTGCACCCAGCACCTGCAGCACTACGTCAGCAACCTTCTGGAGTCCCCATGAGCAAGAGCGTTATCAACAGCGACAAGGCCCCGGCTGCCATCGGCACTTACTCTCAGGCCATCAAGGCTGGCAACACCGTCTATATGTCCGGCCAGATCCCACTTGACCCAAAAACCATGGAACTGGTGGAAGGGTTTGAAGAACAGACCGTACAGGTTTTCGAAAACCTTAAAGCCGTTGCTGAAGCCGCAGGCGGCTCATTCAAAGACATCGTCAAACTCAATATCTTCCTGACTGACCTGTCCAACTTCGCCAAAGTGAACGAGATCATGGGCCGCTATTTCGAGCAGCCATACCCAGCCCGCGCCGCCATCGGCATTGCCGCTCTGCCGCGTGGGGCTCAAGTTGAAATGGACGCTATTCTGGTTCTGGAATAAGCCCTTAGGGCGGAGCGCTTGCTCCGCCTTCTCCTACCCCGCCTGTTTTATCCCTACCTCTCCGACTCCCAAACCGTCCTACCTTGAGCGTTCTACCAGCGGATTGCCTGTCGGCGTATTTATTTATTGAGAACTATTTGCAATAATGATTGCATTGTCTGTCTCGTCTACCCCGGCGAGTGCCTGCTCATCTTTCACATTCAGGTTTGGCCGATATGCTCTCACTGCAAGCAAGACTTCAAACAAAGACGCCCCGCGCACTGCAACGTCTTCGCCCATTCTGTCTGGCTATGCTGACGCTTCTGCCACTCAGCGGTTTTGCCGATGAACCTGCAGCAACCCAACCGGTGCAAGCACCTACCGCGGTAGCAGCCCCGGCAACCGGCACTCCCGTAACTCCCGCTACAGACAAGACCTCCGCTACACCGCTGCAAGCCCCTCAAGATCCTCAACTCACTGCACTGCAAGCGAAAATCACTGCCCTGGGCGCCGAAGCGACTCAAGAGCAAATTAATGCAGCTCAGCAGCAATTCATCCAAGAGGCCGGGCTCGACGCCACACAGGCCGACCTCCTGCTCAACCAGTACAACGCGCTCACTGACGCCGCCGTCGAAGAGCCCGAAGCCATGCTTCATGACCTCTCGCCATGGGGCATGTATCAAAACGCCGACATCGTGGTTAAGGCCGTGATGATTGGTCTGGTGCTGGCCTCTATCCTGACGTGGACCGTTTGGCTGGCCAAAACCATTGAGCTGGTGACTGCCCGCCGCCGCCTGCGCCGCGAACTGCTTGACCTGAAAAGCGCCCGCACCCTGCAGCAGGCCGCTGACCAACCTCGTGACAAAAACAGCATCACCACTGTGCTGATTGAAGATGCACGAGACGAACTCAACCTTTCAGCCAGCAGCAAGCTCAAAGACGGTATTAAAGACCGTGTCAGCTTCCGTCTTGAACGCCTTGTTGCCGCCTGTGGCCGCGACATGACCAAGGGCACCGGCGTGCTTGCCACCATCGGTTCAACAGCACCTTTCGTGGGTCTGTTCGGTACCGTATGGGGGATCATGAACAGCTTTATCGGGATCGCCAAATCCCAGACCACCAACCTTGCTGTTGTGGCGCCTGGTATTGCCGAAGCCCTTCTGGCGACGGCAATCGGTCTGGTTGCTGCGATTCCTGCGGTGATCATCTACAACGTATTCGCCCGGTCCATCGCCAGTTACAAGGCGCAAGTTGGTGATGCTTCTGCACAGGTGCTGCTGATGGTCAGCCGTGATCTGGACTGCAACACCACTGATCGTCCTCAAACCTCTCCGGTTGTAAGGGCGGTATGAACCTATGGGTCTGCACCTGAATGACAGCGGTGATGATCTCCAGGAAAACCACGAGATAAACGTCACCCCTTTTATCGACGTCATGCTCGTGCTGCTGATCATCTTCATGGTCGCAGCGCCGCTGGCAACGGTTGATGTGAAGATCGACCTGCCAGCGTCAACAGCAAAGCCTGCGCCACGCCCGGATAAACCTATCTACTTGAGCATCAAGGAAGACAAAAGCCTGTACCTCGGAGAGGAGCAGGTTTCCGCTGAACAACTTGGCGGTGCCTTAGATAAGCTGACTCAGGCAGATAAAGAAAAAACCATCTTTGTCCGTGGCGACAAGGGTGTGGAATACGCAGATCTGATGAATGTCATGGATAGCCTGCGCACAGCAGGTTACCTGAAGATCGGCCTGGTAGGACTTGAGACGATCGGCGCGCAATGACAAACAGCAGACGCGACTTATACTGGGCTGCCAGCCTGATCCTAGTGCTGGCTGTGCACATCGGCGTGTTCCTCTGGGCGCTGTACTGGAAGCCTGAGGCCATTGCCATCGAGGCTCCGCCCGCAGCCATGATGGTAGAACTCCAGCCGCTGGCACCGCCTCCAGCGCCGGCTCCGCAACCTGTGGTCGAACCAGAGCCAGAGCCTCTGCCTAAGGTTGTTGAAGCACCCAAGCCGAAACTGGTGATTGAGCAACCCAAGCCTAAGCCCAAGCCACGGCCGAAACCGCCGGAGCCTAAGCCCCAGCCTAAACCACAGCCCGTTCCGGAGAAGCCTGCGCAGACTCAGCCCCAAAGCGAGTCCACTGCAAATACGGCACCTACAGCGCCAAAAGCAGCTGAAGCAGCTCCAGGTCGTCCTGCAGCCAGTAACGAAAGCCTGCGGAATGTTTGGTTGGCTAAGGTTCATGCACACCTGAGCCGCCGTATGCATTACCCGGATCGTGAGCGTCGCTTCAGTCGGATTGGCGACCGCCACACCGTAACCTTGAGCTTTGAGGTGACGCCAAGTGGCGACATTCTGCAAGCTAAGGTGAAGGACTCCACAGCCCGTGCCAGCTTCGACCGTGACGTACTGGTTCAACTGCGCCGCGCCAGCCCGGTGCCACAACCACCCAAAGAGCTGCTCGGCAACGGTAATGTAAGCCTGAATTTCCCGCTCAACTTCGAGCTGACCCGCTGATCCTCGCGCCACAGCTTCACCGCTGTGGCGCTTCCTTTATCGACCTGCCTTCAACTCGCCGCTATCCTGCTCAGCATTAGCATTTTGCACCGAGGATACGCATGTACCGCCTGCTGCCTGCCCTGTTAGCCAGCCTCATGCTGGTTGGCTGTGCCAGTTCCCCCAAAGACCCCAGTGGTGTCTGGATCAATCAGACCGCCATTGATGCTGCCGTCAGTAACGGCAACCTGCACGAAGCCTTGTTGGCCTATGGGCCCAATCTGGAGTGGCAGATTGATCTGGCGCACCAGCGTGCGAGCGTCAGCAATGGCTACCAGCAGTACGAAGGGCAACTGACACGGGAGGCGGATGGCCAATACCGGGCGATCTTCAACACAGATATTCAGGAGTCCCTGAAAGTCTCTTCCGGCAAACTGATTCAGGCAGCCAGCGATACCTGGCCGGAGCAGCACTTCAATGCTGCCAAGCAAAGCGCTCCCAACATCGGCGGCACCTTTATCCAAGCCCTGTACACGGCTTATATGGGCGGCACCTGGGAGATCAAAGAAGGCATCGGTCGCGGTGGACTTGTTCAGTTTGCAGCAGATGGCAGCGTTAAGGGCCTGCCCGGCGCCGAGCGCTATGCCCTGTGCCTGGGCGGAGACTGTGCAGCGATGAATGGCGACAGCGACGGCATCTGGCTGCAACTGGGCAATCAGGGGGACAGCTGGCTGTTTGAACGTGAGGGCAGCGACATGCGGGTTTATGAAGCGATCAACCAGGCACCAGCCGGGGAAATCGCCTCCTACCGCAAAGGGCCACAACGCTGGAAGCTGGTTCTGCGCTGAGGCTCAGAGCCCTTTGGCCTGCAAGATCATCTCATAGCCTTCCCGGTAGCTCGGGTAGGCTGGCTGCCAGCCCAACGCCCTCGCCCGGGCATTACTGCAGCGCTTGCTACCAGCACGGCGCACACTGGCTTCGTCAGCCCAGTGACTGACTTGCAAACGCGCCCGTAACCAATCAACCACCTCATGCAGTGGCGCAGGGGCGTCGTCCACACCGATATAGCATTCATCCAACGCCCTGCCCTGCACATCCGCTTGCAACAAATAGGCGAGCAAACCAGCAGCATCATCGGCATGGATGCGATTACCATACAACGGCGGCTCTATCGCGACTCGATATCCCTCCCGAACCTGACGCAACAGCCACTCGCGGCCAGGGCCGTAAATACCCGTCAGGCGTACCACGGTGGCAGGAAGGCCACAGGCCAAAACCCGCTGTTCAGCCTCACGCATCACCCGACCTGAAAACCCTTCCGCGATAGCTTCAGTGGTTTCATCTACCCAGCTACCGTCTTGTTGGCCGTACACACTGCTGCTGGAGACAAACACAATCCGCTTGGGCCGCTGACCATGCTGATCAAGCCAATCCAGCACATGCTGCAAGCCGTCCACATAAGCGGCGCGATAGCCCGCCTCATCGTGCTGGTTCGCAGCGGCGCAATAGACCAGATAATCCAAAGCAGATTCGGGCCAAGACTCAGGAGGCGTGGACTGCTGCAGATCGCCTGCAACAGGGAGGATGCCGGGCGGCAATTGGCGGGTGTCACGACGCAGGCCATAGACCTGCCAGCCAGCAGCATGCAGCTGCTGGCCGAGGCGGCTGCCGACATCGCCACATCCGGCAATCATCAGGCTGTGGCGAGTCGACATAGCTGTGCTCACATCAGGAACCGATGACCGCGAGCTGAACCAGCCCCAGCAACGGCTGCGGGTACACACCCAGGACGAAGGTCAACAGTGCGACCAACAGCAGCATGATGCCGCCAGCGCGCTGCGCCCAGTGCAGATCAGCATCACGGCGCTGCAGGTTCGGCTCAACCATGAACATGGTGACCATCACCCGCAGGTAATAGAACACACCAATAGCACTACCGATCACCATCGCTCCCAGCAACAGCCACTCATGGGCTTCCACGCCAGCAGCAATCACAAAGAACTTACCGATAAAGCCAGCTGTCAGCGGAATACCCGCCAGCGACAGCATCATCACGGTCAGCACCGCCGTCAGGTACGGGCGACGCCAGAACAGGCCACGGTATTCGAACAGCGCATCAGCATCGCGGCCGCTGTACGGTGTGGACATCAGAGTGATCACACCGAAAGCACCCAGGCTGGTCAGCACATAAGTGGCCAGGTACACGCCAATCGCCTCAACGGCCAAGCCTTTACTCGCGATCAACGCCACCAGCAGGTAACCGAAGTGAGCGATGGAGGAGTAACCCAGCAGACGCTTCAGGTTGTTCTGCAACAGCGCCAGCAGGTTACCGATCAGGATTGAGGCAACCGCAATAACGGTCATCACGTCCGTCAGCCAACCACCGGCTGCCGCAGGCGACATCTGATACAGGCGCAGCAACACAGCAAAGACTGCAACCTTACTGGCGGTGGCAAGGAAGGCGGAAACTGGCGCTGGAGCACCTTCATATACATCCGGCGTCCACAGGTGGAACGGCACCAGCGAAAGTTTGAAGGCAAGGCCAATCAGCATCATGCCCACACCAATCTGCACAATCATGCTCGGCAAGCCATCAGCTGCCAGCTTGGCGCCGATAGTCGCAAAGGTCATGTTGCCAGAGTCGGCATACAGCAGCGCCATACCGAACAGCAGGAAGGCCGAACCAGCGGCCGACAGCACCATGTACTTGATACCGGCTTCCAGCGAACGCTTGTTGAAGAAGGCGTAGGCGATCATGCCGTAGGTCGGCACTGACAGCAGCTCCAGGCCAATGAACAGACCGGCCAGATGCTGCGCACTGACCAGAACCAGACCGCCCGCTGCCGACAGCAGCATCAGCAGGTACAGCTCTTCGCGGTTGCCCGGATAGCCTTTGCCAGAGTCACCGCCGAGGTAGGCGTGAATCAGCGTGACGCAGGCCAGCGTAGCGGCCAGTACCAGCGCCATGTAGTAGCAAGCAAACTTGTCCACCAACAGCAGCGGCGTCACTTCAATCGGTGTCACGCCCAGCGCAGGCAGCAGCGACAGCAGAGCCAGGTTGAGCCCCACCACCGAAAGGCCAAAGGTGACGCTATGGTTGCGCTTCCAAGCAATTGCCAGCATTACCAGTACCAACGTGGCACTGGTAATCAGCAGCGGCAGCAGCGCGATGAAATGTTGAGTCGTGAATTGCATAGCATGACTTTCCATTGAGCAGCTTACCGTGCCAAAACAGATTGATTGATGGCGTTATCCATCCACTGATGCACGCCCTGCATGCTGGCAGCAGAGGTATCGAGCACCGGTTGCGGATATACACCAAGCAGGATCAGCAGCACTGCCAGCCCCAGGACCATGGACATCTCACGGAAGTTCAGGCCTTTCAGAGCGGACTCAGCTTTCGGCTGACCGAAGTAAGCACGGTGAATCATGATCAGCGAGTACACCGACCCCAGCACCAGCCCCACAGCGGCCAGTACAGTGACCCACGGCGCGCTGGCGAAGCTGCCGATCAGGATCAGGAACTCGCCGACGAAGTTGCCGGTACCCGGCAGACCCAATGCAGCCGCCGCAAAGAACAGGCTGATGGCAGGCAACCACGGCATACGCGCCCAGCTACCGCCCATCTCACGCATGTCACGGGTGTGCAAACGCTCATACAGCTGGCCACTGAGGATAAACAGTGCCGCAGCGCTTAGACCGTGAGCGACCATCTGTACCACCGCGCCTTGCAGGGCAATTTCGCTGGCGGAGTAGATAGCGATCAGCACGAAGCCCATGTGCGAGACGCTGGAGTACGCGACCAGACGCTTTATGTCAGTCTGCGAGAAGGCCAGCAGAGCACCATAGCCAATGGCAAACACACCCAGCCACTGCGCAATCGGTGCGAACTCAGCGGAGGCATTAGGGAACAGCGGCAGGGCAAAACGCAGCAGGCCGTAAGCAGCGGTCTTCAACAGAATACCAGCCAGGTCCACGGAGCCTGCGGTCGGCGCCTGAGCGTGAGCATCCGGCAGCCAGGAGTGGAACGGCACCACCGGGAACTTCACCGCAAAGGCGATGAAGAAGCCGAGCATCAGGATGTACTCAGTGCCCGGTGCCAGTTCGGTTTTCAGCAGGTCGGCGTAGTTGAAGGTCAGCACGCCGGTCTGGTTGAAGTGCACAAACACCAGGCCAAGGATCGCCACCAACATGATCAGGCCGCTGGCCTGGGTGTAGATGAAGAACTTGGTGGCAGCGGTGATGCGGGTTTTGCCAGCACTGCCGCTATGACCCCAGAGCGCGATGAGGAAGTACATCGGCACCAGCATCATTTCCCAGAAGAAGAAGAACAGGAACAGGTCAACCGCGAGGAAGACACCGACCACACCACCGAGAATCCACATCAGGTTGAGGTGGAAGAAGCCGATGCGGTGGTTGATCTCGTTCCACGAGCACAGCACCGACAGCACACCGAGCAGACCGGTGAGGACAATCATCAGCAGCGACAGGCCATCAAGGGCCAGATGGATGCTGATGCCCAGACGGGAGATCCACGGCAGCTGGAACTCAGCCGCCCAGACCGGGCCAGTCTCAGGTGCCGGGGCCAGGCTGAAATCGCCAGTGGCCCACAGCCAAAGCCCCAGACCAAACAGCAGGAGCATGGTAATCAAGGCGATCCAGCGGGGCATGGTTTTGCTGAAATGCTCGCAGAACCAGCAGAGGAAGCCGCCGATAAAGGGAATCAGGATTAGCCAGGGCAGTATCATGACGGGCTATTTTCCTTAGTTCAGAAACAGGAGGACGGCGAGCACCAACACGGCGCCCCCGGCGATCGAAGTTGCATACCAGCGCACCTGCCCCGTCTCGCTGCGGGTCACCAGCGCGTTACCGCCCCGGACCAGACGCGGCACCAGACCAATCGTGCGGTCGATCGGATCCAGATTCAGAATGCGGCAGAGGAACAGGTACGGCTGCACAAAGACCTTGTCATACAACCAATCGAAGCCCCAGGCAGCGAACCACCAAGCCGACAGGAAACGACCCGGCCCGCTCTGCGCTACGGCGGTGGCAAAGCTGCGCTTGCCGAGGAACAGCAACGCCGCCAGTACGATACCGATCACCGCCACCACACCGGAGATAATTTCCAGCGTGTGCTTGAAGTCGCCACCGGCATGCCCCGCGCTTTCCGGCAGAACACCGGCCAGCGGCGGAGTGATCAGCGCGCCGACAAAAGTCGACAACACAATCAGCACCATAAGCGGCAGGTTGTAGGCAATGCCATGACCTGCGTGGGCTTCGGTCTTCTGCTCGCCGTGGAAGGCGATGAAGATCAGGCGGAAGGTGTAAATCGACGTCAGGAAGGCACCGGCCAGACCTGCGTACAGCAGCTCTTGATGGCCACTGGCGAAGGCTTCCCAGAGGATCTCATCCTTGGACCAGAAACCGGCGGTAATCAGCGGCAGAGCTGCCAGCGCAGCGCCACCGACGATAAAGCTGGCGTAGGCCAACGGCAGTTTTTTCCACAGGCCGCCCATCTTGAAGATGTTCTGCTCGTGGTGGCAGGCGTTGATCACCGCACCGGAAGCAAGGAACAGCAGGGCCTTGAAGAAGGCGTGGGTCATCAGGTGGAAGATTGCCGCATCCCATGCACCCACGCCGAGGGCGAGGAACATGTAGCCGATCTGGCTCATAGTCGAGTAAGCCAAAATGCGCTTGATGTCGGTCTGTACCAGTGCGGCAAAACCTGCCAACACCAGCGTCACGCCACCGACGATACCGACCAGCTCAAGGATGTCCGGGGTCAGCAGGAACAGGCCGTTGGTACGGGCAATCAGGTAAACACCTGCGGTCACCATGGTCGCCGCGTGGATCAGCGCCGACACCGGAGTCGGGCCTGCCATCGCATCAGCCAGCCAGGTTTGCAGCGGCAGTTGCGCCGATTTACCCACAGCACCGCCCAGCAGCATCAGGGTCGCCAGCCACAGCCAAGTGTCGCCTTCCACGTACTTCTGCGGCGCCAGCACCATCAGTTCCTGAATGTTCAGGGTGCCGAGGTTGAGGAACAGCAGGAACAAGCCGATCATCAGGAACACGTCACCGATACGGGTGACGATAAAGGCTTTCAGCGCTGCGTTGCCGTTCGGAACGTGCTTGAAGTAGAAGCCGATCAGCAGATACGAGCACAGGCCCACGCCTTCCCAACCGAAGAACAGCACCAGCAGGTTATCGCCCAGTACCAGCAGCAACATGCTGAAGATGAACAGGTTGGTGTAAGCAAAGAAGCGCGAGTAGCCCTCTTCACCGCGCATGTACCAACTGGCGAACATGTGGATCAGGAAGCCCACACCGGTCACCACGCCGAGCATGGTCAGCGACAGGCCATCCAGATACAGGGTGAAGGTCGGCGCGAAACCGGCCACGCTCATCCACTGCCACAACTGCTGGGTGTAGACACCATCAGCCGGTGGGTTGGTGTTGAACTGGAAGATCAGCCAGGCTGAAACCAGCGCCGACAAACCCACCGAGCCAACGCCGATCAGCGCGGACAGATTCTCGGAGAAACGCCCACGGGAGAAGGCCAGCAGGAACCAGCCGATCAGTGGAAACACTAGAGTCAGGAATAAGAGGTTCATCCGCGCATCTCGCTGGCAGCGTCGACATCGAGGGTGTTAAAGCGGCGATACAGCTGCAACAGAATCGCCAGACCGATGGAGGCCTCAGCGGCCGCCAACGTAATCACCAGAATGAACATCACCTGGCCATCTGGTTGAACCCAGCGACTGCCTGCGACCACAAAGGCCAGCGCCGTAGCGTTCATCATGATTTCCAGGCTCATCAGCACGAACAGGATGTTGCGGCGCACCATCAGGCCAATCAGACCGAGGCTGAACAGCACGCCGGCCAGCGCCAGGCCGTGCTCCAGAGGAATAGCATTCATGCAGTTGGCTCCTTGGCATCGTGGCGACCCAGGTGATAAGCGCTGACCAGCGCACCCAGCAGCAGCATGGAAGCCAGTTCGACCACCAGCAGATACGGGCCAAACAGGGAAATACCCACCGCTTTCGCATCAACCGTTTCCAGCCCCAGCGCAGCACCGCTCGGGGATTGGAACAGCACATAGAGCAATTGACCCAGCAGCAGCGCCGAGAGAATCGCAGGCCCGGCCCAGATGCCTGGGGTCAGCCATTTGCGTTCCTGCTCCACGGCGGCATGGCCGAGGTTGAGCATCATCACCACGAACACGAACAGCACCATGATGGCACCGGCGTAAACGATGATTTCCAAGGCCCCGGCAAAGGGCGCGCCGAGAGAGAAGAAGGTCATCGCCACAGCCAGCAGGGAAATGATCAGGTACAACAGGGCATGCACCGGGTTACTCGAGGTAATCACCCGGAATGTTGCCGCGACCGCCACACCAGCGGCGAGGTAGAAAGCAAATTCCACAGCACTCTCCTTAGGGCAGCAGGCCTTTGACGTTGATCGGTTCGGCTTCGCTCTGGGCAGCGCCTTTCGGCTTGCCAGCAATCGCCATACCCGAGACACGGTAGAAGTTGTACTCCGGGTTTTTGCCCGGGCCGGAAATCAGTAGGTCTTCTTTCTCGTACACCAGATCCTGGCGCTTGTACTCGCCCATCTCGAAATCCGGCGTGAGCTGGATCGCAGTAGTCGGGCAGGCTTCTTCGCACAGGCCGCAGAAGATGCAGCGGGAGAAGTTGATGCGGAAGAACTCCGGATACCAGCGACCGTCGTCTTTCTCTGCCTTTTGCAGGGAGATACAGCCCACCGGGCAAGCCACTGCACAGAGGTTACAGGCTACGCAGCGCTCTTCACCGTCGGGGTCGCGGGTCAGGACGATACGGCCACGGTAACGCGGCGGCAGATACACCGGCTCTTCCGGGTATTGCAGGGTGTCGCGCTTGCGGAAGCCATGGCTGAAGACCATGACCAGGCTGCGCAGTTGGGTTGCAGTGCCGACCAGCACATCCCAGATGTATTTGAACATTGCGATTACTCCTTACTGGGCCGCGGCCAGCACAAAGGCGCCGGTCACCAGCAGGTTGATCAGGGTCAGCGGTAGGCAGAACTTCCAGCTGAACGCCATGACCTGGTCATAGCGCGGGCGCGGGATCGACGCACGCAGCAAGATGAAGATCATGATGAAGAAGCAGGTTTTCAGGGCGAACCAGAAGAACGGAATCTGCGGCAGCAGATCGAACGGCCCGTGCCAGCCACCAAAGAACAGGGTCACCAGCAGCGCCGAGACAGTGACGATGGCGACGTATTCACCAACGAAGAACATGCCCCATTTCATACCGGCATATTCAATGTGGTAACCGTCAGCCAGTTCCTGCTCCGCTTCCGGCTGGTCGAACGGGTGACGGTGAGTCACCGCAACCGCTGCGATAAAGAAGGTACAGAAGCCGAAGAACTGCGGAATGATGAACCACAGGTTCTGCGCCTGATACTCAACGATGTCGCGCATGTTGAACGAGCCGACCTGCGCCACCACGCCCATCAGTGCCAAGGCCAGGAACACCTCGTAAGACACAGTCTGCGCCGACGCACGCAGCGCACCGAGCAGGGCGAACTTGTTGTTACTCGACCAACCGGCGAACAGCACCGCGTAAACGGACAGACCGGCCATGGCGAAGAAGAACAAGATACCGATGTTCAGGTCCGCCACACCCCAGGTCGGCGTGATCGGAATAATCGCAAAGGCCATCAGCATGGCCGCGAAAGCGATCATCGGCGCGAGGATGAAGATGAACTTGTCGGCGAATGGAGGCGTCCAGTCTTCCTTGAAGAACATCTTGATCATGTCCGCACCGAGCTGGAACATGCCGAACGGGCCAACGCGGTTCGGACCATAACGGTCCTGCCACCAGCCCAACAGACGGCGTTCGACAAAGCTCAGCAGTGCCCCGCAGAGCACTACAACCACCAGAATGACCAGCGCCTTGAGCACTGCAATCAGCACATCGACCACTTCAGGTGTCAGCCAGCTCATTGCGCGACCTCCTGCAGACCTGTGACTACAGCTTGCGAAGTCAGCGCGGGAATACCCGGCAGACCGACCGGCAGCCCGGCTACGCCAATGGCGAGATCATCGCTGACCTGCAGCGGCAGACGCAGGGTCTGACCGGCTACGTTAAGGCTGACCAGCGCACCTTCTTTGGCACCCAGTCGCTCAGCTTCGGCAGTTGCCAGCAGCACGTAAGGCTGCGGCATGCGCTCTTGAATCGGCTTAGCCAATGCAGAGGTTTCATCACTGCCGAACAGGTGGTGCAGGCGTACAACCTGCAACGTGCCCTGCTCCGGATTGAAGGCTGCCGGTACTGCAAACCAGCTCAGCACGTCACCCTTGGCTTCGATCAGGCGTACACCCGGATCACCGGCACGCAGATGGCCACCGACTTCGTCCTGGAACTTGTTCCAGGCTTGCGGTGAGTTCCAACCCGGCGACCAGGCGAATGGAATCTGCTGGCGATCTTCTTTAGTGCCCGCGTAACCCTCCATAGAGAAAGCAAACGGCGAATCCTGATCCTGCGGCTGACGCGGCTCGTGCACGCTGATATTGGCGCGCATGGAGGTGCGGCCACTGTAGCGGTGCGGCTCACGGGCCAGTTTCAGGCCTTTGATACGGAACGAGGCGCTTGGCGCTGCCTCGCCGATACGGGCCAACAGTGTGTTACTGGCGGCACAGGCTTCAGTCACCTGATCCAGCTGAGTCCAGTCCACAGCCTTGCCTTGCAGGGTACTGTGCAGGGCGTGCAGCCAGCGCCAGCCTTCACGGACCAGAATGCTGCTGTCGTAGTAGCTCGGTTCGAACACTTGGAAGAAGCGCTGAGCGCGGCCTTCCAGACTGACCAGCGTGCCGTCGCCTTCCGCGAAGCTGGCCACCGGCAGTAGCAGGTGCGCTTTGTCGCTGGTAGCGGTGTGCTGATGATCAGCAACGATGACGACCTTGGCGGCGGCCAGAGCTGCGTCCACCTTGGCGCTGTCGGCGCGGCGGTAAAGATCGTTCTCCAGCACCACCACAGCATCGGCATCACCGCTGCTGAGGGCGTTCAGCGCGTCGTCCAGCGACTGGCTGTCATCACCGGCCAGCAGGGCCAGACCCATGCTGTTGGCTTCAGGCACAACCAGGCTGATCGAACCTTGTTTTTCACGGTTCTTCAGGGCGCTGGCGATGTTGGCAGCGGCCTCAATCAGGCTCTTCTCGCCCAGCGATGCACCGGCAACTACCAGCGGACGCTTGGCTTCAAGCAGCGCCTCGGCAATCAGTTGCACCAGCTCATTAGCTTCAGCATCCAGACCGGTTACCGCCGGAGCACTCGGATCAATGGCGTGGGCCACGGCAAAGCCGATGCGGGCCAGATCAAGCGGCGCGGCATGAACACAGGCTTCGGCCACATCGTCCAGACGGGTCGGTGCCACGCTGGCGATAAACAGCGGGTGCAGTTCACCTTGAGCGACGTTGTTCACTGCCGCCATGTGCCAGTCCTGAATGCGCGCAGAGGCGGCGATTTCGGTGGCTTTACCTTTCACCGCCTGACGCAGGGCCAGAGCCATGCGGGCAGCGGTTTGCGTCAGGTCTTCGCCGAGGACGAAAATGGCGTCGTGCAGTTCCACTTCACGCAGGGTCGGCACCGGCAGCGGGCCGTTCTGCAGGATGTCGCGGATCAGGCGGATATTGGCCAGTTCTTCAGCGGCAATGCCGGTGGAGTAGTTGGCTGCGCCAACCAGTTCACGCAGGGCGAAGTTGCTTTCCAGGCTGGCACGCGGCGAGCCGATACCGATCACGCGCTTGCCTTTAAGCAGCTCGGCGGCTTTGTCCAGCGCAGCGTCGATACCCAACTGCTGGCTACCATTGGCGCTTTGCAGCAGCGGCTGACGCGGACGGTCGCTGCGGTTGACGTAGCCATAACCGAAGCGGCCACGGTCGCACAGGAAGTACTGGTTCACATCACCGTTAAAGCGGTTTTCGATACGGCGGATTTCGCCATAACGCTCACCTGGGCTGGTGTTACAGCCACTGGAGCAACCGTGGCAGATGCTCGGGGCAAACTGCATGTCCCACTTACGGTTGTAGCGCTCAGAGTGCGTTTTGTCGGTGAACACACCGGTCGGGCAGACCTCGACCAGGTTGCCGGAGAACTCGCTTTCCAGCGTGCCGTCTTCAACGCGACCGAAGTACACGTTGTCGTGGGCACCGTAGACCCCCAGATCGGTGCCACCGGCGTAATCCTTGTAGTAACGCACGCAGCGGTAGCAGGCGATGCAGCGGTTCATCTCATGAGCGATGAACGGGCCGAGTTCCTGATTCTGGTGGGTGCGCTTAGTGAAGCGATAACGGCGCTGGTTGTGGCCAGTCATCACTGTCATGTCTTGCAGGTGGCAGTGACCGCCCTCCTCGCACACCGGACAATCGTGCGGGTGGTTGGTCATCAGCCATTCAACGACGCTGGCGCGGAATTGCTTGGCCTCCTCGTCGTCGATGGAGATCCAGGTGTTGTCAGTGGCTGGCGTCATGCAGGACATAACGAGGCGACCACGGGTGTCGTTCTCGTCGTTGTACTGTTTGACCGCACACTGGCGGCAGGCGCCGACGCTTCCGAGCGCTGGGTGCCAGCAGAAGTAAGGGATATCGAGCCCCAGAGACAGACAGGCCTGTAGCAGGTTGTCCGCCCCATCGACTTCGAAATCTTTGCCGTCTACGTGGATAGTGGCCATGGTTCAGGTTTCTTCTTTGCCCACCGAAGCAGGCTTGGCTAATGGAATCACGGTGTGCCGGTGGCCGCTCAGGCGGCCGCCCTGGCGCTAATCTTTACGCGTGGACAAACTGCCCAGGCGCTGCCGGAGTGGCCGAGCTGGATACGCCAGCCTCGAACTCCGAACGGAAATACTTGATCGCACTGCCCAACGGCTCGACGGCACCTGGTGCGTGAGCACAGAAGGTCTTGCCTGGGCCAAGGAAGTTGACCAGCCCCAACAGGGTGTCGATGTCCTCACGAGTACCCTGCTTACGCTCCAGCGCCCGGAGCATCTTCACGCTCCACGGCAAGCCGTCACGGCACGGCGTACACCAGCCGCAGGATTCACGGGCGAAGAACTCTTCCATGTTGCGCAGCAGCGAGACCATGTTGATGCTGTCGTCGACCGCCAGCGCCAGGCCAGTGCCCATACGGGTGCCGACCTTGCCGATACCACCGGCGTACATCAGCGCATCGAGGTGTTCAGGCAGCAGGAAACCCGTACCGGCACCACCAGGCTGCCAGCACTTGAGTTTGTACCCGTCGCGCATGCCACCGGCATAGTCTTCAAACAGCTCGCGGGCAGAGATACCGAACGGCAGCTCCCACAGGCCAGGGTTCTTCACCTTGCCGGAGAAGCCCATCAGCTTGGTGCCGTGGTCTTCACTTTCCGGGCGAGCCAGGCTCTTATACCAGTCCACACCGTTACCGACGATGGCCGGGACGTTGCACAGGGTTTCAACGTTGTTCACACAAGTCGGCTTGCCCCATACACCCACAGCAGCCGGGAACGGCGGCTTGGCGCGCGGGTTAGCGCGGCGGCCTTCCAGCGAGTTGATCAGCGCCGTTTCTTCACCGCAGATATAACGGCCAGCGCCGGTGTGAACGAACAACTCAAAATCAAAACCGCTGCCAAAGATGTTCTTGCCCAGCAGGCCAGCGGCCTTGGCTTCTTCAATGGCACGGTTGAGGTTGGCGGCGGCATCAACGTACTCGCCACGCAGGAAGATGTAACCGCGATACGCCTTCAGCGCCCGGGCGGAAATCAGCATGCCTTCGATCAGCAGGTGCGGCTGCTGCTCCATAAGCATGCGGTCTTTCCAGGTATTCGGCTCCATTTCATCCGCGTTGCACAGCAGGTAGCGGATGTTCATGGACTCATCAGCAGGCATCAGGCCCCACTTAACGCCAGTGGGGAAGCCTGCACCACCGCGACCTTTCAGGCCTGAATCTTTCACGGTCTGGACGATATCGGCCTGAGCCATTTCGGTCAGGGCTTTGCGAGCGGCGGCGTAGCCGTTCTTGGAACGGTACTCTTCAAGCCACACCGGCTGCGCATCGTCACGCAGACGCCAGGTCAGCGGATGGGTTTCTTCAGTGCGGGTAATCCGGTTGGCTGGGCCAATGGAAGTCAGCGTCTTACTCATACGTAGGACTCCAGCAGTTTGGCCACGCCTTCGGGCTGCAGGTTGCCGAAGGTGTCGTCGTCAATCATCACCGCCGGTGCCTTATCGCAGTTACCTAGGCAGCACACCGGCAGCAAGGTGAAGCGGCCGTCAGCGGTGGTCTGGCCAGGCACGATACCCAGCTGCTGTTTGATGGTTTCCAGCACGCCTTCATGACCGCCGATGTAGCAGGTCATGCTGTCGCATACGCGGATAATGTGACGGCCAACCGGCGAGCGGAAAATCTGGCTGTAGAACGTCGCTACGCCTTCCACATCGCTGGCCGGGATGCCGAGAATCTCGCCAATCGCGTCGGCAGCGCCATCCGGCACCCATCCACGCTCTTTCTGGACGATTTTCAACGCTTCGATGGACGCCGCGCGCGGGTCCTCGTAATGGTGCATTTCGTGCTCAATGGCCGAGCGTTCGGTAGCGCTGAGGACGAAACGGTCAGTCTGAATCAACGTGCTCATAATCAGCGGTCCACGTCAGCCATAACAAAGTCGATACTGCCCAGGTACGCAATCAAGTCAGCCACCATGCTGCCGCGTATAACCGACGGAATCTGTTGCAGGTGAGCGAAGCTCGGCGTACGGATGCGCGTGCGGTAGCTCATGGTGCTGCCGTCGCTGGTCAGGTAGTAACTGTTGATGCCCTTGGTCGCCTCAATCATCTGGAAGGACTCGTTGGCCGGCATCACCGGACCCCACGAGACTTGCAGGAAGTGAGTAATCAGGGTTTCGATGTGCTGCAGCGTGCGCTCTTTCGGCGGCGGCGTGGTCAGCGGATGATCCGCTTTGTACGGGCCTTCCGGCATGTTGCGCAGGCACTGGTCGATGATCTTAATGCTCTGGCGCATCTCTTCCACACGCACCATGCAGCGGTCGTAAGCATCACCATTCACAGCCAGCGGCACTTCGAACTCGAAGTTCTCATAACCCGAGTACGGACGCGCTTTACGCAGGTCAAAGTCGCAACCGGTGGCACGCAGACCGGCACCTGTGGTGCCCCACTCCAGCGCTTCCTTGGTGTTGTACTGCGCCACACCAATGGTACGAGCCTTAAGGATGCTGTTACGCAGTGCGGCTTTCTCGTACTCGTCGAGACGCTTCGGCAGCCAATCCACAAACTCTTTCACCAGACCTTGCCAGCCACGCGGCAGGTCATGGGCCACACCACCGATGCGGTACCAGGCCGGGTGCAGACGGAAGCCAGTAATAGCCTCGATTACTTTGTAAGCACGCTGACGGTCGGTGAAGGTGAAGAACACCGGCGTCATCGCACCAACGTCCTGAATATAAGTACCGAGGAATAGTAGGTGGCTGGTGATACGGAAGAACTCGGCCATCATGATGCGGATCACATCGACCTTCTGCGGCACTTTGATGCCCGCGAGTTTTTCCACTGCCAATACGTACGGCAGGTTGTTCATCACACCGCCGAGGTAGTCGATACGGTCGGTGTAAGGGATAAAGCTGTGCCAGCTCTGACGCTCGGCCATCTTCTCGGCACCACGGTGGTGGTAACCGATGTCAGGCACGCAATCGACGATCTCTTCACCGTCGAGTTGCAGGATGATGCGGAAAGCACCGTGCGCCGAAGGGTGGTTCGGGCCGAGGTTGAGGAACATATAGTCCTCATGCTCGTTGCCGCGCTTCATGCCCCAGTCTTCCGGCTTGAAGCGTGCAGCCTCTTCTTCCAGCTCCTGCTTAGCGCGGCTCAGGCTGAACGGATCAAACTCAGTGGCACGGGCCGGGTAATCCTTGCGCAGGGGGTGACCTTCCCAGGTCGGCGGCATCATGATGCGGCTCAGATGCGGGTGACCGGTGAAGGTGATGCCGTACAGATCCCAGACCTCACGCTCATACCAGTTGGCGTTCGGCCAGATCCCGGTAACGCTCGGCAGGTTCAGATCACCCTCACTCAGGGCGACCTTGATCATCACGTCACTGTTACGCTCCAGCGACATGAGGTGATAGAACACAGTGAAATCAGCACCCGGCAAGCCGCGGCGCTGGGTACGCAGGCGCTCGTCCACACCATGCAGGTCATACAGCATGACGTAAGGGCGCGGAAGGTTGCGCAGAAAGGTCAGTACTTCGACCAGTCGTTCACGGGCTACCCACAAAACAGGCATGCCGGTGCGGGTGTTTTGTGCGGTGAACGCGTCAGCGCCAAAACGGGAATTCAGTTCGACAACCACATCTTGGTCGTCAGCCTTGTACGGCGGTATGGACAGAATGCTGTCTGCAGTCATGATCTCGGTCGCTATCGGTCAACGGCGTCTGTAGGCGGGCCCAATCGAGCCCGGACTTACACTTCGTCGGGGCTACGCAGATTGGTTACGGCGATACGCTGTTCGCGTCGCTGCTCTTTCTGCGAAGGCATCTCGGCACGGTAAATGCCCTGATCGCCAACGACCCAGGAAAGCGGACGACGCTCCTTGCCAATAGACTCCTGCAACAACATGAGACCTTGCAGGAATGCTTCAGGACGGGGCGGGCAGCCGGGAATATAGACGTCAACCGGCAGGAACTTGTCGACACCCTGAACCACAGAATAGATGTCGTACATGCCGCCAGAGTTGGCACATGAGCCCATCGAGATCACCCACTTGGGTTCGAGCATCTGGTCGTACAGACGCTGAATCACAGGGGCCATTTTGACGAAGCAGGTCCCTGCAACGACCATGAAGTCGGCCTGACGAGGCGACGCCCGGATAACTTCAGCACCAAAGCGTGCAACGTCATGTGGCGCCGTGAAAGCCGTGGTCATCTCCACATAGCAGCACGAGAGACCAAAGTTGTACGGCCACAGGGAGTTTTTGCGCCCCCAGTTCACTGCACCACTAAGCACGTCTTCAAGTTTGCCCATGAAGACGTTCTTATGGACCTGATCTTCTAAAAGCTGGTCAGAAACAGTCTCCCGCTCACCGATCGGATACTGCTCGTTAGGCGCATCCGGATCAATCCGAGTAAGTTTGTATTGCATCGCCAAAGCCTCATTGTTTTAGCTTCGCCTGCCGATTACGACGGCCTTCGGGTGCCCAATCGAGCGCACCGATACGCCATAGGTAGACAAGACCTGCCAACAGAATTGCTATAAAGACTGTAGCTTCGATCAGGCCCGCCCAGCCGCTTTCGCGCACTGAGACTGCCCAAGCGAAGAGATAGAGGGCTTCGACGTCGAAGATCACGAAGAGCATCGCGACCAGATAGAATTTAGCGGACAGACGCAGACGCGCACTGCCGACCGGCAGCATGCCGGATTCGAAAGGATCGTTCTTACTGCGACCCCAAGCCTTGCTTCCTAGCAGGCTGGACAGGCCCAGCATAAACGCGATGAGTCCACAGACTCCCAACAAAAAAACTGCAAAGGCCCAGTTCTGGGACATGGCGGTTACCACATCAGGCATGCCGGTTCTCCTTGGATAAAGGGGCGGCTTTATTGGTTTTACTATTGAGGCGATGTCCCGGTTCAGACAGCGCCCCATCAGGGTGTGCGCAATTCTATTCGCCTACGGTCATATTTGGTAATTTTTTTCAATGCCGTAAGCCTGTGACACTATACCTCACCTTTAGAGGAAAAGCGTCTAACTACGCCTATGGAACTAAGAATGGGGATCAATGGTTGGTTCCGTTGAATACAGCGGCTATGCTAAAGAGCATTTCAATGGATAAAGACTATGACCCTTACTGAACTGCGCTACATAGTCACCCTTGCTCAGGAACAGCACTTCGGCCGCGCAGCCGAGCGCTGCCACGTCAGCCAGCCAACGCTGTCAGTCGGGGTGAAGAAGCTTGAAGACGAACTCGGTGTTCTGATTTTTGAACGCAGCAAGAGTGCTGTACGCCTGACGCCGGTGGGCGAAGGCATCGTTACTCAGGCACAAAAAGTACTCGAGCAGGCCCAAGGCATCCGCGAGATGGCCCAAGCCGGTAAAAACCAAATGGCGGCTCCGCTGAAAATCGGTGCTATCTATACCGTTGGCCCCTACCTGTTCCCGCACTTGATCCCGCAGCTGCATCGCGTCGCGCCGCAAATGCCTCTTTATATAGAAGAGAACTTCACTCACGTGCTGCGCGACAAACTGCGCAATGGTGAGTTGGACGCGATCATCATCGCCCTGCCGTTCCACGAGGCCGATGTACTGACCAAACCGCTGTATGACGAACCCTTCTTTGCTCTGATGCCAGCCGGTCATCCTTGGAGCAAGATGGAAACCATCGACCCCAAACTGCTGAACGATAAGAGTCTACTGCTGCTGGGCGAAGGCCATTGCTTCCGCGATCAGGTGCTGGAGGCTTGCCCGACTATTCGCAAAGGCGGTGAAGACAGCGCCAAGCACACCACCATCGAATCCAGCTCGCTGGAAACCATTCGCCACATGGTTGCTTCCGGTTTGGGCGTTTCTATCCTGCCGCTGTCCGCCGTGCACAGCCATCACTACGCTCCTGGCGTAATTGATGTGCGCCCGCTCAGCGCACCGGTGCCCTACCGCACTGTAGCGATTGCCTGGCGTGCCAGCTTCCCGCGCCCGAATGCCATCGAAGTACTGACCGATTCGATTCGCCTGTGCTCTGTCACTAAACCGAATCTGACGGCAAATTAAGGCGAGTTTCATGACCGAACTGGCAGCGGTGCCCGTAACCGCACTGAAAGGTGTGGGCGCCGCGCTGGCCGAAAAGCTGGCCAAGGTTGGCCTGGAGAACCTGCAAGACGTCCTGTTTCACCTGCCGCTGCGCTATCAAGACCGCACCCGTATCGTGCCCATTGGTGAGCTGCGGCCCGGTCAGGATGCTGTGGTGGAAGGCATCGTGGCTGGTGCCGATATTGTTATGGGCCGTCGCCGCAGCCTGCTGGTCCGCTTGCAAGACGGCACAGGGACACTCAGCTTGCGCTTTTATCATTTCAGCCAGGCACAGAAAGAAGGCCTCAAGCGCGGGACACAGATCCGCTGCTACGGCGAGGTCCGTCCCGGTTCATCCGGCCTTGAAATCTATCACCCAGAGTATCGGGCGCTATCGGCTCAGGATGCGTCACCCGTCGAACAAACCCTGACACCGATTTACCCCAGTACAGAAGGCCTGACTCAGCAGCGCCTGCGTCAGCTCAGCGAGCAGACGTTGGCACGCCTTGGCCCTCACAGCCTGCCCGATTGGCTACCGCCAGAGCTCGCTCAGGAATATCACCTCAGCCCGCTGGATGAAGCCATCCGCTACCTGCACCGCCCACCACCGGATGCGGACATTGAGGAGCTGGCCGAAGGGCATCATTGGGCGCAGCACCGCCTGGCCTTTGAAGAGCTACTGACCCATCAACTGTCCATGCAGCGCCTGCGTGACAGTGTTCGCACCCTGCGCGCTCCGGCCCTGCCCCCTGCGCGCAAACTGCCTGAGCTGTTTTTGCAGAACTTAGGCTTCAAGCCGACCGGCGCCCAGCAACGAGTAGGCGCAGAAATCGCCTACGATCTGAGCCAACATGAGCCCATGCTGCGGCTGGTTCAGGGCGACGTGGGCGCAGGCAAAACAGTCGTCGCCGCTTTTGCCGCGCTGCAAGCGATAGAAGCGGGGTATCAGGTCGCACTGATGGCGCCCACCGAGATTTTGGCCGAGCAGCACTTCCTTAATTTCAGCAAATGGCTCGCCCCACTGGGCCTTGAAGTCGCCTGGCTGGCTGGCAAACTCAAGGGCAAGGCACGAGCAGCTGCCCTAGAGCAAATTGCAGGCGGTACACCGATGGTTGTCGGCACGCACGCACTGTTTCAGGACGAGGTGCAGTTCAAGCGCTTGGCGCTGGTCATCATCGACGAGCAGCATCGCTTCGGCGTGCAACAGCGCCTGGCTTTACGCCAAAAAGGGGTTGATGGACGCCTCTGCCCACATCAACTGATCATGACCGCAACGCCGATCCCGCGAACACTGGCTATGAGCGCCTACGCCGATCTGGACACCTCTATCCTCGACGAACTTCCGCCGGGCCGCACTCCAGTCAATACATTGGTGATCGCCGACAGCCGCCGTCTCGAAGTCATCGCGCGGGTTCGCCAAGCTTGCAACGAAGGGCGCCAAGCTTACTGGGTGTGCACGCTGATTGAAGAATCGGAAGAGCTTACTTGCCAGGCCGCCGAGACAACATTTACAGATTTGAGTGAAGCACTGGTCGGGCTGCATGTCGGCCTGATACACGGACGCATGAAGCCCGCTGAAAAAGCCGCCGTGATGGAGCGCTTCAAGCTAGGCGAACTGCAGCTACTGGTGGCAACGACGGTCATTGAGGTCGGTGTTGACGTACCCAATGCCAGCCTGATGATCATTGAGAACCCGGAGCGACTTGGTCTGGCCCAACTTCACCAGTTACGAGGCCGAGTTGGCCGCGGTAGTGCCGCAAGTCATTGTTTGTTGTTGTATCACGCGCCATTATCTCAATTGGGACGACAGCGCTTGGCAATCATGCGCGAGACCAGCGATGGCTTCGTGATTGCAGAGAAAGACTTGGAATTGCGTGGCCCTGGTGAAATGCTCGGTACCCGCCAGACCGGTTTGCTGCAATTTAAGGTGGCCGACCTGATGCGCGACGCTGATCTTCTACCCGCCGTAAGGGACGCGGCGCAGACGCTGCTGGAACACTGGCCTGAGCATGTCAGCCCGTTACTCGAACGCTGGCTGCGGCATGGCCAGCAGTATGGACAAGTGTAATATCGTCTTTAGAGCACTCCGGCATCATTACAGCCAGACTGCCCGACAATCAACTTAACAGGTTTGCTGTACACCATGACTGAGCCCGCCTCCTCGCCAGATACGTCCACGCAAGCGCCGCACGTGATCACACAACTGCTGCAAAAGCTGGGCATCCACCATGAAGCTCAGCTCGACAGCACTGAACTCCCTGCGGCACAGCGCTTACAAGCTATCCTGCTGGATGATGCTGTAGGCGCACTGCTGGTTCTATACAGCCAAGACCAACTACTGGATCTGGCCCGCCTCACTGAACTGACCGGACGGCACCTCACCGTCATCAAAGCTGAACGACTGGAACGCATGCTCGATAAGCATGCCCTTAAAGTACTCCCTGGCATCCCAGCGCTGACCAGCTCCCCCTGCCTGTACGATGAGCGCATCTTGCAACAGCAGGTTCTGTACATTGAGTCAGGCCAGCCCGGCGTGCTGCTGAAAGTCAGCACTGAATCGTTCAAAGCCCTGCTAAGCAAGGCCAGCGCCGCACGTTTTGGCGAGCCTGTGGAAAACATTCGTCTGAATCTGAATCGTCCAGATGATGACCGCGCCGAAATTACTCAGGCCGTGCAGGCGTTTACTGCGCGCCGGATACAGCAGCGTCTCGAAGAGACCATTGAGATTCCACCGCTGGCCAAGACCGCAAAACAGCTTATGAAGCTGCGGGTAAACCCGGATGCAAGCGTCAATGACATCACCAGCGTAGTCGAAACCGACCCCGCCCTGGCCGCTCAGGTCATCAGTTGGGCAGCGTCCCCTTACTATGCAGCCCCCAGCAAAATTCGCTCGGTAGAAGATGCTATCGTCCGTGTACTGGGGTTTGATTTGGTCATCAACCTGGCCCTGGGTCTGGCAATGGACAAATCCCTCAGCCTGCCCAAAGACAGCCCACAGCGCTCAACGCCGTACTGGCAACAAGCGATTTACACTGCGGCCGTCATTGATGGACTGACCCAAGCCCTGCCCCGCGCCCATCGCCCAGAAGCCGGCCTGACCTACCTTGCCGGCCTGCTGCACAACTTCGGCTACCTGGTGCTGGCCCATGTTTTCCCGCCGCATTTCTCCTTGATATGCCGCCACCTGGAAGCCAATCCGCACTTGCATCACAACTATATCGAGCAGCACCTGCTTGGCATCACCCGCGAGCAGATCGGCGCATGGCTTATGCGCCACTGGGACATGCCAGAGGAGATCGTGGCTGCCCTGCGCTTCCAGCAAGACCCAGACTACGACGGTGAATACGCCCTGTTCCCAAATATGACCTGCCTGGCCATACGCCTGCTCAACAACCATGGCATCGGCAGCGGCCCACAGGGTGAAATCCCGCAGAGTCTGTATGACAACCTCGGTATCAGCCGCGAAAAAGCCCTTGAGGCGGTCAGCCGCGTGCTGCACGCGGAGACCGCCCTGCGTGAGCTGGCATCGCAGTTCCAGCTTGGGCATTAAGTGTAAAAACAACAAAGGGCCGTAAGGCCCTTTGTTTATTTGTAACGGCTATAACTTGCTACGACGCTCGGCAAACAGCTGCGGCAGCAATTCCACCGTACCCTTGAGGATGGCTGCAACGGCTGGGTTTTCGTAAATCTCAGCGTATTGCTCAAGCTCATCGCTTGGCTTGTACCGGTAGGCATAGAGCATGAATGACTTAACCGACTCCGAGCTGGACTTACGCAACTCTTCCTCCTGCGTCTTGGTTCGCTCGCTCAAGGTCTTCTCATCAACGGCTTTACCGCGCGCCTTAGTCAACACATAAGCCCGGGTCTTGCCCGTCTCATAGCGCAGCAGCGTAGCCAGATCGGTTGTCCGTGCAGCGTTATCAAGGCGCTGAACCAGCTCGACACGGCTGGCGCGGGGCGGCTTTTCAGCCAGCTGATCCCTGTAGTCGGCGAGGCCATCCAGACTCTCCCCGACTTCGCGCTCAGCCGCAGAAAACCCCTTAGCAAACTCACTCGATAGAAGCTGCTCAGCTTCAGTCAATTGAGCTTGATCCACCGTTTTCGTTAAGCGGCTGGCAAGATCCAAGCACATTGCTTCAGCTGAAAAAACACGCCCTAGCTCAGCCTGCTGCGTGTCACTTAACTCATGCTGAATCAATGGCAGGCTTTGCTCACACAGCAGACTGACGCCTGCCAGTTCGAACACAGGAAGAAACGCTTCTGGTTTGGGCTCCGCAGCCCAAACAGGCGATACCAGCAAAGACAAAGCAATCAACAAAGGGCGCATGGAGAAATCTCATATTGACTGAGCTTGCAGCCTAGCCAAAGCCGAACGCCACGACCACCCTTTGCGTCTCATCTTTGCCGAAAGGCATTCACGCAGCCTTTTTCTCTTCTGGCTTTTTCTTTTTCGGCATCAGGTACTTGGTCAAACCCTGGAACCACATCACCAATGCCGGGTTGCCCTGAATTTGAATGTCTTTGTTCTGGATACCCTGCATGAACGCTAGCTGCTTGTTCTTAGCGGTCATGGTGGCGTAGCCATAGGCTGAGTCTTTAAAACCCAGAGAGAATGCAGGCGCCTCAGCAGAACCACGTTTGCTGGTAATACGCTGATCCTTAACGATGAAGTGGCGAGCGACCTTGCCATCCAGCGTATGCAGCTGGAAGACCATATCTTTATCCACCAACTGCTGTTGAAGCGCAGGGTTGTTACGACTCGACTTAGCCATCAGCCGGCCGAGCATCCACAAAAGAAAACGGAATTTCATGTAAAGCTCCTACAAAGAAATATATCCCATTCTATCGTATTAACGACTCGAAACAGTTGCACTTACACAAAGTATGAAATAGCTAGGCGCATCTGATAAACAGGATAAGAAGGCATCCTCGGCGAGTAAAAATCGAGCGTTTTACCTCAAGCCAATAACAAGGATTTCCCTACAAACAACTCAGGGGATGCTTATTCGTCAAGCTGAGCACCAGATGTAGATTTAGCGTCCCTTCGCACTAATGGGGAGGTGAACTAATGAAAATAGGGAAATCCAATGTCAGTTAAATCTATCAAAGTACTTTCTGTTCTGGCCGCTAGCATGCTGGCAAGTTCTGTAATGGCTAACGACGGCACCTTGAATTTCAGGGGCGAAATTGTTGCTGCATCCTGTGAACTGACAGGTGGTTCGGGAACAGTTGTCGGGGGTGACGCTAGCAACCAGATCATCGACATTGATATGGGTAAAGTGTCTGTTGATTCTATTGCCAACGCCGCAGGCAACGGCAGCATTGCTGCAAGCAAGAACATTAACCTGAATCTGGACTGCGGCGGCACCGGCACTGGCCTGACCTCCGTCAACGTCGCGTTTGACCCTGCGAGTGGCAGCGGTTACGACGCTACCAACAGCGCACTGCTGGCTCTTGAAGCAGGCGGCGCCACAGGTGTCGGCATCGGCCTTTACGACACCAGCAGCAAGCTCATTGATCTCCGTGCAGGCGAGTATTTCACCGCCCCACTGGTTGAAGCAGATGACGGTCAAGGCGGTCTGGCTTATACAGCAGATCTGAATATTCGCGCGTCCTATGTAGCCAACGGCGACGCAACTATCGAGCCGGGCCTGGCTAACGCCACTCTGCCATTCACCATTACTTACCAGTAAGTAAGTTTGGGGGCTACGGCCCCCACCTCTAATTACGTAATTACATACGGGCTTCGAAATGGACATGCAATTTCTAGGCATGCGCACAGTTATTTTTTGCGCACTATTAGCCATTTCCTTTTATTCACAAGCTGCAGTTACTCTAGGTGGAACACGTTTAATTTTCACAGCCCCAAACAAAGAAGCATCGATACTGGCAAGAAACAATTCAAACACGGACATAATGATCCAGTCATGGATTGATGCAGACAATCCGTCTATAAACACAAATATCCCATTTGCTATTACGCCTTCACTTAGTCGACTTGGAGCTGATAAACAACAGCTTCTGCGAATCTTCTATCAAGGGAAAGGGGCAGATCAAGAACGTGAATCCGTCTACTGGCTAAGCGTACAAGAAATACCCCCAAAACCAGAAAAAGATAACGTATTACAGATTGCGGCCAGACATAAGATAAAAGTTTTTTATCGGCCAACTGGCTTGACAGGTGATCCACTAAGCGCAGCAAAAGAATTGAAGTGGACAATAACCTCAAAAGGATTGGAGGTGAGCAACCCTTCAAAGTTCCATGTGTCTATCGCAAATGCAAAGTTAAAGACCGCAAAAAAAGATTACAGAGTTGACACAGACATGATCCGACCTGGGGAAACTGCCTCATTCGCGATAAAAGGTTGGAGCGGCGACTCTGGAACACTTTCAACCATAGACTTTGAAGTAGTCAACGACTATGGCGGTATAGACAGATTCTCCACGACCCTAAATTAAGCTCCAGCTCAAGCAATAGCATATAGCCAAATACAACTCAGTATCTAGCTGTGCATACACCTGCGCGACTCAAAATGAATAAAGCAAAAGCAATCATAAATAGCAGAGCAAAGATTTCGTACATACTTGCGATTTCGACTACGCCTGCATTTTTATCGCCAACAAACGCACACTCAATCGAGTTCAACCAAAGCTTTATTAAAAACGGAAGCGCAACGGCTATTGAATTAAAATACTTCGAAACTGAAAGTGGTGTGGCACCTGGCAGCTACAACGTAGACATACTAATCAATAACACAGTATGGAAGCGTGATGATTTAGTATTCAAGGAGCAGACTAGCGGAAAAGTACTTCCAGAGTTCAACATAGCCACACTACGCGAAATGGGAGTAGACATCTACCGACTCAAAAGTGACGGATACATATCCTCAGAATTGACCGATGACAGCATATTCGATCTTGAAACAATCCCAAGCGCAGTTATTAGTTTCGATGTTAATAAACTCGAGCTTAGCATAAGCGTTCCACAAATTTACATTTTGCGCACATCAACCACAGTTGACCCTTCACTGTGGGAGGATGGTATAACCGCATTTTATAGCAACTACCAAAGTAACTTTACTAGAAACACAAACGCAAACAACTCCAATGATTATTTGTTTATCGGCCTCCGTAACGGCCTGAATATCGGTGCTTGGCGTTTGCGTAATGAATCTACAATTACAGCAACCTCAGATACCTCAGCTAAATTCAATAGCACTAGGAATTACATCGAGCGTGATATAAGCCGCCTAAAGAGCACCCTATCTCTTGGCGAACTTTATAGCCCTGGAAACATTTTTGATAGCGTTCAATACAGAGGCTTACAACTCGGCACCGACACGTCCATGCTGGCGGCTAACGAAATCGGTTTTGCCCCTACCGTCCACGGTATTGCTAACTCCAATGCAACAGTTGAAATACGCCAGAATAACAACCTAATCTACTCAACCTCTGTACCGCCAGGCGCATTTGAAATTACAGATATTTATCCAAGTGGATCTAACGGCGACTTGGAAGTCACCATTATTGAGTCTGACGGCGAGAAACGAAGCTTTATACAGCCTTACGCATTTTTGCCCGTAATGGTTAGCAAGGGTCAAAAACGCTATAGCCTTGCCATGGGAGAATATGGCAACGGTGATTATTCGGCACCGAACTTTGCTCAAGGCACTTTTGTTTACGGACTGAGTAATGAAATTACGGCCTATGGCGGCACGATTACGGCTGAAGACTACAACGCCATAAACGTAGGTTTAGGGCTCAACACACCAATTGGTGGCATGTCGCTAGATGTAACGAACAGCAACTCCAAAACACCTTCTGACAAAAAAAATGGTCAAAGCGTTCGGTTTCTGTACTCTAAGACATTCAATAGTACTGACACCACATTCACGATGGTGGGATATCGATATTCTACAGAGGAATATCGGACTTTAAGCCAACATGTTGAAGATATGGGTGATTTTGCTAGCGCATCTTACGCTAAACAAAAGAACCGTCTAGACCTCAACATAAACCAAAGCTTGGGTGACAGTGGCACCTTCTTCGTCAGCGCAGGAGAAACCAGTTATTGGAACACGCTTGGGCGCACACGAAAATTCCAAGCTGGTTACAGCGGAAGATTATTTGACGGAAACTTTAGTATATCGCTGTCTCGGACAGAGTCAGCTGACTCAAGCCAGGCAGAGGACAACCAAATATCAGCTACATTTAGTATGCCGCTGGGTAGTTCTAACCGATCACCACGAATTTATACCTCAGCAATCAGCTCAAAAAATAGCGGTGATAATTTTCAGACAGGCATATCTGGATCCGTTGACGATAAAGGAAACCTAAATTACAACGCCCAAGCAACTTACAACGAAGATGACAATACATCCATCAGTCTTGGGTTGAACTGGAACTCTCCGTATGCTTCATTAAACGGCAGTTATTCACAATCCCCAGATAGCAAACATTATAACTTAGGTGCCGCAGGCTCCGTTGTAGTACATAAGCACGGGATCACGCTTGGCCAGCCTGTATCTGATACATTCGCACTGGTTGAAGTACCAAAAGTTAAAGGTGTAGGCATTAATTTATCGTCACAAGCCCATACAGACAGCGCTGGTTTCGTTATCGCAAATTACGTTCAACCTTATCGTCGTAACTGGATAGACCTAGACACTTCAACTATAGGCTCAGACGTTGAACTTGAAGAGACCTCAATACAGGTTATTCCACGGCGCGGTTCTATTGCCCATGCACGCTTTAATGCTGAGACTGGGCGTCGAGTCCAATTTACACTCGCCCTTACAACAGGTGAAGGAATCCCTATGGGCGCAGTGGCTGTAGATCAAGATGGAAAAAATCTAGGCGTTATTGACAACAACTCTCGCTTACTAGCTTTCGGGATAAAAGACACTGGGAAGTTAACAATAAAATGGCAAGATGAGATTTGTGAAGCAACCTACCAATTGCCAGAAAAAACACACGACGTTTTTTATGATGACATACGCGTGACGTGTAGTAATTAAATTTAAGCAGGCAAACAAATGCTATCCAGATTATTACCATTAATAAAATTATTATTTTTAATATTTTTTTCAAAGAATGCTTATGCGATCAACTGCAGTCCAACACCTGCGACATACTTGTCCTTACCAAAACTTATTCAAGAGCACACTGCACCTAGTGTTGGAAAGCCGCTGGGTGATGACAAAAGCCACGCCTCCTATAGCCATTTAGGCTGTGAGATCACACCAGGAATGGGAAAGCTGGAGATATCTATAGATGCACCTCAGGCTCCCTCTATGGCGAAGGGAATATTTGCCAGCCCTATACCCGGCGTAGGTTTTAAAATTAAGGTACACCCAACCGTCGGTCACCACATAGACGGTCAATCAACTTTAAACCTACATAAAAACTGCCAATATGGATTTTTGACGAACAGCACGCATAAATTATGTGATGTAGATTACAACGCAGCAATACCTGGAGAGCCAGTAGTTGTTTGGAACAGCATAACTTATACGTTCTATCAAACATCTCCTGTCATCTCCCCTGGCAGCACTACCCAAAGTAAAATTGGCCAGATCAAGCTCTATAACAGTGATGGAACATATTCTAGTCAGGACTTATTTTTTAACGCATCCACATTGGTTTTAGGCACATGCGACCTTACGACTAAGTCGATTATTATCGACATGCCTCGTGGTGATGCAAAGCATTTCGATGGTATAGGCTCTGCGAGCTCTGAAAGTGGCTCAGAAAAAGCATTTAACATACCACTAAAGTGTAATGCAGGTACGCGAGTAAACCTTCAAATTGATGGTGATGCTGAGGATGCAAGCCTAGGGCTTTTGAAACTTTCTTCTGGCGCTCGCACCGCAAGCGGTGCTGCCATTCAATTACTCCACAAGAACAGCCCAATAAAACTGGGGGAATTATTTTTCATAGACACTGTTAAGACAGCAGGAACCTTCAGAATACCTATGTCGGCACGATACATACAGACTCAAGAACAGATAAAACCCGGAAAGGCCAACAGCACGGCAACCATCACGTTGAAATATCTTTAGTGTAAAGATTCGCCAGAGTACTTAAGTTATTTAAAGGCATATTCTTTCTTGGGCCAGATATTAGCTTATTCAGAGCCCGAGTATTTCTTGAGCCTACATTAAAAAGAAAAGCCCCCTTTCGGGGGCTCTTCTTGATAGGGTTCCGCGGAAGCCAGAGCGCGCTCTTAGTTCACCGCGTCTTTCAGCGACTTACCGGGCTTGAAGGCAACAGTGTTACTGGCCTTGATCTTCACCGGCTGACCGGTTTGTGGATTTTTGCCGGTACGGGCACCGCGATGACGCTGCACGAATGTGCCGAACCCAACCAGGGTAACGCTGTCTTTGCGATGCAGTGCTTTAGTGATTTCATCGAGTACTGCATTGAGTACGCGATTTGCCTGATCTTTGGTCAGATCCGCTTTTTCAGCGATAGCTGCGGCGAGTTCCGGTTTACGCATAAGTGCCTCTTACGTTTTTGTTGTTGTGTCCGGGGCTGCTCTGTTCGAGCAGATACCAAATGCCGCGACGACCACCTCCTGCGGCAGACGCGTGGAGAATGGCACGGCCGCACCCAATCGCGCTAGCCTTGTCTGACAATTAAACGAAACAAAAATAAGACACATCTGACATTTCGCGTGACTTCTATGCCAAAACGGGTGGCAACAGCCGATTCAGCTGCAATCGCTCCTGCACGTAAGCCCCGGTCAATGCATACCCAAGCAGGCTCCCATCAGGCCCGTGACAGAGCGCTTTGGTGTCTGCGCCACTGCCTTCAATCTGCCAGATACCGCTGTCACCAACCGGTGGAGAAACAACCAAAGGGCACACTGGTGTTTTAACGGTGATGGGCATTGGCCCATATTTAACCTCTGTCGGTGTGCCTGTAAGGGTCTGTGCCAGCGCCCGCACGCCTGCCATCAGTGGCATGACATAAAGCAAATTGATGCCATCCACTTCGGCGCAGTCGCCCAGTGCATAAATATTGTCGTGGGTGGTGCGCAACTGCCGATCGACCACGATCCCACGATTGACCCGCAAGCTCGCCATTGATGCCAACTCAATACGCGGGCGCAGCCCTACGGCGGACAGCACAGCATCGCATTTCAGCTCAGAACCATCTGACAGCTCGGCCAGCAAACCATCGCCATCCTTTCTCAGCGACGCCAAGACGCAGCCCAAGTGGAACTTCGCACCCGCCCCTTCCAGCGCTTGCTGGACAGCCGTGGCGGCAGCCGGTGGGATCAGCCCCGGCATCACTTGATCGCTCGGCGCCACCAGCTCAGCCCCATAGCCCCCCAGCATGAGGTCGTTGGCAAACTCACAGCCAATCAGGCCCGCGCCGAGGATCAGGACATTACGCTTACCAGCGATGGCCTGGCGGAAGCGGTCATAATCCTCCAGGTCATTGACTGAAAACACCTTGTCAGCCGTATCTCCGGGGATCGGCAAACGGATGACCTCCGCCCCCACAGTCAGAACGAGGTCACGGTAGCGCACGGACTCTTCGCCGATCCAAATACGCCGGTGCTCAGGCTCGATGGCCGTGACACGGGTATGGGTGCGGACTTCAGCTTTGAGCTGTTCGGCCATCGCGCCGGGCTCAGCCATGGTCAGGCCATCTGCATCCTTGCCTTTAGCAAAACCGGTGGAAAGCATCGGCTTGGAATATGAGCGCCCGTCGTCGGCGGTAATCAATAGCAGAGGCGTTTCACTGTCCAGCTTACGAAACTCGCGGGCCAGGTTATAGCCGGCCAAACCGGTACCAACGATTACCAATGGATCGCTCATGATGCAGTTCTCTTGGCGCAGCCAGGCAGCAGCGCATTGCAATTGTTTGATACAGACAGGGCTGATGCACCTGCCAAGAAATACCGAAGTATGCCCGCCTTATAAGCAAAGCGGCGACCGAAGTCGCCGCTCAGTGTTTCCGCAGAGCAGATCAGGCAATCTCGATCATCTCGAAATCGCTTTTACCCACACCGCAGTCCGGGCACAGCCAATCTTCAGGAACGTCCTGCCAGGCGGTGCCGGGGGCAATACCATCATCTGGCCAGCCTTGGCTCTCGTCATAAATCAGTCCGCAGACTACACATTGCCACTTTTTCATATCAACCTCAGGCCGATCACAGCGCTTTTGCGCCGCGAAACTACCGCATCACGCCCCTTGCGCCAAGTTGTGATGCGATGAATAACAGTGTTGAAAGGCCAACCAAAGTCGAGAAGCCAGAACATTCAGTTCAGCCCGGAGGCCGCCCCCCAGTCCGGCAGCGTGCTAGACTCGGCCATCTGTTCCCCTATCGAAAGTGCGCTCGTGCCCCACGCTTCTGCTTATGCCGCCCCTGTCTGGCTGACCTGCACAGAGCTGCAGCCACAGCCGGATGCCGTCGTCTACGACTGGTTGTTCAACGAAGACTCCCTGACCCGCAGGCTAACCCGCCAGTCTGTTAATCACTTCAGCGTGACACCTCTGTCAGAAGGTTGGCAGACGCTGCGGGATGATGAGTGCGCAGCCCTTGGTGTAGCCCCTGGCAGTGAAGGCTGGGTGCGCGAGGTTTACCTGCTCGGCCACCAACAGCCTTGGGTATTTGCCCGCAGCGTGGCAGCCCGACAGGCTTTGCAGGACTCAGATCTGGACATGGAACAACTAGGCACCCGCTCCCTCGGTGAGCTGCTGTTCAGCAACCCCGCCTTTGATCGCGGCGAGCTTCAGGTCTGTCGCTACCCTGAGCAATGGCTGCCAACTGAGTACCGCATAAAAGACCTGTGGGGCCGCCGCTCCTGCTTCACCCGTGGCACATTAGGCGTGCTCGTGGCGGAAGTCTTTCTGCCACAGTTCTGGCACGAGCTGGCGCGCAGTCCAGCGCCGAGCACCTGATCATCCGTATAATCTGCCGGCTTAGTCTGGAGACCTGACCGATGTATACCCGCCTGCTGCAATCGCTCAACCGTGTACATCCCCGCGCGTGGGATTTTGTGCAGTTGATGCGCCTGGAAAAGCCCATCGGCATTTACCTGCTGCTGTGGCCAACTTTGTGGGCGCTGTGGGTAGCGGCAGAGGGTGTGCCTAGCGTTAAAAATCTGTTTATTTTCGTTGTGGGCGTGCTGCTGATGCGTGCCGCTGGTTGTGTGATCAATGACTTTGCGGATCGCAAAGTAGACGGTCATGTTGCCCGTACCAAAGCCCGCCCACTGGCCAGCGGTAAAGTAACCTCCAAAGAAGCACTCACGCTGTTTGCCATCCTCATCGTGCTGAGCTTTATCCTCGTGCTGTTCACCAACAGCACCACCATCTGGCTCTCGTTTGGCGGCCTGGCGCTGGCGGCCTGCTACCCCTTTATGAAGCGCTATACCTATTACCCGCAGGTGGTGTTGGGTGCTGCATTCTCATGGGGTATGCCAATGGCATTTACCGCAGAAACCGGCAGCCTGCCGCCGGAGGCCTGGCTGCTGTATATCGCCAACCTGCTGTGGACCGTAGCCTACGATACCTATTACGCCATGGCCGACCGTGACGACGACCTGAAGATCGGGGTGAAGTCCACGGCCATCCTGTTCGGCGATGCTGACCGCATCATTATCCTCACCCTGCAAGCCCTCGCCCTCGGCTGCCTGCTGCTGGCAGCAGCACGCTTCGAACTGGGTCTGTACTTCCACCTGAGCTTACTGGTCGCAGCGGGCTGTTTCATTTGGGAGTTCATCGTCACCCGCAAGCGCGAGCCGATGGTGTGTTTTAAGGCCTTCCTGCATAACCACTGGGCAGGTTTAGCCATCCTCATCGGCCTCATTCTGGATTACGCCTTGCGCTGACCGTCAGAGCCTGCAGACTGTGAAAATCTACTTGTCACATAGCTGCAATAATTTCGTTATCTAATGCTGCGTATACAGCAAGATGACCCGAGGCTTGATTAATGGTTGGCAAGAACATCCTGATCGTCGATGACGAAGCACCGATCCGTGAAATGATCGCCGTGGCCCTGGAGATGGCCGGGTATGAGTGCTTAGAGGCGGAGAATACTCAGCAGGCACACGCCATTATCGTTGACCGCAAACCGGACCTGATTCTGCTCGACTGGATGCTGCCAGGCACCAGCGGCATTGAACTGGCCCGCCGCCTGAAGCGTGATGAGCTGACTAACGACATCCCAATCATCATGCTCACCGCCAAAGGCGAAGAGGACAACAAGATCCAAGGATTGGAAGTAGGCGCAGACGACTACATCACCAAACCGTTCTCGCCACGTGAACTGGTTGCTCGCCTCAAGGCCGTACTGCGCCGTGCAGGTCCTGCTGACAGCGAAGGCCCGATTGAGGTGGGCGGCCTGTTGTTAGATCCCGTCAGCCACCGCGTCACCATCGATGGTAAACCTGCGGAGATGGGCCCGACTGAATACCGTCTGCTGCAATTCTTCATGACCCACCAAGAGCGTGCCTATACCCGTGGTCAACTGCTTGATCAGGTATGGGGCGGAAACGTCTATGTTGAAGAGCGCACGGTGGATGTCCATATCCGCCGCCTGCGTAAAGCACTGGGCGAAGCCTATGAGAACCTGGTCCAGACTGTGCGCGGTACAGGCTATCGTTTCTCTACCAAAAGCTGAGTCACTCACGGACGAATGAAGACGAATTGGCGAGAGATATGAATTGAACCGAGACTGGCGCACAGCACTAATACGTCATTGCCTGTTACTGATTGCCGCCTGCCTCCTGCTCGGAGTGATTACTGGTGAGTACGCCTGGTCGCTGGTTGCAGGACTGACCCTGTATCTGGGTTGGCATCTGAAGCAATTGTTGCGTTTGCACACATGGCTGCTGACTCGCAAACACGACGAAGCGCCCCCTGAGGGGCACGGACTTTGGGGGGAGGTGTTCGACAACATCTACCACCTGCAACGCCGTGATCTGCGGGTGCGTGACCGCTTGCAGGCGGTGATTGACCGCGTGCAGGAATCCACTGCCGCCCTGCGCGATGCAGTGATCATGCTCGACCGTGACGGCAACTTGGAGTGGTGGAATATCGCTGCCGAGAAACTGCTGGGACTGAAAACGCCTCAAGACAGTGGCCAGCAAATCACCAACCTAGTCCGTGACCCGCGTTTTATCGAGTATTTTGAAGGGCACAACTACAACGAGCCACTGGAGTTGCCCTCTCCCATCAGCGACCGTGTGCGCCTGCAATACCACATTACTCAGTACGGTAACCGCGAACACCTGATGTTAGTACGTGACGTCACCCGCCTGTACCAGCTGGAGCAGATGCGTAAAGACTTCGTCGCCAACGTTTCCCATGAGCTACGCACACCGCTGACGGTGATTGCGGGCTACCTGGAGACGCTGCTGGATAATGTTGAAAACGTTAACCCGCGCTGGCTCCGTGCCTTGCAGCAAATGCAACAACAGGGCGGGCGCATGCAGAACCTGCTGAACGACCTGCTACTGCTGGCCAAACTTGAAGCCACCGATTACCCGTCGGACAACCAGCCGGTTGCTGTCGACCTGCTGTTGCTGAGCATTAAGGGAGACGCACAGGCCTTGTCCGGTGAGCGCAATCATCGCATCACCCTGGAAGCCGATAGCAGTATCAAGCTCAAGGGCAGTGAAGCTGAGCTGCGCAGTGCCTTCTCCAATTTGATCTTCAATGCGGTTAAGTACACACCCGATGCGGGCGAAGTTCATGTGCGATGGTGGGCAGACGATCAAGGCGCCCATCTGAGCGTGCGTGACACAGGCATTGGTATTGATGAAAAACACCTGCCGCGTCTGACCGAACGCTTCTACCGAGTCGACTCCAGCCGTGCCAGCAATACCGGCGGTACAGGGTTAGGTCTGGCCATCGTCAAGCATGTGTTGCTGCGTCACCGCGGCAAGATGGAGATAACCAGCGTGCTCGGCAAAGGCAGTGTCTTCACCTGCCACTTTCCCAACCAACAAGTGAACCGGCGCGGCCAATAACAGGCCGCGCACTTGAAAAATCTCTCAGGCAGCGCCACCCTTTAAGGCCCAATGGCCAATTGACTCCGTTATGGACCCCTCTTCTAGCGTTACCGTAAGCAACTATTTTGCCGATTTCGGCCTTCTATTATTCGCCCTTTTCCTGGTTCTGCTTAACGGCTTCTTCGTTGCCGCTGAGTTCGCCATGGTCAAGCTGCGCTCTACCAAAGTGGAAACCCTGGCAGCCCAAAACGGCTGGCGCGGCCACATCTTGCGTACAGTGCACAATCAGCTAGATGCCTACCTGTCAGCCTGCCAGTTGGGTATCACGCTGGCCTCGCTTGGGCTTGGCTGGGTCGGCGAGCCCGCCTTTGCTCATCTGCTGGAGCCACTGATGGCGGCCATCGGCATCGAATCTCAGCAGGTTATCCATGGCGTCTCATTCATCACGGCCTTCTTCATCATTTCCTACCTGCACATTGTGGTCGGTGAGCTGGCGCCAAAGTCATGGGCAATCCGCAAGCCTGAGTTGCTCTCGCTGTGGACTGCCGTCCCGCTTTATCTGTTCTACTGGCTGATGTATCCGGCGATTTTCCTGCTTAACGCCAGCGCCAACGCTATTTTGCGCATTGCCGGCCAAGGTGAGCCTGGGGCCAACAACGAGCACCCTTACAGCCGTGATGAACTCAAGCTGATCCTGCACTCCAGCCGCGCAAGCGACCCAAATGATCAGGACATGCGCGTTGTCGCCTCCGCTGTGGAGCTGGGCGAGCTGGAAGTGGTGGACTGGGCCAACTCCCGGGAAGACCTGATCTCACTGCCACTCAATGCCAAGCTTGATGAAGTGTTCAGCGTTTTCCGCCGCCACAAATACAGCCGCTACCCCATTTACGATGAAGACACACACGAGTATGTGGGCGTGCTGCATATCAAGGACCTGCTGCTGCAACTGTCCCTTCTGGAAATGCTGCCGTCGGCCTTGAGCCTAAGTGATTTAATGCACCCGATTGAGCGGGTTAACCGGCATATGCCGCTATCCGATCTGCTGGAGCAATTCCGCCAAGGCAGCACACACTTTGCGCTGGTAGAAGAAGCCGACGGCAAAGTGATTGGCTACCTGACAATGGAAGACGTGTTGGAAGCGCTGGTGGGCGACATTCAGGACGAACACCGCAAGGCCGAACGCGGCATCCTTGCCTATCAACCCGGAAAATTGCTGGTCCGGGGTGATACACCGCTGGCCAAAGTCGAACGCCTGTTGGGCGTAGACCTCGACCACGTTGAGGCCGAAACACTTGCCGGCTTGATCTACGACTCCCTCAACCGCATGCCGGAGGAGGAGGAAGTAGTGGAAACCGAGGGCCTGCGTATCATCGTGAAAAAGATGAAAGGCCCGAAAGTGGTCTTGGCCAAAGTGCTCAAGCTGAGCTGATTGACGCTAAGGCCGGAACCTATCCGGCCTTACTCACCACCGACAGCAAAGTTCGGCAGGCTGTTTACCGGCTGAGCAAAATCAAAAGGAATCGACTCCAGGGCAAACCCCACATTGCGCTGCACCACAAAGTGCAGGTGTGGGCCGGTGCTATTACCGGTATTGCCCGAACGGCCGAGCATGGTGCCGGTACTGACCCGTGAGCCCTCTGCTACTGCCACGGAGCCGCGCATCAAGTGCAGATAAACGCCCATGGTGCCGTCGTCATGGAGAATGCGCACAAAGTTACCGGCCGGGTTATTCCCCCGCCCGCTCTGGTTATTCTCGGTCTTTACCACCACGCCTCCCCGTGCGGCGACAATGGGCGTGCCTTCCGGCATGGCAATATCAATCGCATAACGGCCTTTGGGGGTGAAGTGGCTGTACTTGCCATTGGCACCCTGCGTCAGGCGGAATGGGCCTCCACGCCATGGCAGCGGGTAGACCTGTTGGGATGGCTGTAAGCGTGGATCGCCCATGACGTAACGCAGTCTTGGCTTATAGCGCATGGGCTGGGACGCATCCCGCGGCGCCAGGGTCGCCAAGCGAATGTGACTGCGTGGCGGTAGAACCCACGTAATCGGCTTATCCGGAGCACCGGCAACGTTATTCAGCTCTTCCAAACTCAGCTCAACCTGCACAGGTGCAAACAGATCATTGCGCACCAGCAGGGTTTCGCCCGCCACATGCTTCTTGGTTTCGAGTTTGACCTGCTGATCGAGACGCTCAACCATGCGGTCGCGGAACACGAAGACTTGCGCCCCCGGCGCCGCCTGGTCGGAATAGGTCACCACACCGTTGGCATCGGTGTATTTGTAGATGGTCAATGCGGCGGCCTGAGCAGCCAGGCTCATGGCGCCGCATAACAGTATCAGTCGCCCTAGCATCGTGATCGGATCTTCTGACGTGTCCGGATGCGCAGATTAGCAGCCGATGCCTGATCGTGCCACGCCCCTTGGGTAAACGGGTGGTATCAGGGCGTCAGGCTCCCGGTGTGAAATGCTTTTGTGCACTGCCACGGGCAATCAGCCGAGAGATGTAGTCCAGCTTCTGCGGGTCCTGATCGACAAACTTGAAAGTCAGCTGCAGCCACTCGCTGTCAGGCTTCGGCTCCAAAGCCGCAATAGCATGCAGGTAACCGTTAAGGCGTGCCGTTTCGGCCGCTTCACCCTGCTCCAGATCCAGCACAGCACTGTCGAGCACCGGCGGTAGCACTTCACCGCGCTTGATGACCAACAAAGCCTCCTTAAGGCTGAGCGCTTTGATCACACAGGCGAGATTGGCTCCCGATGACAAACGCAGACGCCCCTGACCTCGGCCCGTCGGGGCACTGCTCGTGGCGGGCGCGCTGCTGACAGACTCTACTGGCTGAGTGTTACGCACGGGCGTGGCAGGCGCCTTCTTGATGACTTCCGCCTTGCCCCCCGTCAACGCCGCCAGCGAATCGTTAGCCATAGCACCGGAACTGAGAATCTTCGGCGCGTTGCTGGCAGCCATGGCCTGTAGCTTGCCGGTACGATTCAGGGCTTTTTTGACTTTGGTGATCAGTTGCTCGTTGGAGAAGGGCTTGCCGATGTAATCCGATACACCTGCCTGGATGGCCTGAACGACGTTCTCTTTATCGCCACGGCTGGTGACCATGATAAAGGGCGTGGACTTATGCATTTCCTGCCCACGACACCAGCTGAGCAATTCCAGGCCGGACATTTCCGGCATTTCCCAGTCACACAGGATCAAATCGACAGATTGACGGGTCAGCAGCATCTGGGCCTTACGGCCATTCACTGCCTCATCAATCTGGATTCCGGGGAAATGATCACGCAACCCTTTTTTAACCAGATCGCGGATAAAGGTGGCGTCATCCACCACCAGCACACTGACTTTGCTCATTGGCCACTCCTGCTTAGCTGGGCATAAGCATAGTCATGGCGGATGGCCAATGGCCAACAGAAATGCACATATAGATGAAATACGTGCATGACTGCGGGCCAGAGCAGTGGCTGATCAGTCAGCCTTACCTGGCCCCTGAACCTCTTCTTTCATGCGGGCCAGGCCAAGGTGTTTCACATCGGTACCGCGCACCAGGTAAATCACCAGCTCAGCGATATTACGGGCATGATCACCGATGCGCTCCAGCGAACGCAGTACCCAGATGATGCTCAGCACCCGCGAAATAGCCCGTGGGTCTTCCATCATGTAAGTCACCAGCTCACGCAACGCCGTCTTGTATTCACGGTCGACAGTTTTGTCATACTGCGCCACAGAGAGGGCCAGATCAGCGTCAAAACGAGCAAAGGCATCCAGTGCTTCCTGGACCATTTTGCGTACCTGATCGCCAATATGGCGCACCTCAACGTAACCGCGCGGGGCCTCGCCTTCTTCACACAGCTGAATAGCGCGCTTGGCGATTTTGGTCGCTTCGTCACCGATGCGCTCCAGGTCGATCACCGACTTGGACACACTGATAATCAGACGCAAGTCAGACGCCGCAGGCTGACGACGGGCCAGAATGCGCACGCACTCTTCGTCGATGTTGCGCTCCATCTGATTGATCTGGTCATCAATCTCACGCACCTGCTGGGCCAAACCGGAGTCGGCATCAATCAGCGCGGTGACCGCATCATTTACCTGCTTCTCAACCAGACCACCCATGGCCAGCAGATGGCTACGCACCTCCTCCAGCTCGGCGTTGAACTGCTGGGAGATGTGCTGGGTAAGGTTCTCTTTGTTGATCATTTTGAAACCCTTGATTAACCGTTTACTGACCAGTGTTTAATGGGCCTTGGATGAGCGTGTTGGGCAAGAAGGCGGGACGCAGACAGTACAATGAGTACGGCAAGTCCCGCCGCCGCAGCCCAGCGCGCTCAGACATGCCCATTAGCCGTAACGGCCGGTGATGTAGTCTTCAGTCTGCTTCTTGGCCGGATTGGTGAACAGCGTATCTGTGTCGCCAAACTCAATCAGTTTGCCCATGTACATGAACGCGGTGTAGTCAGAAACCCGCGCCGCTTGCTGCATGTTGTGGGTCACGATGACGATGGTGTACTTGGACTTCAGCTCGTAGATCAGCTCTTCCACTTTCAGGGTGGAGATCGGGTCGAGTGCCGAGCATGGCTCATCGAGCAGCAGCACTTCTGGCTGTACCGCGACGGTGCGGGCGATCACCAGACGCTGCTGCTGACCACCGGACAGGCCCAGCGCCGAGTCGTGCAGACGGTCTTTCACCTCGTCCCACAGGGCAGCACTTTTCAGCGACCACTCAACCGCCTCATCCAGCACACGGCGCTGGTTGATGCCTTGAATACGCAGGCCGTAGACCACGTTTTCGTAGATGCTTTTCGGGAACGGGTTAGGCTTCTGGAACACCATACCGACACGACGACGCAGCTCGGCAACATCTTCGCCTTTGCGGTAGATGTTGGTGCCGTCGATATTGATCTCGCCTTCGACACGGCAACCGTCAACCAGATCATTCATGCGGTTGAAGGTACGCAGCAGCGTGGACTTACCGCAGCCGGACGGGCCGATGAAGGCGGTGACGCGCTGCTTCGGAATGCTCATTTTGACGTCGAACAGCGCCTGTTTTTCGCCGTAGTACAGGTTCAGGCCCGGTACATCGATGGCTACGCTTTCCTTGCTCAGGTCCAGCCCCTGGCGCTCGCGGCCCAGTGCGGAGATGTCGATACCGTGGGTTTGTGCTTCGAGTTGCATGGAATGCTCCCTCGTTAACAATTCATTTGGGCGGCCCGGCAAACGGCCGGGCGGCTGATAATTAATGATCCAGCGCTTTGTACTTTTCGCGTAGATGGTTACGGATAAAGACCGCACTGAAGTTCAGCGAGATGATCACCAGCACCAACAGCAGCGCCGTGGCGTAAACCAGCGGGCGTGCCGCTTCTACGTTCGGGCTCTGGAAGCCGACGTCATAAATATGGAAGCCCAGGTGCATGATCTTCTGATCCAGGTGCAGGTACGGGTAGTTGCCATCCAGCGGCAGCGAAGGTGCCAGTTTCACCACACCCACCAGCATCAGCGGAGCCACTTCACCCGCAGCACGGGCCACCGCCAGGATCAGGCCGGTCATCATCGCCGGGCTGGCCATTGGCAGCACCACACGCCACAGGGTTTCAACCTTGGTTGCACCCAGCGCCAGGGAGCCTTCGCGTACCGCACGAGGAATCCGTGACAGGCCTTCTTCAGTGGCCACAATCACCACCGGTAGGGTCAGGATGGCCAGAGTCAGCGAAGCCCACATCAGGCCCGGCGTACCAAAGGTCGGCGCCGGTGCAGCCTCTGGGAAGAAGATGCGGTCGAGCGAGCCACCCAGCACATAAACAAAGAAGCCCAGGCCAAATACGCCGTACACAATCGCCGGAACACCCGCCAGGTTGTTCACCGCAATGCGGATCACGCGGGTCAGCGGGCCTTGCTTGGCGTATTCGCGCAGGTAGATGGCAGCGATCACACCAAACGGCGTCACGATCACGGCCATGATCAGGGTCATCATCACGGTACCGAAGATAGCCGGGAAGATACCGCCCTCAGTATTCGCTTCACGGGGTTCGTCGCTGACAAACTCCCAGAGCTTGCTGAAGTAGAAACCAAGCTTTTCCATGAAGCTCATGTTGTTCGGCTGGAAAGCGCGCACTACATGCCCCAGGGTGAAGCTCACTTCACGGCCATCGGCGGTTTTCACCGTCACGCTGTCGCGGTTGTAGGCTTCACGCAGCGCCAGCAGCTCCCCTTCCAAAGACTGGTAGTGCTTGTGCCACTGGTCACGCTCAGCGTTGAACTCCGCACGGGCTGCATCGTCCAGTTGCCCTTTCAACTCAAGGCCACGCTCGGAAAGACGGATACGCTCCAGCGCCGCATTGACCTCACCGATGTCCTTCTTCTCCAGGCGCACCAGTTGCTTGTGAAGCTCAGTCACCCGGTCAATTCGTTGAGTCAGCTCTGCCCAAGCAGCATCACCCTCAGCAACAACGTTGCCATTTTCCTTAACGTTGACGATGTATCCATAAAAGTTACCCCACTCACGGCGCTCAAAAGCCGTCAGGCTTGCGGGTGTACGGGAGTTACTCAGCCACTCACCAACGACCCACGTGAAGTCTGCGCCGTACACATCACGGTTACCCACCTTGAGTAACTCGCGAGTCATAAACTCGCCGCCTTTTACGTCAACTGGCAAGCCTGAAGCAGCGAGACGTGCGCGCGGGACTTCTTCAACTTGAATGATCTCCCCGGCCATCACCTTGGCCGGTTCACCCGGCACTTGGTAATCCGCTTCGACTATGTCAGCCGGCCAGAAGTGGCCGAGGCCACGTACGGCGATCACCATCAACAGACCCAGAGTCATGATCACTGCAATGGACACCGCACCGGCGTTCATCCAGATCCACGGTGAGCCGCTCTTGAACCAGGTTTTAAGATTCTGCTGTTTCACGGACATATACCTTCGAATCCTTAGAGCGAGGCGTACTTGACGCGCAGACGCTGACGTACAAGCTCGGCCAGTGTGTTCATGACAAAGGTGAAGGTCAGCAACACCAGTGCCGACAGGAACAACACGCGGTAGTGCGTTCCACCCACCTCGGACTCCGGCATCTCCACCGCCACGTTGGCAGCCAGGGTGCGCAGGCCCTCGAAGATGTTCATGTCCATAATGGCGGTGTTACCCGTGGCCATGAGCACGATCATGGTTTCACCTACAGCGCGGCCCATGCCGATCATCACCGCCGAGAAGATGCCCGGACTGGCAGTCAGAATCACCACACGAATCAAGGTCTGCCAAGGCGTAGCGCCCAGCGCCAGCGAACCAAAAGTCAGGCTCTTCGGCACACTGAATACAGCATCTTCAGCAATCGAATAGATATTCGGGATGACCGCAAAACCCATCGCCAAACCGACCACCAAGGCGTTGCGCTGGTCGAAGGCGATGCCCAGATCATTGCTCAGCCACAGACGCATGTTGCCGTCGAACAACCAGTTTTCCAGGTGGCCGCTCATGGACAGAGAGATATAGCCGACCAGCAAGATCACCGGGATGAGCAGAGCCGATTCCCAGCCATCCGGCACACTCAAGCGAATACGCTCAGGCAGGCGGCTCCAGATATAGCCCGTCAGCAGGATGCCGAAAGGCGTGAAGATCAGCAGGCTGAAGATGCCCGGCAAATGACCTTCTACGTATGGCGCCAGGAACAAACCGGCAAAGAAGCCGAGAATAACGGTCGGCAGTGCCTCCATCAGCTCAATCACCGGCTTGACCTTGCGACGCATGGCGGGGGCCATGAAGTAAGCCGTATAAATCGCAGCGGCGATGGCCAGCGGTGCAGCCAGCAGCATGGCGTAGAACGCGGCTTTGAGCGTGCCGAATGCCAACGGTGCAAGACTCAGCTTAGGCTCGCTGTCGGTACTGGCCGAAGTCGACTGCCAAACGTAGGCAGGCTCGTCGTAGTTTTCGTACCAGACTTTGCCCCACAGCGAAGACCACGAGATCTCAGGGTGCGGGTTATCAATGGTGATACTGCGCAACGTGCCCGCGCTTTCGACCAGCATCATGTTCGCACGTGGGGACAGCCCTGCCAGCGCCTGAGCATCTGCGACTGGCTCGACCAGCAGGGTACGGTGTGCCGTGCTGTGGAACAGGCCTAAATTGCCCTTGGCGTCCAGCGCCATAAAGCCTTTGCGACGCTCCTCAGGCAGAATTTGCACGATTGGGCTGCCGGCCATCTCAAAGCTGCGAATCAGCTTAAGGGAAGATTTGCCATCTTCATCGCGCACCATAAACCATTGCTGGATACCGCCGCGGCTGTCACCAACCATGAGCGAAATACCACCCAGCAAGGACGTAACGTGAGTCACCTCTGTCTGACCGTCGTTCAATAACTTATAGCGGCCGTTCAGGCTCTTGCTGCGCATATCAAAGACGTCAGCCGTCGCACGACCATTGATCACGTACACCCACATCTGGCGTGGATCAATGATCAGCTCTTTAATCGGCTCAGCCAGTTGCGGCAGGGAAACACGCTCTTCACTTAGGGTGACCTCACCTGTCATCAGGTTTTCTTCACGCCCAAGCGTCACCACCTCTAACTCGGCGCCAACAGAGCCTGCCAGCATCAAGGTGCCGCCATTGAGGTTCAGCGCTACGTGATCCAACGCGCGGCCCTTAGGATCAAGGGCGATAGGTGTCTCACCAAAGGGGTATGAGATGCTCGGACTAATCGTCTTTACATCATTGGGATAGGTGATTTTGTACTCGTGTTCAAGCACCAGCACCTGCCCATTAGACAGGCCTACGGCAACACGATTACTGCCCGGCTGATCCTTGCCAACCGAGGTAATGGAAACTTGATCAGGGACCGGCAGCTCGACCGTTTTGAGCAGCTGCATGCTCTCGGCATTGAAAAACTCAACCTTGCCGTTTTCATCCACACGCATTGCCACTTGGTTCTGCTCTTCAAGTGTCATGAGCAACGGTGCACCTGAGTTCTTCAGCCATGGTGCATCGACTGCTTCCCCTCTATCCAGGCTGGCACCTTGGAACATCGGCAGCACAACATAAGCCAAGTAGAAGAAAATCAGGGTAATAGCACCCAGAACAGCCATACCGCCTATGGATACGGCCCAGCGAGCCATGCGGTCTTTCAGGGCACGCAAGCGACGCTTGCGCTTCAAGGCCGGGGTATTGAAATCTAACCCGAGAGATTTACTTGAGGCGGTCATGGTTTTACTAGCCAAGTCATTCATAGGTAAGAGCGTCTCTGCGCAGCCATGAGTGCGCCAAAGTGAGTTCAGCCGCTATGGATAGCCAATGTATTCAGTTTGTATGACAGAAAAGTTACAGAACACTGACAAAACAACACCCGCCTCTCGCGCTAACGAAGGCGGGTGCTTTAACTGAGCAGGTATCCCTACCAATTACACAGCTGGATTACAGGCCCAGCTCCTTCTTGGTTTTCTCAACCACTTTAGATGGCAGCGGGATGTAGCCATCTTTTACAACCACTTCCTGACCTTGCTTGGACAGAACCAGTTTCACGAACTCTGCATCCAGCGGGCTCAGCGGCTTGTTTGGGGCCTTGTTCACGTAGACGTAGAAGAAGCGTGCCAGCGGGAATTTACCTGCCAGAGCGTTAGTCTCGTTGGCCTCGAACGCCTCACCGCCTTTCTTGGACAGTGGAACAGCCTTAACACTGGACGTTCTGTAACCAATACCCGAGTAGCCGATGGCGTTCAGGGTGCTGGAGATCGACTGCACCACGGAAGCAGAACCAGGCTGCTCGTTCACGTTGGTTTTGTAGTCGCCCTTACACAGCGCTTCTTCTTTGAAGTAGCCATAAGTACCGGATACCGAGTTACGGCCGAACAGCTGGATCGGTTTGGCAGCCCACTCGCCAGTCAGACCCAGGTCACCCCAGGTTTTGATATCGGACGGCGCACCGCACAGGCGGGTGCTGGAGAAGATGGCATCAACCTGAGCCAAGTCGAGGCTCTTGATCGGGTTGTCTTTGTGTACGAACACAGCCAAGGCATCAATGGCGACCGGGATTGCAGTCGGCTTGTAGCCGTACTTTTCTTCAAACGCCTGAATTTCCGAATCTTTCATCGGACGGCTCATCGGGCCAAGATTGGCGGTGCCTTCGATCAGTGCGATTGGCGCGGTAGAGGAACCGGCAGCCTGAATCTGGATGTTGACGCTTGGGTATTCTTTTTTGAAGGACTCAGCCCACAGGGTCATCAGGTTGGCCAGCGAGTCGGAACCGACACTGGACAGGTTGCCCGATACGCCTGAAGTCTTGGTGTAGCTCGGCAGAGCCGGATCAACAGCAGCAACCGCAGCGGCGGTGGTGACGCCAGCGGCGACAAAAGTCATAGCCGCCATCAAACGCTTGAGTTTCATGCCTTACTCCAGATGTGTAGTGTTGTTAGAACGGGGCCAAGTATCAAAGGGCCATGTGAACACTGTATGTAATGAATATGACAGTTAAGTGACGATCACTTCGTCCCGCCACAGCCACCGCGAATTCCCGATACAAGGCTCCATTCGTAGGCGGCAAGCTGCCACAGTCGCCCTGCCCCTCATGTAGGGTTATACTCCGCAGCATCACAGACCCAGTGGTAGTGATGGACACCTTTGTCCACCCCGCGACATCTCATCATGCGGCCTGAACCCACACCGTTTGCGCCAATAAAAACAACTGCGCCACGAGCCATTCTGATGCAAGATTTCGAACAGGAAGACCCAATCCCCCAGGGCGATCTGGCCCTGCAAATCACCGCACTGCCGCGTGAAACCAATGGTTTCGGCGACATTTACGGCGGTTGGCTGGTATCTCAGATGGATCTGGCGGGCACTGCCATGGCCAGCAAAGTAGCAGGTGGTCGTGTTGCTACAGTCGCTATCGACCGCATGGCTTTTCTGGTCCCAGTCGCTGTTGGCGCACAACTGTCCTTCTATACCCAAACCTTGGACGTAGGCCGCAGCTCGATTCAAATGCTGGTCGAGGTCTGGAGCGACGACCCGCTATCCAGCGAGTGGCGCAAGGTTACAGAGGCCGTTTTCGTATTCGTGGCCATTGATGGCAGCGGTCGCACTCGTCCGGTTCCTCGCCGCTAACCCCGCGATTCAATAAGCGCACTTACGGGCTGTCGGACAGCAGCCCGTTGTAAGCCTGCGCCGCCATAACACGTTGCGTTATGCTTGTTTCACAGCATTGCTGTAGCAAGTTGCCCGCCCCTAGAATCGACGATCTTCAAGGCCCTGCGAAAGGATCGACGATGCCTGCAACCCCCAACCCCGCCCTGCGAGCTGCCCGCTTGATTGATGCAGTCAACGCAGGTTTCGCCAAACTATGCAGCTGGCTGACCCTGTTTCTGGTTCTGGGCACCACGCTGGTGGTGATTCTCCGTTACAGCTTCGGCATCGGCGCCACCGCCCTTCAAGAGGCCGTGCTGTACGCACACGGTTTGGTCTTCATGGGGTGTGCTGCCTGGGCGCTCCAACGTAACGCCCATGTGCGGGTCGACATCTTCTATCAACGCTTCAGCCCACGCCGTCAGGCTCTGGTAGAGATTACCGGTACGCTGCTGTTCCTAATGCCGCTTTGCCTGTTTCTCGGCTGGGCCAGCTGGGACTACATCGGCAACGCATGGGCCAGCCGCGAAGGCTCCAGTGAAACAGGCGGACTGAAGTTCGTTTACCTGCAAAAGAGCATCATCATGCTGCTGGTAGTAGGGCTACTGCTGCAGGGTCTGTCCAATGTGATCAAGGCCCTGTGCGTACTGACTGGCCGCCTGCCGGCAGATGAGGTGAAACATGGCTGAAGTCATGGCGATTCTGCTGTTTGTCAGCATCTGCGTGGCATTAATGGCTGGCTACCCGGTTGCCTTCACCCTGGCAGGGGTATCCCTGTTGTTCGCCGGTATCGGCATTGTTAGCGGCACATTCGATGCCAGTTATCTCAGCGCACTGCCCAACCGCCTGTTTGGCATCATGAATAACCAGACCATGCTGGCGGTGCCGCTGTTTGTCTTTATGGGAGTGATGCTGGAAAAGAGCCGTGTGGCTGAAGACTTGCTGGAGTCCATGTCACGCCTGTTCGGCAGCCTACGCGGTGGCCTGATGATTTCTGTGTGCTTAGTCGGCGCCCTGCTCGCCGCAAGCACCGGCATCGTCGGCGCCACTGTCGTCACCATGGGCCTGCTGGCTTTGCCGACCCTACTCAAACGCGGGTACGACCCGGCCGTCGCCACCGGAACCCTCGCTGCTACCGGCACGTTAGGACAGATCATTCCACCATCAATCGTCTTGGTTCTGCTGGGCGACGTAATGTCCAGCGCCTATCAACAAGCGCAGCTGAAAATGGGCATCTTCAGCCCCAAAACAGTTTCCGTTGGTGATCTGTTTATGGGCGCACTGCTGCCCGGCCTGCTGTTGATCGGCCTGTATATCGCTTACTTAGCTCTCATGACATTACTCAAGCCCGAGAAGATGCCTGCCGTACCCAAAGAAGAACTGGGTGCTCTGCATTGGGGCAAGCTGCTGGGCTCCCTGATGCCGCCGCTGTTTCTCATCGCAGCTGTACTCGGCTCCATCCTAGCGGGCGTAGCCACCCCCACAGAAGCGGCCGCCATTGGGGCAGTCGGTGCAACCCTGCTGGCGCTGTTTAAAGGTCAGCTAACTATCACGCAACTGCGAAATGTTGCCTACAGCACCACCGACATCAGCTGCATGGTCTTTCTGATCCTTATCGGCGCCTCGCTTTTCTCCCTGGTATTCCGTGGCTTTGGCGGCGAAACAGTGATCGAAGAGGTGTTCCAGCAACTCCCCGGCGGCGTTCTCGGTGCCTTCTTTTTAGTCATGCTGGTGATCTTTCTGCTGGGCTTTATCCTCGACTTTATCGAAATCATCTTTGTCGTCGTGCCCATTGTCGGTCCTGTGCTGCTGGCCATGGGTCTGGACCCCGTGTGGCTGGGTGTCATGATCGCCCTGAACCTACAAACCTCCTTCCTGACCCCGCCGCTTGGCTTCTCACTGTTCTATCTACGCGGCGTCACACCCCAGAGCATTTCAACTACCACCATGTACCGAGGCGTGATTCCCTTTATCGCCATCCAACTTCTGCTGCTGGTGATTGTCTACCTGTTCCCGTCGCTGGTTACCTGGCTGCCCCAACAGGTGTACGGTAACTGATGCACAAACGCCCTTAACGGGCGTTTGTTTTATACGTATCCCTCCCCTAAAGTTTTGTGAGCCCGTCATGCCCCGCCCCAGCGTTGAACGCATCCAACTTGATGAACTGACCTGCTGGCAAATCCGCCACGCAGATAAGGAGCTGCTGATCAGCCAGCAAGGTGCGCAGATCCTCTCTTACAAGGAGAACGGCCGCCCTCTGGTCTGGCTGAGTGACCAAGCAGCCTTCAAACAAGGTCAACCTGTGCGCGGAGGTGTACCGATCTGCTGGCCGTGGTTTGCCAACCTTGAACATAACCCGGAGCCGGTTCAGACGATGCACAATCAGCCCTCCAGCGCTACGGCCCACGGCTTTGTCCGCAGCCTTGGCTGGCAACTGCAAGGCATCGAAACCGAGGGTAATGGCGTGCGCCTGGATTTCGTTTTCGACACCCGTCTCCATCCGCAACCCGACTGGCCCTATGCGGCACAATTACATTTTCAAGTACGTCTGGATGATCGCCTGCACATGGCGCTGACCACCTGTAACCTAAGCGACACAACCCTTCGCTACAGTCAGGCCCTGCACAGCTATTTTGCCGTGAGCGATATCCGCCAAGTGAAGATCGAAGGCTTACAAGGCCATAGCTACCTTGATTGCCTTGATGGCTGGTCACGCAAACACCAAACCGATGAGCCTGTGTTTAGCGCAGAGACTGACCGAGTCTACCTGGATACTCCAGCGGCCATCGCCATCATCGACGATCCGTGGGGGCGGAAAATTAACCTGCTCAGCAGCGGCTCCCGCTCTGCCGTCGTCTGGAACCCCTGGACCGAGAAAAGCTTGCGCTTAACACAATTTGCCCACAACGCTTGGCAAGGCATGCTGTGTATCGAACATGCCAATGCTGCGGAGGATTTCCAAGCACTTGAGAGCGGAGAACAGCACACACTGAGCGTCAGTATTTGGAGTAGCTAGCGCTTTTAAGTCACTGCTAATTAAAGTTTAAAAGCCAGAAATATTTGCATACATATCGATAAGATTGGAACTGTGAACAACGTCCTACATACCAACTAATTCCATATCAATTTAGTAAGACAATATCAAATTGATATTAGGATGATTCCTAACTCAGTGTAAGGTGTTTCCGAGGCCAACATATCTGCGCTCATATCTAATAATATTTACGCCCAGATCGCAGCATTAATGAGAAAGATGCCCTCAAAAAGCATAAAAATGCGTCTAGCACGCACCTTTTGGTGATTGTCCTTGCAAAAAAAATTGCATAGGATTGGCCTAGACAAAGGATTAATAACTGCAACACACATACCGTAAAACTTTACGGTTACTCAAATCGCAGCAGCCCAGAAAGTCTGCCAATTACAAATTGAGTCAGGGAATGACCTATTCAAGCAAGCGCAGCGCCCATTATCTGGCGCTGGCCAAGCAACCTATTAACGAGAGTTCGTTTGCCGGTGAAGATGTTCGCTATTCAGCCGAATATGAAGCACTGGAAAATGAACTTGCCAAGTCCGGCTCTGTTCACCAGACGACCGCGATAGATTGGCAAAAAGTAATAGAAAACAGCGAGGCTCTGCTCAGTTCTCAATCGAAGGATTTACGTGTCGCCACCTGGCTGACCTGGGGGCTTTTCCAGCGCGAATCCTTCACCGGTCTGCATGCCGGTTTTACCCTCGTACACTACCTGTGCCTAAACCATTGGGCCGAGCTTTATCCCGGTAAACCACGTACCCGTGCCGCCGCCATCATCTGGCTGATTCCGCGCTTAGAACAGACGCTGGCAGAGCATGTTCCGATCGGCGAACACCTTTCTCTATTTCGCAGTCTGGCTGAACAAATACGCGAACTTGAAGCATTCCTGAGCGAGCAACTCGGCGATAACGCACCGCTCCTGCTGCCGTTATACCGACGCCTTGAAGATTTGGTAAAACGGGCCAGCCAGACCCAGGCTGAGCCCACTGTAGTCAGCAATGCGATTGCTCAGGTTAAACAGGCCGCCACCCAGATTCTCTCTCCCTCAAGCATCATTGAATCCGAACGTGATGCGCACAAAAGTTTGCGCCAGTTGCAAGATCTGGCACGTCCCTTGTGCGGCTACTGGCTAAAACAGAACGCCAGCGACCTACGTGCGCTACGTCTGTCCAGAACCTTACTATGGCTACCCATCGACAATTTGCCTGAACGCAACGGCGAACAGATCACCAGCCTTCGCGGCATCCCTATCGACAAACTCAAGAGCTACCAAGAACGCCTGTTAAGCGGCCAATACGCCGACCTGCTGGTTGATTTGGAGGCCAGCATTGCCCGTGCCCCATTCTGGTTAGACGGCCA